>NZ_CP132334.1:902500-1203333 GCF_030758415.1 Parvularcula sp. IMCC14364 | reverse complement strand
GCAACATGACCCCTGTGAAGCCCCAGTCAAAGGCCTCCTCTTTCGAGACAACACCGATATCCGCATTGCGCTGCTTGAAAATCCGGTTATCCGTGATCAGGGTCTCGATATCGTCCAAGACCTGCGGAAATTCTTCACACCACTGGCCAATGTCATCGAGCAACTCTTGCGGCAGATCCTGATGAACGCCGCCAACGCGAAAATACGCGGCATGCATTCGGCTGCCGCAGGCACGCTCATAGAAAACCATCAGTTTCTCACGCTCTTCAAATCCCCAGAGCGGCGGCGTCAGGGCACCAACATCCATCGCCTGCGTCGTGATATTGAGAATATGTGAGAGAAGTCGGCCGATTTCAGAGTAAATCACCCGAATGATCTGGCCCCTGCGTGGCACGTCAATGCCGAGCAACTTTTCCGCCGCAAGGCAGAAGGCGTGCTCCTGATTCATCGGCGCCACATAATCCAGGCGGTCAAAATACGGGATCGCCTGCAGGTAGGTTTTATGCTCGATGAGCTTCTCCGTGCCCCGGTGCAAAAGACCGATATGAGGATCGACACGCTCGACCACTTCCCCATCCAGCTCCAGCACAAGGCGCAACACGCCGTGGGCGGCAGGGTGCTGCGGGCCAAAATTTATCGTGAAATTACGTTCTGAAGATGCGTCTGACGCAGAATCTTCAACGGTGATGATTTTCGTCCCATCTGCCATCAGTTGGCCTGCCCTTCTGTAAATAATGCAATCACTTCGGCACCGGTCATTTGCTTTGTGTTCTGCTCAAAAGAATGCCATTCCGGTTTCTCATCAATAAAGATTTCCTTGTTGAGCGTGAAATCCTTGATGCCGTCGAGAGCCGTCACGGAAACATTGGCATGACTGCCATCCTGCATCCGCCAGAAAAGGCTCGCACCGCAATTTCGGCAAAAGCCGCGCTCCCCCCATTCTGATGCGCGGTATAGCCCGAGCTCAGGACTTTCATCCACTTTCAGGTTCTGACACTCGGTCAGGATAGTGATACCGCCAGCCCATTTCTGACACATGGTGCAATGGCACACTCCCGCATGGCGCGCCTCAATCTGCGCCTGAAAGCTCACTTTTCCACAAAGACATTTTCCCGTGACGGTTTCAGGCATGGCTCAACTGCTTGCCTTCTCGTCACCGGGCAACTCATATTCTGCCCCTTCCCAGGGAGAGAGGTAGTCAAAATTCCGATATTCCTGAGTGAGTTTGACTGGCTCATAGACAACGCGCGCCTGCTCATCATCATAACGCACTTCCACATGCCCGGTTAAGGGGAAGTCCTTGCGCAAGGGGTACCCCTCAAAGCCATAATCCGTGAGAATACGACGCAAATCCGGGTGGCCCTCAAACTGGATGCCATACATGTCGAACGCCTCACGCTCGAACCAGTCGGCACATGGGAAGACATCGATCGCTGTGGGAATGTTCTCTTCTTCACCAACTGGCGCCTTGACCCGAATTCTTTGATTATTGTGCATACTCAGCAGATGATAGACCACATCAAAGCGCTTGTTGCGCTGGGGATAGTCCACACCGCACAGGTCAATCAGCTGGATAAACCGGCATAGCCTGTCATCACGCAGGAACTTCAGGACCGCCACCACAGTGTTGGCACTCACTGTGAGGGTCAACTCGTCATATTCAAGCCTGGCCACCGAGAGATCCTCGCCCAGCTTCGCCTCAATATGCTCTTTCAATTCTATAAGGTCTTCAGTCATGTATCATCCTGAAAGCGGACACACGGCTTATACCGTAATCCTGTATCTTATCAGGCTTCTTATATAGACCCGGCTAAACCTGCAACATAACTATCTCAGTAGATACCTAGTTTTGCAGCACAAACACGAATGTAGTACGCACATCAAACCTCGGCACAGTAGATCCATTCAATAATTTCGGTTCATATTGCCACTTGCTGACAGCTCGCATCGATACAAGTTCCAGACACTCAAAATCGGAACTGATTACCCTAGGGTCCCTGACATATCCATTTTCCGTGATATCAAATTCGACAGTAACGCGGTGCCGAACATTGACCGGTACTTTTATTGTACAGCCAGATGGATACTGTGGTGGAACACGCTTCAAAATGTAAGCATCACGATTAATCTTCTCAATGCCAAGAAAGTCAAAAGACGAAGGGTCAACCCTTCCGACAACCGGCCCCTCCCCATTCGAGAACTGGAGAACGCCAGATGTATACTTTTCTATATCAGGTAAGGCTTCAGCATATGATGAATAGAGTGCGGCCCTCTCAGAGATCATTCCCAGTTCGAAATATATGCTATCCAGTATATCAAAGAATGCATTCTCAGGCTCAAAACTGGTTCGTAAACAGCCTTCCTGGCAGGCTCCAGTGCCTCTGAAAACTTTCCTTGAGCATACATAGCCGCAGCGAGCCGGAAGTAATTATGCCTTTCGCTGGTAGCATTTAGCGCAAAAACCTTAGACATTAAACGCTCAGCGTCTTCGAAAAATCCGTATGCGTAATAGATATAAGAGCCTGTTGTTCCAGCCTTTGTTTCACGATCTATAAATAGAGCATCAAGATCCAGAACTGCCTCAAGGTCAGCAACAGCTGATTCGTAATCGGGAGGCGTCAACTTCAGAGAATAACCAGCACGTATTTCATAAAGGGAGGCGAGATCGAACGGACAGATATCTGCAGTCGAGTCAATGTAAGTTGTAAGCGTGTCTATTGCAGCCTGGTAGTCTGCTGTATCAGGAACTCGTTTTCTATCAATTAGTCTGATAGCTCTTTGGATAGTATTTTCAGTTCCATCAGTTAAATAACCGGGGCAAGCCTTTTCTGTTTCTTCACTTGCAAGAGCTGAAGAAAACAAAATTAAAGTAAAAAAACAACCCAGAAAAAACTTTACCATAACCCTTCACCAAAATTTCTTGGCCACCATCCTAACTGAAAAGTAATATTAGGCCAAGCTAGGAATTTCAGTTCATTAAGAGGGTAAGGTACCTATCTGACAATGTTGCCTTCGCGGCGGATTTTTTTCTGTAGTTGAAGGAGGCCATAGACCAGCGCTTCAGCTGTTGGCGGGCAACCCGGTACGTAAATATCAACCGGGACGATCCGGTCACAACCGCGCACGACAGAATAGGAATAGTGATAATAGCCACCGCCATTGGCGCAGGAGCCCATGGACACAACATAGCGCGGCTCTGGCATCTGGTCATAGACCTTGCGCAGAGCCGGTGCCATCTTGTTGGTCAGCGTGCCCGCGACGATCATCAGATCAGACTGGCGCGGGCTGGCGCGTGGGGCCATGCCAAAACGTTCCAGATCGTAGCGCGGCATGGACGCCTGCATCATTTCAACAGCACAGCAGGCAAGACCGAATGTCATCCACATCAGGGAGCCGGTGCGCGCCCAGTTGATAACAGCGTCAGCGGGTGCCGTAAAAAAACCCCTGTCAGCCAGTTCATCGTTCAACTGGTTGAAGAACGGGTCCTTCGCCGTGGGGCTATACCCTTCCGCGGTTGCACGGGCTGCAACACCATAACCAGGTAAAGTCGGAGACTTGTCCTCTAGCGCCATTCCAGCGCTCCTTTCTTCCACTCATAGGCAAAGCCGATGAAGAATACGGCCAGAAACACGAACATCGACCAGAAAGCGAAAATCTGGAAATCCCTGTCCATGCCCAGTTCAGGATTGAACAGTGTTACGGCCCAGGGAAACAGGAAGGCGACATCAAGATCGACAATAATAAACAGGATAGCGACGATGTAGAATTGCACGTCAAACTTCATGCGCGCGTCATCAAAGGCCTCAAAGCCGCACTCATAGGTTGAGACCTTCTCAGGGTCAGGAGCTGTCGGGGCGAGTACCATCGGCAGGACAAGAAACAGCAAACCGAAAACGCTGGCGAGCCCGAGAAAGATCAGGATCGGCAGATAATTAAGCAGAAATTCAGAACTGGCCATCGTCTAGTATTACCTTCTGACAGGGTTTGCCGATCACGACAGAACGGCGATGTTTTGCCGGAACCTAGAAAGGTCCGCCGTCAAGATCAATGGCAATCGCCGTAAAACCAGTGCAATTCGTCAGCAATAACCGCCACAGGAAACAGGTGGCTCTAATTGTCGTCTTTTCGAAGACGGTAGGTCTCGGCTTTCCCGGGGAAACTGCGCGCCCGCACGTCAGCGGCATACTCCTCAACTGCCGAAACTATCTCGTCTTTCAGCCGACCATAGCGCCGCACGAATTTGGGCGTCCAGTCAACCATACCCAGCATGTCGTCTGTCACCAGGATCTGCCCGTCACAGGCAGAAGACGCGCCAATACCGATCGTCGGGCAGGACACCAGTCCGGTGATTTCGGAAGCAAGTTCCTCGGCCACGCCTTCAATGACAATCGCAAAAGCACCAGCCTCATCCGCGGCGCGCGCTTCGGCAATGACGCGCTCAAGCTCTGAGTCATTGCGGCCCTTCGCCCGGAAACCGCCATCCACATTCACCGCCTGCGGCCGCAATCCAACATGCCCCATGACCGGAATGCCACGCTCGACCATATGCCTTATCTGGTCTGCCGCGTAAGTGCCGCTTTCAATCTTCACCGCCTGACAGCCGGTTTCTTTCATAATCCGGGAAGCATTCATGAAAGCCTGATCGGGACTGGTTTCGTAAGAGCCAAATGGCATGTCCACGACAACAAATGCTAACCGCGAGCCACGCATGACCGCCTGCCCGTGCAGGATCATCATTTCCATGGTAACGCCAACCGTTGACGGCAGACCATGGACAACCATGCCCACACTGTCCCCCACAAGGATCAGGTCACAATGGGAATCCAGCAAAGAAGCCATGGGGGCGTCATAAGCTGTAAGGCAGACCAAGGGCGTGCCATTTTTGGCGCCAGCAATATCCTTGACCGTTTTGCGGGAAATTTTTTCCTGTTTTGACATTTGCCGCCCTTAGCAGTCGCAGCATTGAACAGCAAGCGCACCGCCTTGCGACACCCGCTGCACTCGAGATCAGATAATTTTAACCATTCGCGTTAATATTCCGCCTTGCGCAGGGACAGGGCAAAAAAATGAGTTCATCCGCTTCCTTACCCCATACGGATGCAGAAAAATCACTGGCCACAGTGATCATCAAACTGGTCACAATAATAGCCGTAAGCACTGTGGTGGTCTGCGCCGTTGTATGTGTCATAGCTCTGTTTCAAAGCCTGCGCGGCCAGAAAATCGCTGAGATCACCCGTCATGTAAAAGACCGGGCCCAGAGCCAGCAGGAGATTTTCAATCAGGTGACAGCGCTTGAGCGCAAGGCGATCGACTTGCTGACCTATCGGCTGGAGAATATTCCAACGCAAAGGTCAGTTACTGAATTTGACAGACTTTTCCCGCTGCAGAAGGATGGCACGCGCCGCTCTCATCCAGCAATGTTCGACGGCTTTGTGTCAGGAAACGGTGAGTATGTGCATGGAATTGGCGGGTTTGTTTCAAACGGCACCACAATAAGTGACGAAGAAAAACACCTGCTTGTCAGTGCCTACCACGTCATCAAACAGATCGGTCCTGTGATAGAGCCGTATTATGATAATTTCTGGTTCTTTACGCCCTCTAACCAGCTCATCATTTTTGCCCCGCACCGACCCGACAGGCTAAGCTTTTATCGCCAGACAGCCCCAGCGGATATGGACTTCACTGGCCAGCCCTTCGAGGTGAATTCACGACTTGAGAACAATCCCACCAGAAAAATGACGTGCACTGACCTCACAGCCATCATGTATGATGATTCAGGCCACACCCTCACCTCCGGCTGCCATACCCCCTATGATATAAACGGGGCGTTTATGGGTGCATTCGGCATCAGTTTGCCGCTTGATGGATGGCTCGCAGAGGCTGTGACCCCTGCAGTGGAATATGCAACACCGATGCTCATCAACAGCGCAGGTGACCTGATTGCACACCCGGCGCTGCTGACTTCTTCCGAAAATAATCTCGCCCTGGCCGAAGAACTGGCAACAGACCTGAGATTGCAGGAAATAGCTGCACTTGTTACCCAAAACCCTGGTGCAGAAATGCAGACCGTTGGAAATTATTATCTGACTTTTCAGAAGATTGCAGGGCCTGAGTGGACGCTGGTGATGGCCGTAGACCGGGGATATATATTTAGTAAGGCGATTAACGTTATCCTGCCGATCCTGATATTTGTTATCTGTGCAACGACTGTCGGTATTTACCTTCATTACAAACTGCTGCGGCAAACTGTCGTGCGCCCCCTGGTGCGCTTGAGTGTAGCGGCACAGCACAAATCACAACGCGGGGAACAAACTATACAATCAATCAGCACGCGCCCTGACGAACTTGGCCATCTTGCCACGGCTATTTACGAACGCGATGACCGCTTCAAGGGGCTTGTTGCCTCACTGGAAAACGTCGTCAACGAGCGCACGCAAACTCTCCGCCAGAGAGAGGAAAGCCTTAAAAGGCTCAACAAGAGTTTGAAGGACTTTGCATTTGTTGCATCCCACGACCTGAAAACGCCCCTGCGCCAAAGTGAGGCATTCATACATGTCCTGCGCGAAGAACTGGAGAGTGCACAAACGCCCGTTTCAGAGGATGCACAGGAGGCCCTTGATATTATCATGGCCTGCAGCCAGCGAATGCGACGCCTCGTGAAAAGTCTCTATGACCTCAGTAGTACCGACACGGCCGAAATCAAACCGACTTCCGTAGACCTGGATCGTGTTGTTGCAGAGGCGACAGATCAGATACGGATAATTCTGCAGGAAAAAGATGCCCGTCTGAGCGTGTCCCCACTGCCCCATGTTGCTGGCTCAGATGGCATGTTGACACAACTATTTCAGAACCTGATTGCCAATGCCTGCAACTATGCCGGTGATAGCCACCCTGTTATTCGCATTTACGCCGGTCGTTCTGATAAAGATATCTGCCGCGTCATCATTGAAGATGAAGGCACAGGCATTGCTGAAGAGTTTCAGGATAAAGTCTTCGAACCTTTCAAGCGACTGGTGCGAAAAGAAGAAGTTGAGGGAGCAGGTATCGGCCTTGCCCTGTGCCGCAAGATTGCACAGCGCCATAATGGCGACATACGTCTTGATCCTGATTATACAAAAGGTGCCCGGTTCATTGTCGAGCTACCAGTAGCGATAAACTTCCTTCAAGAAGGGCCCGAAGGTGAGACCAGTCTACACTAGGGGAACAGCAGGGCTGCCTGATTTCACTCCGTCCTGATCTGTGCTAAAGCAGGTCTCAGGTGGAGGAACCATGAATAAATACGTCATATTGGCCGTCATGGCAGTTGCCATATTTACGCTTTGTCTGTGGCCGGTATCGCCGCAAGCAGAACATCGCTATTTCAAAAATGCACCAGAAGCGCGTGCAGAAATCATCGCGCATGGTGGCGGGCAAGGCGTTCAGCCGCCCAACACACTACCGGCGCTGATGATGGCCGATGCTATGGGCGCTGATATTCTCGAAACAGATGTTCAACGGACCAGGGATGGTGTTTTGATCCTGTTGCATGACGATACACTCGACAGGACCACAAATCTGAACGGCGCTGTTGCCGACATGACGTGGCAGGATGTTTCACAGGCAAGGGCGGATACCGTATCAACTGATGCGCTGGAAAGAGAGATTGGTGTACCGAGGCTGGATATCGCGCTGGCACAGCATCCTGATGCGCGCTGGCTGATTGAAATCAAACCTGGTCCTGAACGCCTTTTAGCCGCAGGAGAGCTGTGCGCAGAGATAAGACGCCAGAATATGTCCTATCAGGTTATGGTCGCTTCATTCGATCATGATACGCTCACTACCTTTCGCAAAGCCTGCCCCGACGTGGCAACAAGCATGTCCGCAGACGAGGTCACCTATTTCGTCATTGCAGCCAAGCTGGGGCTTTCGCGCTTTGTCCCCACCCCTGCCCTAGCCATGCAAATTCCTCAAGAGCAGAGCGGCCTCAACCTCGTACACCCGCGCATTCTGAGCGCAGCGCAGGCACGTAATATCCGTGTTCACGTCTGGACGATTAACGACCCCGCAGAAATGGAGAAACTTCTTGATCTTGGCGTTGATGGTATCATTACGGATTATGTGGAAGTGTTGGGCAGGCTGGTCAGATAAGTTATCAGGCGAATGATGCGTTTATCCGTCCGCAGGATCCGCCTCTTCTTTATTATCTGTCGTCCATGGCCGTAATTGTATCGACGGCAAGTAACGCTTCGTCCAGGCTGTCCTGTACGGACTCAAGCCTTTTCAACATGTCACCAAGCTGCTCGACCAGTTCCTGCGATGGCAAATCTGTCTTCGGCTCCACGGTTTCTGTCTCGGAGGCCATTTCTTCCGTCTGCGTCTCTGCCTGAGATGTCTCAGTGATTGCATCGTGAGGCTCGCCTGCAAATGCCTTGCGCCCGATCTCGGCAACATATTGCGCGCCATTATCCTTGAAGATCTGCTGCACACCTTTGGTTGTGTATTTCTCATTATACAGCAAGGTGCGCACGCCGTTCAGAAGTTCCAGGTCATAGGTACGGTAAAACCGTCTCCCGCCAGCACGTCGCATGGGCCTGATATAACCAAAAGTGTCTTCCCAATGCCTCAAGACATGCTGAGGCAGGTCGAGCTGCTCTGCCGCCTCACTTATTGTACGAAAAGCATCCGGAGATTTTGTCACTCAGCTGCCCTGTTCCTGCTTTCCCCGCTTTGCATGGTCTTGTTGATATGGTCTTTCAGGACATGGGAGGGCCGGAAACTCAGTACCCTGCGCGGCTTGATTGGCACTTCCTCGCCTGTTTTCGGATTGCGGCCAATGCGTTCATTCTTCTCCCGCACAGAAAACGTACCGAAAGAAGAGAGCTTGACCGTTTCCCCGTCTTCAAGCCGGTCAGCAATCGTCTCCAGTATATTTTCAACCAGCTCCGATGACTCATTACGCGAGAGGCCGACATTGCGATAGACGGCTTCGGTGAGGTCTGCTCGCGTTAGAGTTTTGTTGCTCATGGCATTTCCCCAATGTGTAATAATTGTAAAATAGCCAAAACTATCCCCGAAGGTCAATAAACTAAGTCTATTAAGCCCTTGAAATATGGCAGTTTTATGTGCGCCAGCTCGGGATCAGTAACGCAGCAAGGCTGCTCCCCAGGTCAACCCGCCCCCCATGCCTTCCAGCATGACCAGATCGCCGGATTTGATCCGGCCATCCTGCAAAGCACTATCAAACGCGAGTGGAATGGAAGCAGCTGATGTATTGCCATGTTTGGCGATGGTCGAAATCACCCGTTCTTTTCCGATCCCCAACTTCCGGACGACCCCGTCAATGATGCGCTGGTTGGCCTGATGCGGAACGAAGATGTCAATTTCTGACGGCTCGATGCCAGCCTCTTTTGCCGCCTCCATCATGGCTGATGATATGCGATTGACGGCTTCCCGGAATACCTTGTTGCCCTGCATCCGCAAGTGTCCTGCTGTCTGCGTTGAGGAGACACCGCCATCCACATATAGAAGGTCAACCATGCTGCCATCGCATCTCAGACAACTTGAAATGATGCCCTTCCCGTCTGTTTCTTCTTCCGGCACGGCTGAAAGCACCATTGCGCCGGCGCCATCACCGAAAAGGACGCAGGTGGTGCGGTCTTCCCAATCGAGAATACGGGAAAATGTCTCTGCACCAATGACAAGCGCCTGCCGGTGCTGTCCGGAGGCGAGAAATTTCTCTGCCGTGGACAGGGCATAGACGAACCCTGTGCAAACTGCGTGAATGTCAAACGCGGCCCCCTGCCGGATACCCAGTTTGGCCTGAACGATTGCGGCCGTTGCCGGAAATGTCATATCTGGCGTTGCCGTTGCAACAATCACCAGATCAATATCCTCTGGCCCCAGTTTCGCGTGGTCCATCGCGCGTTTTGCCGCCCCGACTGCCAGATCTGACGTAAGCTCACCCTCCGCAGCGATGCATCGCTGCCGGATACCTGTGCGCTCAGTGATCCATTCATCTGACGTATCTACTCTGCGTGCCAGATCTTCATTGGTCACTACCTGTGCTGGGAGATAACTGCCAACACCTTTCACGACGGCTTTGAAACTCATTATACTGCGGCCTTTTGCTGGCTCTTTATATCATCTTCTGCTTGACCGAGCGCGCGCTCGGTGCGGCGGGCAACACGCGCAATTGTGGTCTTGATCTCGTCGCGGAAAGGATTGCGCACCAGATTTTCTGCCGTCAACAACGCTGCTGCAATGCCTTCTGCCTCACTGCCCCCATGACTCTTCAGCACCAGACCATTCAACCCGAGCAAAGGCGCACCGTTGACGCGCGAAGGATCCATCCTGGATTTCAGTTTCTGAAGTGACCCCATCATCAGGGCAGCGCCAAGTTTTGACAGCAAGGTTGCCGTGAGAGAGTCGCGCACCCAGCCGCCGATCATTCTGGCTGTTCCCTCTGCTGACTTGAGAGCGATATTGCCGGTAAAGCCATCAGTGACAATTACATCGACTGTCCCCTTCGCGAGATCATCTCCTTCAACAAAACCATAGAAGTCCATCTCAGGGTCTGCTTCGCGCAGCGTTGTGGCAGCCGTGCGGATCAATTCATGACCTTTCAGTTCTTCTGCCCCAACATTCAGAAGGCCAACTTTTGGTTTCTGTTTGCCTGTCAGGGCGCGGTAATATGCCTCCCCCATGATCGCAAACTGCACCAGTTGCGTTTCGTTGGCTTCAACATTTGCCCCGACGTCCAGAACAACACCATTGCCCCCGCGTGTATTAGGCCAGAGAGCCGTGATCGCGGGCCGATCGACGCCTTCGATCATACGCAATTGGAGAATAGACATGGCCATCAAGGCGCCCGTATTTCCGCACGATACGGCCGCAGCCACATCGCCATTCTTGACCGCTTCGATGGCTGCCCACATTGACGTCTTACGCCCCCGGCGCATGATCTGCGTCGGTTTATCGTTCATGGTGACAACTTCTTCTGCATGACGGATCTGGACACGACCGTCTTCAGCGTTCAGTCCAACAGCCGCCAGATGCGGCGCAATCTGCGCTTCATCACCTGTCAGCAGAACAGAAGCCTGCAAACCTTTATCGAAAGCCTGGCGGCAACCGGTAAGAAGGGTCTCAATGCCCTTGTCAGCCCCCATGACATCAAGTGCTATCGACAGTTTCTGATTTGACATGACCTGTTCGAACTTTTCGTTTGCTGCGCTCAAAATACAGAGTCCGCGCAGCGATGCAACGTCGCTCTTGAGGGGCTGATTGAGATCAATCTGTGCTGAGGTTCTAGTTTGACTTCAATACAGAGAATGGAGACAGGTTCCTGTCGTCCCGACCTTCAGAGGGCAGTTCTGCCCCGTCTTTTCTGGGATACTGGGTCATCTCCAGCGCTAATTGTTGCACCGCAATATCGAGAAGATCGAGACTTTCACTCTCTAATGGTTCTGGCTCATCTTCCTCGAGCGAAATTTCCTCATCGCCAATAGAGTCGGGCAAGGCTTCGGTAGTGTAATCAATCGAGAAATCCACGTTCAGCTTCTCTTCCATTGTGTCGAGCGTAACGACGCAGATTCTTTTCAGGACGGATTTCATCGTTCCCCGCAAACCGATGAGGGGGCCGGTTTTGCTGATGTGGAAGTCGATTTCCAATGTCTCAATGTCCGGAATATCCAGCCTGTTTGCCGCCTCATGTAGCTGGGTCGGTGACAGCTCGATCCGGTACGACTTTTCCAAATCATCAAGATCAGACAGCGGCACGACAGTTCTGGAGCCCTTTGCATTGGTAGTCTGTGTCATCAAGATTCCTTACGCATCAGCGCTTTGAAGTTCGGGGAACCGGACAATGCCAAGCATTAGACGGTCAACCGACTGACTGGAGAGATCAGATTCTGTGTGGGAGATATATTCAGCAAGCCGGCGCAGGACCACCCTGTCATAGGCCTCATCATCATAAATATTGCGCCCGAGCGCCTTGAGCAAAGCCTCTTGATCGTCTGAGTCCAGCGCGGCGCCATAGACGCTGACCCTGCCGTAAAAAGCTTCGGCCAGAACACGCACTTTCTTGCCGACAGTCAGATCTCCCGCGCCCATCTCTCTGAGCGAATGGTCCATGTTGCGAAACATGACATTAAACAGTTTCTGGGCAAAGCGGCCGCTGGTGTCGGGTTCTGTTTTGAGGCGCCTCAGCACAAGAAACATATGCAGCGTGATGAGATCGAACCTTCCCTCCTTTGTATCAGGCACTTCCAGAGCCAGATAAAACACTGGTTTGCGTGCCTGTTCGACAATGTCGTTATAGAGGTCAGATGCAGCCTCATGCACTTCATCGGGCTTGAAAAGAGAGAATATCATCAAAAATGCGTCCGTTCATGGCGTATCTGTAACAGTCAGACTATGTAAGCGGCTTGGCAAAGCGCCGCTACATACTATACATAGAAATTCCTTTGGTCTGAGACAGGTGTGATATGTTTCGTTTGATTGTCCTTATCGGCGTAGTTGCCACTCTCGCAGCATGTGTGTCCACCCGTGCGCGGCATGGCTATATTATTGAGCGCGGTGAGAATGAGCTGACCGCTGAAGCGGGTATTGATACCAAAACCAGTGTGCTGGCCCGTTATGGTGAACCATCCATCGTGCCCTCCCTGAATGACAACACATGGTATTATATTTCATCAACCAGTAATGCCCGCGCTTATTATCAGACCCAGACCACGACACGTACCGTCGTTGCCTTCAATTTTGACGGCGATGGCAAGGTAACTGAAGTCAACGAATATGCCCTGAAAGACGGGATGCAAATCGAACTGGTTGATCGTGAGACCCCGACACGCGGTAAGGAACTCTCTATCATTGAACAGCTTGTCGGCAATGTCGGCCAGCTGCCAACCACCGGAGAAGGCGAAGGCCCTGGTGGCCCTTAACCGGACCTGAAGTGATTGTAGCCTGCCTGCTGCGCTTCGATCTCACGCCCCTCAGACGACACAAACTGAACCGCCCCCTCTCCGCTTGCGGCGCATCTGCCTATTTGGGTAATTGCGATACCCGCATCGTCAGCTGAAGCCACGAACATGTCCGTATTTTGTGGATTAACCGCACAAAGTACTTCATAATCATCACCACAAGTTGCAAGCCTTGTCAGAGCCTGGCTTGTGTCGGTCTGTTCATCTACCCAGAGCCGTGCGGCTTCAGACAGGGGCAGATCAGTTGAAACAATCATCAGGTCTGTCCCTGATGCGCGGGCCAGATGCCCTGCATCCGCCAGGAGCCCGTCCGAGATATCAAGAGAGGCAGAGGCATATTTTGCTATAGGTTCTGCCAGAGCCAACCGCGGGCGCGGCAGCAGATAACGCTCTTCAAGAAATGCCGCGTGCTTTCCTCTGTCAGTCATCTGACCAGCCCGGATCGCCAGACCGAGCCCGGCATCACCAATGCTTCCGCTCACGAATATATTGTCTCCAGCACAGGCCCCATATCTGTGCACAATGTTGCTCCGACGAAACGGTTTGCCAAAGACTGTTACCGAAACAACCATGGGACTGTTGCCTGGCGCTTTCGTGGTGTCACCGCCCAGTAGCGAGAGCTGAAATTCGGCCTGATCCTGACGTAACCCGTCAGCAAATGAGGCAACCCACTTCTCATCCGTTGTATTCGGAAAAACACATCCTAGCATATAGTGGATTGGCACCGCGCCCTTCGCCACCACGTCAGAGATATTCACCCGAAGTGCCTTGCGGGCAATCAGGTCCGGCGGATCATCTGCGAAAAAGTGTACCCCGGAAACCAGTATGTCCTTGCTGACAATAAGTTCTGAACCCAGGCGAGCGACATCGTCCTTAAGATCAAGACTGCCCTCACCTGAAAGTGGCGCAAAGAATTTTCTGATGAGGCCGAATTCATCAAGGCCTTTAGCGACAACCATAGGGCTTGCCCGCTCTAGAGATCATCTTCCGTACGCACCTCGGATGAGGCTTTGTCAAGAAGAGCATTGACCAGACCGGCCTCGTCAGAGCCTTCTTCAAAGAAGGATACAGCGATATCCGTATATTGATCGATAATAGATCTGTAAGGCACATCCGCCCGCCGGATAAGTTCGTAAACACCGCAGCGCAATATAGAGCGCACCGTCGCATCAAGACGCTTCAATGACCATCCTTCGCGGAGCAGTCGATTGATAAAATTATCAATCTTGTGTTGCAATTCTACGGTACCCCGCAGCATGTCCTCAAAAAATTCGGCATCTGCATCACGCAACATGGCGCCATCCAGCTCTCCGCCAAGGCGGTGATCCCGATATTCGCGAATAACGCCTTCGAGGCCACTGCCCGCGTGTTCCATTTGATATAATGCCTGCACGGCAGCAAGTCGTGCCATGTTACGCGCATCAACATCTGCACTGATTTCTGTAACCGCTTTTACCAAAACCTGCCCTACTCTGACTGTCCGGCCATGCGGCTCAGAAACTTCTCGAAATCTTCAACCCGGGAGAAGTTGTTGTACACGGATGCATACCGAACAAAAGCCACTTCATCCAGTTCCTGCAGTCCCTGCATCACCATTTCCCCGAGAACGCTTGAGCCGATCTCCGTATCCCCTAATGCTTCCAGTTTGCGTACAATGGTTGAAACCATGGTTTCAACCTTGTCCTGATCAATCTCTCTCTTGCGCACAGCAATACTGATGGAACGGACCAGTTTTTCCCGATCAAAGGGCACTTTCTTGCCGGAACTTTTCAGGATGACCAACTCCCGCAGCTGCACCCGCTCGAATGTCGTGAAGCGCGCATCACAGGAGCCGCACAAACGACGACGCCGTATAGCCGCACCATCTTCCGTGGGACGCGAATCTTTAACCTGCGTATCTTCACTGGCACAAAACGGGCAGCGCATGGGGTGCCTCCTGTCTACCGGCTCTCTGCTCTAGCGGTCACAATGTCAGCTGTAAATCGGGAACCTGTCAGTCAGCTCCCGGACCTGGGCGAAGACGGCTTTCTCTGCGGTTTCATTATTATCACCATTTACGGCCAACCCATCGAGCACTTCCGCAATCAGGCTGCCGACAAGACGGAACTCATCCACACCGAAGCCCCGGGTTGTCCCCGCTGGCGACCCAATCCTGATCCCCGAGGTAATAGCCGGTTTTTCGGGGTCAAACGGCACACCGTTCTTGTTGCAAGTAATGCCTGCGCGCTCGAGGCTTTCTTCAGCCATATTACCCTTCACACCTTTTGGGCGCAGGTCAATCAAGGCCAGATGCGTATCTGTTCCGCCAGAGACGACCGCATATCCGGCCTCAACCAGAACATCCGCCATGGCTTTGGCATTATCGACGACCGCTTGCGCATAAGACCTGAATTCAGGCTGCAGCGCCTCACCAAAGGCAACCGCCTTGGCAGCAATCACGTGCATGAGCGGGCCGCCCTGCAGCCCCGGGAACAGGGCAGAACGGCATTTTTTGGCAAGGTCGTCTTCATTGGTCAGGATCAATCCGCCACGCGGGCCACGCAAGGTTTTGTGGGTCGTGGTCGTGACAACATGCGCATGTTCCAGCGGGCTTGGATAAATACCTCCGGCAACAAGACCGGCAAAATGCGCCATGTCGACCATCAGCATGGCGCCAACGCTGTCTGCGACCTCCCGGAATTTCGCAAAATCTATAATCCGGGAATAGGCCGAGCCACCGGCAATAATTAGCTTCGGTTGGTGCCTGTCAGCCAGCTCTGCCAACTGGCCATAATCAATCAGATGGTCATCTTCATTCACAGAATAATGAACAGCATTGAACCATTTACCAGACTGGTTGACCTTACTGCCATGGGTGAGATGTCCGCCAGCGGCGAGGTCCATACCCATAAATGTATCGCCCGGTCTCAGCAGGCTCATGAACACGGCCTGATTCGCCTGACTGCCAGAATGGGGCTGCACGACAGCATGTTTACAGGAAAAGAGCTGCGTCGCCCGCGCGATTGCCAGTTGCTCGGCCTTGTCCACTTCGTCGCAGCCACCGTAGTAACGCCTGCCCGGATAGCCTTCAGCATATTTATTAGTGAGAACAGAGCCCTGCGCCTCAAGAACAGCGCGTGACACAATATTTTCCGAGGCAATCAGCTCAATCTGCTCCTGCTGTCGTTTCAGCTCAAGGCTGACAAATTCAGCCAGATCAGGGTCCGCATCAGCCAAACCTGTACCAAAGAAAGCTGCTGGAGAAGAAATTGTGTTCATTTGTTTGCCGCCAGTATTGAAGAATTATCTGTCAGGTATCCGTAAATTGCTCACCTTCAAAGTCAACTATCAGCGCTGCCAGCCCCCTAACCATCGGTTGAGTTTCTTGTTTTCAGCCAACTCTGGATACGCTTGTTTGACAATTTCTCGCCTGCAGCAGCAGCAAATGTGCTCTAAGGCCTTGATAATGATATAACATCTCGTTAAGCGGAAGTTCATACAAAGTTATGGTATATCATATCATTGTGTAAACTTCAGAAGCCCGCGCATTTAATCCAGATGCCAGAGACGGGCTATAACCAGAAAGGGATAGCTGATGGCAGGCAAAAATGATGCCCACGACGTTAATGATCTGCTTAATCTGACGACAGATATTGTCGCAGCTTACGTCAGTAATAACAAAGCTTCTGCCGAGGAACTCTCCTCGCTGCTGCACAGCACGTACTCAACGCTGAATGCGCTGAACGCCGGTGAAGGCGGCGGGCTCACAAATAAAGAGCCGGCTATACCAGTCAGCAAGTCAATCACGCCGGATTACATCATCTGTCTTGAAGATGGCAAAGAGCTTAAAATGCTCAAGCGTTATATTCGCACACAATATGGCCTGACACCTGAAGAGTATCGTCGTCGCTGGGGCCTCCCCGCAGATTATCCGATGGTCGCCCCCAATTATGCCAAGAAGAGATCAGCTTTCGCCAAGAAGATTGGTCTTGGAAAAGCAGCTGGCGCTGCCAAGCGGACGACCACGAAGAAGGTCACGCGCAAGAAAAGAAAAGCCTGATTGAACAAACAAAAGCCCCGGTAAACGGGGCTTTTTTTATGCTGCGACCCGTTTCAGGTCCAGCTCAACCCAGACCTTGTCGAGCGCCTGTACCAGTTGCTCCATGTGCTGATCTGTGTGGAGCGGCGTTGGGGTAAAGCGCAGGCGCTCCGTCCCTTTGGGCACTGTTGGATAATTGATAGGCTGCACATAAATATTGTGCTCATCCAGCAGACGGTCAGAAACCTCCTTGCAGGCCACAGGGTCGCCGACAAAGACCGGCACAATATGGCTCACGGACGGCATGACCGGCAGACCTGCCTCGCGCAAAATTGCTTTCATGCGCGCAGCACGCTCCTGATGCTGATCGCGAAGATCGCCAGCTTTTTTCAGGAACCTGACACTCTCCAGTGCGCCGGCCACAAGAACCGGCGAGAGGGCTGTCGTGAAAATGAACCCGGACGCGTAAGAACGTACGGCATCAATCAGATTTGAAGAGCCGGCGATATAGCCGCCCATCACACCAAACGCTTTGCCAAGTGTACCTTCGATCAGGTCAATCCGGTGTTCTACGCCGTCACGCTGCGCTACGCCGCCACCTTTATAGCCGTAAAGCCCAACGCCGTGGACTTCATCCAGATAGGTAAAGGCATTATATTTTTCAGCCAGATCACAGATTGCACCGATTGGGGCAACGTCACCGTCCATGGAATAGACAGATTCAAAAGCAATGATTTTGGGCTTGTCGATGGGCAGGTCTTTGAGAAGGCTCTCGAGATGTTCGACATCATTATGGCGCCAGATCAGCTTTGGCCCCTTGCCGCCGCGAATACCCTGAATCATCGAGGCATGGTTCAATTCATCGGACAGGATGATGCAATCCGGCAGGATACGGCTAAGCGTTGAAAGCGTTGCTTCATTCCCGACATAACCTGACGTAAACAGCAGCGCCGCTTCCTTTTCATGCAGGTCGGCGAGTTCCTCTTCGAGCATGACGTGGAAATGGGTCGTACCGGCAATATTTCTGGTGCCGCCAGCCCCGACACCCACTTTATCGATAGCCGTTTTCATGCCGTTCACGACATGCTCGTTCTGCCCCATACCGAGGTAATCATTGGAACACCAGACGGTTACTTCTTTCTCGCCGTCTGATCCGTAATAGGTTGCTTGTGGGAACCTGCCCTTGCAGCGTTCAAGGTCGGCGAAGACACGATACCTGCCTTCCGCTTTTACAGCTTTCACAGCTGCATCAAACGCGCGTTCATAATCTACCATTTAAGGTATCCCCGAATTTGTCCTGTCAGAACTATATGCATTTATGCGTAAAAAAGGCCAGACCTGCAACGGTCTGGCAGACGCTTTCACCAAATATTTCAGGGATTTATAAGAATGAATCTCAGAGACGGAAGCGAATCTGATCAGACCAGAAACGCTCAAGCCGCTCAAGCGCAACATTGGTGCCGCCAATCATGCCGGCATTGACATCGCCGACCTGAACAACAGAGCCCAGTTGACGGTCAAACAGGCGCACAAGTGTATGACGCACTTCTGTTCCCTTTTCTGTCAGCGAAACACGGACAGAGCGTTTGTCAGTCTGGCTGCGCTCATGGCGAATATAGCCTGCTTCAACCAGTTTTTTGAGATTGTAGGACACATTGCTGCCCAGATAATGGCCGCGCGAGCGCAATTCGCCAGCAGTCAGTTCCGCATCACCAATGTTATACAGGAGCAAAGCCTGCACGGCATTTATGTCAGCCTGGCCCAGTCGTTCCAATTCATCCTTGATGACATCAAGGAGCTGCCTATGCAGACGCTCAATCAGGTGCAACAATTTCAGGTAGACCGATTTCAGGTCTCCCTCATTGTCTTCCCCTACAGTTCCTGCCAACTGGGTGCTTAGTGTTGCTTCTGCTACCATTTGTTATTGCCTCTGACACAAGGTACGCTACTCAGCGAAAAACAATAGTGGCGAACGACTAAAGTGTGGTTAAGCGGATTGTTTCTTTATGAGACCCCGGCTTTCAAAACTGACCTGCATTGAGACAGAAAGTATCGATTAAATGGCTGATTATACTGGTGGCGGACAATCTTATCCGTACACAAGACTGAGGCGGCTGCGCGCCAGTAACTGGTCACGAAACCTGCATGCTGAAGCAAGCCTGTCAGCGTACGACCTGATCTGGGCTGTCATTCTCAAGGATGGCCATGATGTCAAAGAGCCAGTTGAGCACATGCCGGGTGTATATCGCCTCTCTCCGGACAAAGCTGTCGAAGCCGCCGCAATGGCACAAGGGCTTGGCATTCCAGCGCTGGCGCTGTTTCCCTACACCGGCACTGAAGAACGCTCCCCTGGTGGAGGCGAAGCCCTGAATGCTGACAATCTGATGTGCCGCACAGCAAGTGCCATCAAGGCCAGTGTCCCGGATATTGGTCTGATCTGCGATGTTGCGCTCGATCCCTACACAGACCATGGTCATGACGGGCTTCTTGAGGACGGCATCATTCTGAATGATGAGACGGTTGATATTCTCTGCCAGCAGGCCGTACTGCAAGCAAAAGCCGGGTTTGATATTGTTGCACCATCCGACATGATGGACGGGCGCGTCGGCGCAATCCGTCGGGCCCTTGAGACTGAAGGCCTGACCGATACGCAGATCATGTCCTATGCGGTCAAATACGCTTCCAGCTTTTATGGGCCATATCGCGGCGCCATCGGGTCACAGAATGTTTTGCAGGGTGACAAAAAAACGTACCAGATGAACCCGTTGAATGCGGATGAAGGACTGCGTGAAGTTGCCCTTGATTTACAGGAAGGCGCGGACAGCGTCATGGTAAAGCCGGGCCTGCCCTATCTCGACATGGTTACAAGGGTAAAAGATACCTTCCGGGTGCCAACCTTTGCTTTCCAGGTTTCAGGAGAATACGCAATGATCTGTGCGGCCGCTGAGAACGGCGCTTTGGATCGCGAAAAAACAGTGTTGGAATCCCTGCACTGCTTCAAGCGCGCCGGAGCAGACGGCATTATTACGTATTTCGCACTCGAAGTCGCAGAATTGCTGGCGCAGCCGGCATAAAACCCCCTCAGGATTTGTCGATACGACTGACGAGGCTGGATGTATCCCAGCGCTTGCCGCCCTGTTTTTCAACGTCTTCATAATATGAATCAATCAGCCTTGTGACAGCGAGGTCCGCCGCAAACCTGTCGCCTTCGCTGAACACAATATCGAGGTCTTTGCGCATCCACTCTACTGCGAAGCCAAAATCGAATTTGCCCTGCACCATAGTGTGCCAGCGATTTTCCATCTGCCAACTCTGTGCAGCCCCCCCCGATATGGCCTCCAGCGTCTTGTCTGTGTTGACACCTGAAGCCTTGGCGAACGCAACAGCTTCAGAAAGACCCTGCAAAAGGCCGGCGATGGCAATCTGATTGACTGATTTGCAAAGCTGGCCATGACCAACCGGCCCGATATGAACTACTCGCTTGGCGTAACTCGCCATAAGCGGACTGACGACTTTCAAATGCTCCGCAGCGCCACCGCACATCACGGACAGGGCGCCGTTTACTGCCCCTGCTTCCCCGCCCGACACCGGTGCATCAACGAAACCGACCTGTCGTTCGCGAGCAATCGCCGCAAGCTTTTCAGCACAGGAAGCAGAAGTGGTTGTGTGATCAACATAGACACTGCCTGCCGGCATGACTGCTATCGCAGACCCTCCAACTGCAAGGCTGTCCTCATCATTCCCAACACAGGCAAAAACAACATCTGCCTCTGCAGAGGCCAATTCAGGCGTCTTGCCGACCGTGCCTTTGTAATCCTGTGACCATTGAGACGTTTTTGCCTCTGTACGATTGTAAACTGTCATTTCATGACCGGCATTTGCCAGATGCCCAGCCATAGGATACCCCATCACCCCCAAGCCAAGAAATGCACACTTCATTTAGCTTTCCTCTGTAATAACAGGGCCTTCCATGTAACTCCTGCCAACATACATGAGCGGGGCCTGATCGCTGTAATCGATTTCTACGACGCGCCCGATGAGAATCATATGATCCCCTGCCTCGTGCCTTGCCTCCACGCGGCAATCCAATGCTGCCAGCCTCTCTGTCAAAACAGGCGCACCCGTTACCATCGTCTCCGTCTCAAGGCCTTCAAAGCCATGCTGACCAGGAGTGGCAAATCGGCCCGACAGTGCCGCCTGATCACTTTTCAATACTGTCACGGCATAGTTGTCTGACGTTGCAAAAGCATCAAAGACGCTGGAGGACTTATCAATGCACCACAATACCAGTGGCGGATTCAGCGAAACTGATGTGAATGAATTGACCGTCAGCCCTATCGGCTCTACATCCTGCCCCTCAGGTTGGCAGGATACAATCGTTATACCAGTCACAAATCTGGCAAACGTATTTTTCAGATCAGCAGGATCAGATTTCATTCAGCCTCACCGTTTCTTTCAGAAAAACCAGCAAATCCAAGGTCAAGCACGCTCCTGTATGTGGATGCAAGGGATATTCTGCTGAAAGGCCGCCTCCGGGTACCAGGACCCCACCTGCAGACACGACATGTTATTGAAGCAAGCTTACAGCCACAGAATCTGATTAGTTATTGATGATGCAGGAATTACTTACCAGCGACTGGCAAATGTGGGTGACGATGCTGATCATCGGCAGCATGGTGATCCTCTACAGCCTTGACCGTTTTTCCATGGAAATGGTTTCGGCGAGCGCCGTCATCATGCTGCTTGTTTTCTTTCATTTCTTCCCGGTGGAAGATGATGCGGGCAGAAATGTGCTGGATTCAGGCATATTGCTGAGTGGATTTGCAAGCCCCGCCCTCTTCGCAATCATGGGTCTGCTGATCATCGGCCAGGGCATGTTTCAGTCCGGTGCGCTGGAGTTTCCCACCAGAATGCTGGTGAATGCCTATGAGAAGCACAGCTTCCTGGCGCTTGCAGCCGTTTTTGTTTTTGTCGTTCTGATCAGCGCATTTCTCAATAACACGCCTGTTGTGGTGATGTTCATCCCGATCATGGCCGCCATCGCCGCCCAAAGCAAAATGGGTACGTCCCGGCTGATGATCCCTCTGTCGTTTATGTCCATTTTTGGCGGTATGTTGACGATCATCGGCTCATCCACAAACCTTCTGGCTGTGGAAGCCTTTGCCAATGTGACGGGCCAGAGGATCGATTTCTTCGCCCTGTTCCCGATCGGTATCGTGCTCACAATCGTTGGGGGCATATATCTGATGACGGCCGGCAGATGGTTGCTGCCGGATCGTACCGCCCAGAATGTTCATGGGGGCGAGAGTGACGGGAAACAGTTCATCGCCCAGATCGAAATCAGCCGGGGGCATCCGCTGATCGGGCGCGGTGCTGTGGCAGGTCTTTTTCCGGACCTGCCTGATGTGACGGTGCGTATGGTCCAGCGCCGCGAGGAAGCGATGCTGCCACCTTACGATGATTTCGTCTTCAGATTGCATGACACGGTCATTATTGCAGCGACACGAAAGGCCCTGACCAACCTGTTGCGCTCCAAGCCGGATATTCTTGCCGGGGTTATGAGCGAGATTGACATTCAGGAAGACAACAATGCCGGGGGTGAACTGACCATGGTGGAAGCCATTGTCGCGCCTGGTTCGCGCATGATCGGACGCACCATCGCCCAGATAGGCTTCCGGTATCAGACCAACTGTGTGATTCTGGGTATCCAGCGTCGTAGCAGGATGATCCGGTCCCAGATGCATTCAATTCGGCTCGAAGCCGGTGACGTGCTGCTGTTGCTGGGAGACATAAAAGATGTGCGCGCCCTGAGGACAGACAAGGATATTGTGCTGCTTGAGTGGTCGATGACCGGCCTGCCGGAACCTGGCAGAGCACGCAGGGCTGCGATGATTTTTTCGATGGTCGTTGGCACTGCGGCGCTCGGCCTTTTCCCGATTGCCATTTCAGCCTTTCTGGGCGCGACACTGATGGTGGCAGCTGGTTGCCTCAATGTGCGCCAGGCATCACGCGCTATAGACAGACGCATCTTTCTGTTGATCGGGTCGGCATTGGCTATGGGGATTTCTCTCGAGATGACCGGCGGTGCTGCGATGATCGGCGGCTGGCTTGTGTCTATGGCGCAGGTGGGCGGTCCGATACTGCTGATCTCACTGTTTTTTATTCTTTCTGCCGCCCTCACCAACGTACTTTCCAATAACGCCACAGCGGTTCTGTTCACGCCGATTGCTGTCAACGCAGCCGTTGCGGCAGAAATTGATCCGCTTATTTTGCTGCTGACGGTGATCTTCGGGGCCAACTGCTCTTTTGCGACGCCCGTTGCATACCAGACCAATCTGCTGGTCATGGCACCCGGACACTATAAGTTCAGGGATTTCCTGACGATCGGGATCCCGCTGATCCTAATTCTCTGGGTGGTTTATACGATCGTGGCCCCAATTTATTTCCGCATGACCGGGCTTCTTTAGATTTTTTCAAGGTTCATCGTGAAAGCAGCATGTCTTTTGCAACAGCCCCTTAAACAGATAATACACCTTGCCGTCCAAAGCGGCATTTCATAGCGTATTAGCGCATGAGCAGAGTATCTACAGCGTGACCAAACCTTTCGAACACTCCCGGACGGAATTTTACCTGACCTCTCCTTCCCCCTGCCCTTATTTGCACGGGCGCAAGGAGCGAAAGGTCTTTTCCTTTCTGTCTGGGCCTGCAGCCCCCCAGTTGAATGCCCTGCTTACACAACGCGGCTTTCGCCGTTCCCAGAATATCGTTTACCTGCCAGCATGTGACACATGTTCGGCCTGCAAGCCTGTTCGGGTCGTGGCAGAAGATTTCAGTCTCGGGAAATCCTGGCAGCGCATCCGCAATAAAAACCGTGATGTCATCCGGGTGAACGCGGCTCCGGAAGCGACAAGCGAGCAGTTTTCGATCCTACGCGCCTATCTGGATGCCCGGCACGCAGATGGCGGTATGTCCGACATGACAGTGCTGGATTACACAAGCATGATTGAGCAGACTTCTGTCGATACGCTTGTTCTGGAATATCGCCAGGTATCAGAAGATGGTGAGGACCGGCTGCTGGGCTGTTGCCTGACGGACAGGCTGCCGGATGGCCTTTCCATGGTTTACAGTTTTTTTGACCCTGATGAAGACCTGCGCAGTCTCGGGACGCATATGATACTCGACCATATCAGCTATGCAAAAGAGTTGGGTCTCCAGCATGTCTATCTGGGCTACTGGGTCGATGGCAGCGCCAAGATGGATTACAAAGCCAGGTTCAAGCCACTGGAAGAATGGACCAGTAATGGCTGGCAACCGTTACAGAACAATTCTCGTCGCTGATTTGATCCACATGCCTTTTCGACTTCCGTCAATCGTGCATCCGGTTGAACAGCGGCGCTGGACCTGACCGCCGAAAAAAGCCAGACTGCTCCTAAAATAAGGGGAAAAGGGATGGCTAACACCCCCGACGAAAACAGTCTGCCGCAAAACACCACACCTTCAAAACGGTTGAACCGGCGCAAGTTCATGACAGTCGGCGCACTTGGCGCGGCCACTCTGGCCGCGGGCTGCGAATGCAAGGAGCGTTGCGGCGGCCCCGCTGTCGCAGAGGCTGGCATAAATGGCATCGCTGACAGGGAACTGAAGATGGTCACCACGTGGCCACGTGACTTTCCCGGCCTTGGTGACGGTGCTGAAAATGTCGCCCGCTACATTACTGAAATGAGCGGCGGCAAGATGCGCGTAACTCTTTACGCCGCCGGGGAACTGGTCGGCGCATTTGATTCCTTCGATGCTGTCTCTGGTGGTTCCGCAGACCTTTATCATGGGGCCGAATATTACTGGACATCCCGCTCGCGCGCCTATGCCTTCTTCACCTCCGTGCCCTTTGGCATGACGATCTCGGAGATTATGGGCTGGATTGAATATGGCGGCGGACAACAGCTCTGGGATGAGCTTGCTGGTGCGTACAATATCAAACCGTTTGGCGCTGGCAATACCGGCCACCAGATGGGCGGCTGGTTCAAAAACGAGATCAACTCCCTTGAAGACCTGCGCGGGCTGAAAATCCGTATGCCCGGTATTGGCGGCGAAGTGATGCGTCGGACAGGTGCGACAGCTGTTTCCCTACCGGGTAACGAGTTGTATCAGGCGCTTCAGTCCGGTGCGATTGATGCGACCGAATGGGTTGGCCCTTGGAACGATATTGCATTCGGGTTCTATCGCGAGGCCAACTTCTATTACTGGCCAGGATTTCATGAACCTGGCGCCATGCTCTCAACCGGGATGAACCTCGAGCTTTGGAATGACCTCTCCCTACAGGAAAAGGCCATCGTGGAAAATGCCTGCCGCGCCGCAAACCATCAGATGATTGCTCAATATGCGCATAATAATTCGATCGGGCTGAAAACCCTGATTGAAGAGCATGATGTGCAACTGCGCCAGATGCCGGAAGATGTTATGGAAGCATTGGCGAGGAACACAAAAATCGTCTTCGAGGAGATCGCCGCCGAAGACGATCTGTCAGCGCGCATCTATGACAGTTATCGTGAGGCTCTACTTGCTGGCGCAGAATGGAACCGCATTTCTGATGAGGCTTATATGGCTGTCAGACGGGAATTGCTGGACCTCTGAAAATGCTCGAGATAATCGGAAATATCTTTATGCTGAGTGCAGCGCTGTCATGCCTGCTGATGCTGCTGCCGCCTGCCCTGTTGTTCACTGGCGCACCTGCCCTTCGCGACGTATGCCAACATCTTGCTGCTCTTTTTGACACGATAAACACATCTGTCGCCCGCACCGTCATGTGGCTCGCGCTCATCATGGCACTCGTCCAGGTCGGCGTTGTCGTGATGCGATATGTTTTTGGCATTAACTTCATCTGGCTACAGGAAAGCATCATTTACATGTTCGGTTTTCTGTTCCTGCTGACAGCAGGGTATGCCTTGCTGCAGAATGAGCATGTGCGGGTGGATATTTTTTATCGGGACGCATCGGCGCGACGCAAAGCCATTGTGGATTTTGTCGGAACGTATCTGTTCCTCTTCCCGGTCTGCATTCTGATCATCTGGGCAGCCGGGCCTTATGTTGCCAGAGCATGGGATGTGATGGAAGGATCGCGTGAGGCATCAGGTATTCAGGCGGTTTTCATCATGAAAAGCCTGATACCGATCTTCGCCGCACTGCTGGCCATGGCTGGCTTCTCGATCGCCACAAAAGCCGTGCTGGTACTGCGCCCTACAAGACAGGTCACAAACTAGATGGCGGAGTTTATCGACAGCCTCATCATTTGCTGGTGTGCCTGCGCCGGATGGCTGGACATCGCCATGATTGTGACCCTCTGCGTATTGTTGCTCGCAGGATATCCAGCTGCCTTCAGCCTTGCCGGCACGGCCCTGCTCTATGGTTTGTTGGGCCTGTCCATGGGAGCATTTGACGTCACCTTTTTTTCTGAACCGTATCCCATACGGATTTTCGGGATCATCAATAATCAGGTCCTTATTGCCGTGCCTCTTTTTGTCTTGATGGGCGTGGTCCTCGAAAAATCCAGAATTGCCGAGGAACTGCTCGACAATATGGCCAAGCTGTTCGGCAGCATGAACGGCGGGCTGGGTATTTCTGTTACAATCGTTGGCGCATTGCTGGCGGCTTCCACCGGCATCGTTGGTGCAACGGTTGTCACCATGGGATTATTGTCGCTGCCGACCATGTTGCGACGGGGTTACTCGCCGGCATTTGCTTCGGGCTCGATTGCCGCAGCTGGCACACTCGGTCAGATTATTCCACCTTCGATCGTACTGATCCTGCTGGGCGACCAGATATCAAACGCCTGGCAGAAAGCACAATTACAACAGGGCGTTTATGCACCGGAAACAGTTTCCGTCGGGGACCTTTTTGCCGGCGCCCTCCTGCCCGGGCTGATGCTGGTTGGCTTTTATCTCACCTATCAGATTATGGTCGCCCTGCTTAATCCCAAAGCCGCACCAGCAATTCCGCAGGAAACGGGTGCAACATATTCTCACATCCTCATCGCCGCACTGAAAACACTGCCCGCGCCATTATTGCTGATCGTTGCCGTTCTGGGATCAATCCTGGGTGGTATCGCGACCCCGACAGAAGCTGCAGCCGTTGGCGCGGCAGGCGCGATCCTGATCGCAGGTTTTAGGGTTTGCCCGAAAACTGACTGGAAGGGACGGCCACTGTTGATCGCCGGAACACTCGCAACTGCGGTCCTGCTTCTGCTCAGTATAACGCTGGACCTGCGCGTCGGTCGTCAACAGGTCAATGGTCTGGAAACCTTGGGCATCTTCCTTGCCACACTCTGCTGCATCCTGATTGCCTTAAGCCTTGCGTCCAGCCTTTTTGCCCTTCTGAGAGAAAAAATGCTTGCCCCCGTGGTGGAAAAAACCACGACGGTTACCACAATGGTTTTCACCATTCTGATCGGCGCAGCCTTGTTTTCGCTTGTTTTCCGCGGGCTTGGGGGGGACGAGACAGTCGCTCATGCTCTTTCAAACATTCCAGGCGGTGTAACGGGCGCAGTGATTGCCGTGATGCTGGTAATGTTTGTGCTCGGCTTTTTCCTGGACTTTATCGAGATCACGCTTGTGGTGGTGCCGCTTGTCGCCCCTGCTCTATTGCTCATGGGGGTCGATCCCGTCTGGCTCGGGGTGATGATGGCTGTCAACCTGCAAACATCCTTCCTGACACCACCTTTCGGCTTTGCGCTATTTTACTTGCGCGGGGTCGCACCGGACAGCGTGCGCACAGCGCAAATCTACAAAGGTGCCTTACCTTTTGTGCTGATACAGATTATTGCACTCGCAGCACTGGCGCTCTTTCCACAACTGGCAACCTGGCTGCCAGATCTGCTGTACGGCAGTTAGCCTCACTACTTGGCCGGAGCAGAATGACTTACCAGTTTCTGAATGGAAACCCTGCTTACCACGCCCGCCAGGGAGGGATATTCCATAGCGACGACATTATAGAAATCCAGATGATCCCACATGCTGACAAGATGAAAATCAGCATAGGTATTGTTTTCTAGACCGAAAAGCCCGCTGTGTGATTCAAGCCACGCCAGACTGAGCACAATGGACGATTTTGCTTTCTTGAAATAATCATAATCAGCGGGATGCAAACCTGTGCGCGCCGAGAGCAGCAGCTTTACATCATTTGCCATAATACCGTTCATCACGGCGCGTGCATTCAGATAGACAGTTTCCTGTGTTAATACGTGATACTGGTCTGATGGGTCATATGTGCGCACAATATACTGAGCAATATGGTCAGAATCGATAATGCTGCGCCCCTGATCGTTCAGAACAGGCACTGACATCAGTGGATTACCTGCGAAACCGGCCGCATCCTCTTCGGCGACATTTCCCACATCTTCAAGATCGTACTCAATTCCAAGGTGGTCCATCAACAGACGGACTTTACGCGAGAAGTGAGAATTTGGTGTCGCAGTGAGTTTCATATTTTCTAGAGTTGATAATTCGGTGTTGAAGCTGAAATCGATTTTTCTTCGTTATTCATCTCCGCCTCAATATCAGTGAATAATGGTGTAGACAAATAACGCTCCCCTGTATCCGGCAGCATACAGAGAATTGATGAACCTTTCTCTGCCTGCAGCGCGACATCCATCGCAGTTGCAAAGGTTGAGCCACCGGAGATGCCTGTAAAAATACCCTCTTTCTGAGCCAGCTCACGTGACCAGTGCATACCGTCAGAGCCTTTGACTTTGAGCACCTTATGAATAGTGCCGGCATCAATCGCTTCCTGTGCAACGAAAGGAATGAAGTCAGGAGTCCAGCCCTGAATGGGATGAGGTGACCATGCCGGATGACTTGCGGCCGGAGAATGGTCCGCGTTGCGTGCCTGCGGCGTTCCATCGGTGAACAGGGCCGCGCCATCTGGTTCGCTGACAATGATTTTGGTCTTTGGCAGCTCTTTCGCAAATACCCGCGACACACCGGACAATGTGCCACCCGTGCCATACCCCGTTACCCAATAATCCAGCGCACGACCCTGAAAATCATCGACAATTTCGCGTGCTGTCGTTCGCGCATGCATGTCCGGATTTGCTTCATTCTCGAATTGTCGGGTCATGAACCAACCATTTTGCTCGGCCAGTTCTCTTGCCTTGTTGACCATGCCCGTGCCTTTTTCCTTTGCAGGGGTGAGCACAACTCTCGCCCCCAGAAAGCGCATCAACCGGCGGCGTTCGATACTGAAGCTCTCAGGCATGGTAATCACAAGCGGATAGCCCTTTTGGGCACAGACCATAGCCAGACCAATGCCGGTATTGCCGCTTGTTGCCTCCACAACTGTCTGACCCGGCTTCAGATCACCTGACTTCTCTGCCGCTTCGATCACACCAAGCGCAAGCCTGTCCTTGACGGAGCCCAGGGGATTGAAGGCCTCAACTTTGACAAACATCTCTATGCCTTCGGGGGCCAGTCGGTTGATCTTGACAACGGGCGTGTTCCCGACAGTTTCGAGAATGTTCTGATATATGGTCATAGGGCTCTTTCCGGTGATAAATGGTCTTACTGCCGGTTTAAGCGGGTGGACTTCGCTGCGTCAATTCACAGAAGATTGACCGAAGAAGCTGTTTTCACCGTGGTATCCTGCTTGCCTGTCTGTGCTGACTGCGAGATGGTATCTGAAACAGGAGGAGACTAGAGAGATGGCCATTGCTGCTTTGCGTACGCCGGAGGATCGGTTTGAAAATCTGCCCGGCTGGGATTTCAACCCAAATTACATTGACGACCTGCCCGGCTATGAGGGACTTCGGATGCATTATGTGGACGAGGGCCCCGCGGATGGGGTGACCTTTCTCTGCATTCACGGCGAGCCTAGCTGGAGCTATCTGTTTCGCAAGATGATGCCGGTCTTCACGGCAGCAGGACATCGGGCCGTGGCGGTTGACATGTTTGGCTTTGGCCGCTCTGACAAACCCTCGGATGATGAGGTGTATACGTATCATTTTCACCGCAACGCCCTTCTGGCTTTTGTGGAAAAAATGGACCTCAAAAATGTCTGTCTCGTTGTGCAGGACTGGGGCGGCCTTCTGGGCCTGACGCTTCCCATGGCAGCACCTGACCGGTATTCCAGACTGATTGTAATGAATACTGGTCTGCCCGGCGGCGAAGAAGCCGGTGAAGGGTTTTCTGCATGGCGCGCCTTCAACCGGGCGAACCCTGATCTTGACGTCGCGGGGCTGATGCAACGGGCAACCCCGATTCTGTCTGATGATGAGGCAGCAGCCTATGCAGCACCATATCCCGATCAATCCTATAAAGGCGGTGTACGGCGCTTTCCTGAACTCGTGATGATGAAGGAACAGGGCAAGGACCTGACGCCGCTTTCAGCTGAAGGCGTAGAAACCTCTCTGGCAGCACGCAAATTCTGGTCTGAGGACTGGGCGGGCGAAAGTTTCATGGCGATCGGGATGCAGGACCCGGTGCTGGGGCCTCCTGCCATGCATTTCCTGCGGTCGATTATCAAAGACTGTCCGGAACCGCTGGAAGTAGCAGAAGCGGGTCACTTTGTGCAGGAATGGGGTGGTCCCATCGCAGAGGCAGCACTTGAGCAGTTCGGCTTAAAATAGAACTGTGAAGGCAGAGAACCTGTCGGCTCCGACCAAGCCTGCGCAGCCTAGAGTAGCATTGTTTTTGGCTGCTTAATAAAGCGTTTGAATGCTGCCAGGAACTCTGCCCCGACAGCACCATCGACGACGCGATGGTCACAGGTCAACGTGATGGTCATGACTGTCGCGATATCCAGTGCGCCATCCCTGACAACCGGGCGTTGTTCCCCTGCCCCAACCGACATGATGGCGCCCTGCGGCTGGTTCACAATGGAGGCAAAACTCTTGATGCCGAACATGCCCAAGTTGGACACTGAGAATGTGCCGCCCTGATACTCTTCCGGCTTGAGTTTCTTGGATTTTGCCCGGCCCGCCATATCCTTGATCTCTTCTGAAATCTGGACGAGTCCCTTGGTTTCTGCTTTCCAGACGATCGGTGTTATCAGGCCACCGTCGATCGCAACAGCGACGCCAATATCTGCATGCTTATGACGGATGATTGCTTCATCTGTGTAGGATGCATTAGCCGCAGGAACACGCTTTAGCGCAAGGGCGGATGCCTTGATAATCAGATCATTGACTGAAATCTTGTAATAGCCGTCTTCACCTTTTTCAGGTGACATGGCGTTGATGTCCTTGCGGAACGCCAGCAACTCATCCAGTTCGCAATCAATGTTGAGCGGGAAATGCGGTACTTCCTGATTAAAACTTTGCCCAAGACGTTTGGCGATGGTCTTGCGCATACCATCATTCTTGATGGCTTCGTAACTGTCTACGGGATAGAGGCGTTCATCCAGTGCACCGGCGACAGGCACAGAGGCGATCGCTTTTTGCTGCGGTTTGGCTTTGGACGCAGCGGATGCTTTCCCTGTACCTTCCTTTAGCGCTTTCTCAATATCGCGTTTGACGATGCGTCCATGGGGACCGGAACCAGTGAGTTGCCCAAGATCGAGCCCCTCATTTTCCGCCATACGCTTTGCCAACGGAGATGCCTTGACACGATCACCATCTGCACCCGACGTGTCGGGTCTCCGCTGACTGTTGCCAGAGGGCGCAGCGGCGTTTTCATCGTGACCATTTGCAGCCGGTGTCTCGGCTTTGCTGGATGTCTCAGCTGACGCGGTTGAATTTTCCGGTTTTTCAGACGCAGACAGATCAATATCTGCTTCTGTTTCACCCTCCTCCAGTAGCACAGCAATGGTCTCGTTGACCTTTACGCCTTCCGCGCCCTCATCAATCAGAATCTTACCGATCTTGCCTTCATCAACGGCTTCCACTTCCATGGTCGCCTTATCTGTTTCGATTTCAGCAATCACGTCCCCGGACGACACCTCATCCCCCTCCTTGACCAGCCAGCGCGCAAGCGTTCCTTCTTCCATGGTCGGGGACAAGGCAGGCATCAGGATGGGCGTTGGCATCGTCTTCTTTTCTCCGGATTATTGCTGTCCAGCCAGAGCAGGCTGAACCGGTTGTTCTGTTACAAGGATATCCTGTGCCAGAGTTTCCCCCTGCAGGACAGCGACTTCAGTCTCGTGACATTTCTCAGGCTCCGCAGAGCAGAATTTGACGAGGCTGTCGATGTCATCAATATACCCCTCAAGACTGACCAGGCCTGCGACGAAACCCGGCGTCGAGCAGTTTTCTGCCCCAAACACAGCCTCAGTGAAAGAGACCATGCCGATAATCACAGTACGACCATCTATTTCAGCCGTCACCGGTGTGCCGCTGTCCCCCTGACAGAGCCCTCTTACTTCGCCATCGGCATCCGCCACGCGAATGACCCGTAATGTCGACTCGGCGACATCAAGATCAACCTTACGCAGCGAATTGGAGGCAAACCCGGTCTCGGTTGTGCCAAACCCTCGTCCCGTAACGGTCTCGACAGTCGGGATCATCAGAGCTTCTTCGCGGGTTGGCCATGGTGCCGGGGGAATGAAGTCCGGCAGCGGCTCTGCGAGTTCAATCAGGGCAATATCTTCACGAAGTATGTTTCGTTCGTACCCGGCATGAATATAGGCACGTTGGGAAACCCGGCGAATTGCCAGTGGGCTGTCAAGGTCGGTAGCACCGGCGATGATCTCTATCTCGTTGAAGGCCCCCTCGACGCAGTGTGCAGCCGTCACAATCCAGCGGCTGTTGTAAACACCGCCACCGCATAATTCTGTGGCAATCAGCAGGCGTCCGTCAAAAACACGTTCGGTATGAACACGCAGACCAACAAGCCACGGCACTTCAAATATATCGTCCTCAACACCGCCGACGATCGTTTGCACCCGCGTTGTCGTGAAACTGGCAACTGTCTCTTCCGGTGTGATTGAGGCAATCTCTGGCAAATCCGGTTTGCCGGGATGATTGGCAATGAAACTCGTCTCACGCAAATTCGTTGCGAGTAATTCTGGTGTAGCAGTTACAGGTGCCTCAATGACCGGGCCGGCAAGTATCTGGCCGGACGGCTGCCCGTCACCAGTATCCTGCTCTGCAACCACCGGCTCAGAACCATCATTGCCGCGGAACCGATTGATATTTTTTTCGACCCAGGCTCGCGATCTGTCCGCAACCGGGTCCACTTTCTCGATGAGCGTGTCCGGTGCCAGCCAGATCATGGCAGCAACCCCGACGACAAGCAGTATCAATATCCAGCTTATGAAACGCATTTTCCCCACTCCTTATGCTGCGACCAGTCTACCACATCAGCAGCACAGTGCGAGCCTCATCTCGTGCCTACAAATAGAGGACAGATTTGGCGGCTGCGACCACCTTGTCCGCATTTGGCAGGCTCAGGGCTTCAAGATTGGCTGCATATGGTAGCGGTGTGTCTTCCTGGGTCACCCGCGCTGGTGGAGCATCCAGGTAATCAAACGCGTTTTGCGTAACTTGCCACGCGACCTCCGCCCCGACACCAAACGGTGCCCAGCTTTCTTCGACAGTGACAAGGCGGTTGGTTTTCCTCACGGAATTGATCACAGTTTCCGTATCCAGCGGGCGTATGGTGCGCAAATCCACCACTTCAGCTGAAATACCGTCCTCAGCTAACAACTCAGCCGCTGCAAGCGCAAACATCACACCGCGCGAATGCGCCGAAATTGTCAAATCTGCGCCTTCCCGCACAACCTTTGCCTTGCCAATCGGCAGAACAAAGTCTTCCATATCGGGCACGTCACCCTTGTCGCCGTAAAGCAGTTCATGCTCCAGAAAGACGACCGGATTCGGGTTGCGGATAGCCGCCTTGAGAAGACCTTTGCAGTCAGCTGCTGAGTATGGCGCGATGACAATCAGCCCTGGCACGCTGCCATACCAGGCCGAATAATCCTGGCTGTGTTGGGCGGCCACACGAGAGGCGGCGGCATTTGGCCCGCGAAACACAATCGGGCAGCCCATCTGACCACCAGACATATAGCGCGTTTTTGCCGCCGAGTTGATCACATGGTCGATCGCCTGCATGGCAAAATTCCAGGTCATGAATTCTACTATCGGCTTCAACCCCGCGAACGCCGCGCCCACACCAATACCGGCGAAGCCATATTCGGTGATCGGCGTATCAACGACGCGTCGCTCTCCGAATTCCTGCAACAACTCGCGCGTAACCTTGTAGGCGCCTTGATATTCCGCCACTTCTTCGCCCATCACGAAGATGTCTTCATCCAGACGCATTTCTTCGGCCATGGCATCGCGCAGGGCGTCACGCACAACCGTTTCAACCATTTTGGTGCCCTCGGGGATGTCAATTTCAGGCTTTGCTTCGAATGCAGGCCTTGAGGCTTGAGGAGAAGCGGCGGGTTCTTTTTGCTCAGGTGCAGACTGCACAGACTCGTTATCAGCACTCGATTTTGTGGCTGCCGCGCTATCAATGTCGGCAGCGCTTTCTCCCTCTTCGAGAATAATCGCAATCGTATCGTTGACTTTGACGTTTTCTGAGCCCTCGGTAACAACGATCTTGCCGATAACACCCTCGTCGACGGCCTCAACTTCCATCGTGGCCTTGTCGGTTTCTATCTCGGCAATAATATCGCCCGACGAGATAGTGTCCCCTTCCTTGACGAGCCATTTTGATAATGTCCCCTCTTCCATGGTGGGGGACAAGGCTGGCATCAGGAACGGCGTTGGCATCAACAACCTCTTTATGTTGCAGGTTCAGATCTCTCGGAAGGCAGGATTCCCTCTACAAGTTGATTAGCAGTTTGAAAAATGGATGCAAGTCTCAGTTCAATACGTTGCGTGGCCAAGCCCTAGAGCTTTAGCGCGCCCGACGCATCCCCAAGGGATGTACCGCCTTCAACCTCTATGATGGTGCCGGTGACATATCTTGCCGCAGGGCTGCACAGCCACAAGGCTGCATCTGCAATATCATCCTTCGTGCCAAGTTCCCGCAGGGCCAGACTATTGGTGGTCTGCTCCAGCATTTCCGCGGTTCCGGCGAGGCGTTTCATCCCTTCGGTATCCGCAATCGGCCCCGGGGAAATTGCGTTCACCCGAATGCCTGACGGCCCCCATTCCAGCGCCAGACATTTGATCAGCATGTTAACACCGGCTTTCGCGGCACAAACATGCGACTGGTACAGCCATGGTCTGGTCGCCTGAGGGGCCGTGATGGCGATGATATTGCCATCTGTCCTGTTCAGGTGCTCGACCGCGGCACGACAGACATTGAATGTGCCGAGAAGATCAATATCAATCACGGATTTGAACGCATTGGCAGACATCTGAGCGGCACCCGCCGGGAAGTTTCCAGCCTGACCAGCGAGAACCATATCGATCTGCCCGAATTTTTCGAGACAGTCATTTATGGCCTCTTCAACATCCGGGTAGGATCGCACATCGACATTCTTGCCCGCTGCCTTGATGCCCAAAGCCTCCAGTTCAGCAACCGTATCATTCACCTTGTCGAGACTGCGGCTGACCACATAGATCGTGGCACCCTGTTTCGCAAAGCGCACAGCGATCTGGCGATTGATCCCGCTGGTCGCCCCTGACAGGAAACACACCTTGCCAGCCATCAGGTTATCTTTGAACGGTGTATCTGTATTGGACATCTCGCCACTCCTTCTTGTTGAGAATGAGTTTAGGGCAAGATGTTGCAAAAGACAGCGTGAATGACAGTAGCGTCAGGAATATCAGGCAAAAATATCCGTATAAAGCTCTTCAGGTGCCGGTTCCGGGCTTTCGAGTGCGAAATCTGCCGATTCCTTCACGACTTTCTTGATTTCCTTGTCAATCGCCTTGAGCTCTTCTTCGGTCGCGTGCTTGCCATCATAGATATATGACTCGCATCGTTTCAACGGGTCCGAGTGCTCCCGGATGTTATCAACTTCATCGCGTGTTCGGTATTTTGCCGGATCTGACATTGAGTGACCGCGATAGCGGTAGGTTTTCATCTCCAAGACAAAAGGCCCCTTTCCGGTACGTGCATGTTCCATCGCGCCTCGGCCTGCCTCACGAACGGCCAGCACATCCATACCATCAACCTCTTCACCGGGGATGCCAAAGCTGGCGCCTCTTTTATAGAGATGTGTTTCAGAGTGTGACCGCTTGACGCTAGTGCCCATGGCATACTGGTTGTTCTCGATAATGAAGACCACAGGCAGCTTCCAGAGCTGCGCCATATTCATGGCTTCAAACACCTGCCCCTGATTGGAAGCACCGTCGCCAAAATATGTCAGGCTGACACTGTCATTACCGCGATACTTGTTGGCAAAAGCCAGGCCAGCTCCCAACGGGATTTGCGCCCCGACAATACCGTGGCCGCCATAAAATTTCTTTTCGCTGGAGAACATGTGCATGGAGCCCCCCTTGCCCTTGGAGTATCCGCCCTCGCGGCCGGTCAGCTCTGCCATCACGCCATTGGCGCTCATTCCGCAGGCCAGCATATGACCATGATCCCGATAACCGGTGATAACCTGGTCACCTTCTTTCTTGACGGCCTCCATGCCCACGACGACAGCTTCCTGACCAATATAGAGATGGCAGAAACCGCCGATATGCCCCATGCCGTAGAGCTGGCCAGCCTTTTCTTCAAAGCGCCGGATCAGCAACATATCCTTGTAATAGGACAGAAGCTCTTCGCCGGTGGCGGTCAGATTGCTCTTTTTGGGCGTCGCGGTAGCTTTGGCCATAATTGTCTCTCTCTTGCCTGAGGTATATTCCTATAACCCTTTCACTGGCTGATAGGAAACAGGCAGAGATCAATTATTTCGATCTGGCAGCTGAGCCCTCGCGCAAAATACGCTCAAACTCCTGTCTTGATAAGGCATATTCCCCCGGTGCTGCATATCCGAGCATCTGCCGGGCTGCTTCGTCCAGCGCATCAGGGTCGAGCTTTTGCCGTGACAACAGATCAGCACGGTTTTCCAACTGGGCGCGCACAAGGCGCAATTCTTCCAGTTCTGCCTGCTTCTCCTGAAGGCGCTCATTGACAAGCGCGCGCGCGCGTATGCCTTCCTCACCGTTGATCGCAATGAGGCAGTTATACGCAATGCCCAGTACACAGACAGCAGGCAAAAATGTATTCAACAGCAAGTTGCGCAATTTAAGCATCAAGGGACCACCATCAAGGTAACCCAATTTCAAGCACCATGGTTGCCAAAAGGTAAAGCCCGGCTCTTTACTGCCCTTTTGACTGGGTGGTTATCAGATAATCAGTGCCGAAAGGCCTCAAACCGATCAGGGCCAGTATGTACTGACGATTTGGTAGAGGGCAGGAAAGTTGAAAATTTTAAGGAAGGAAATGGCGCGAGTGACGTGCCACGTTCCATATTTTTTATCCAATATTTTCAATCACTTACGTGACTCAAAATCGATTTTTGGTCCTCAGTTCGGTCAGTTTTTGGTCCACAGTTTTGTGGACCGCTTGAGTTCGACGCTGGTTCCCGCGTCGAACTCGTTCGTAGCATGTTTTCGCGCACTGAGGAATCCTCGATTGTACAAACGCGTACGTTTTGAAAACTCAATAATTTCTTCTGATCATAAACTTCGCGTGGCTAGGTGTGCACACATGCATCTCATTTTCTAATGCGTTTGCTTGGGTCAACCGCGGAAAACCCATTTCAAAGTCGGCATTATCGCGTAGGTCATCAGAGCAACAATTAATCCTACAGCCAGACCAGTGACGATTAGTGTTTGATCTGGGAATAGCCGCGAGAGCAACTGCGGTATAAAATAAACAGGAGCCAAGAGACCGATGAAAGTCAGCGCTGCCATCTTGTGTCGCGGCAATGGTGTGCACGGGTCGATTGGATTGTCCGGTGTCGCAGTCATTTTTCGTTGCCACGTTTATTGCTGGTGTTGAAATGTGAGGGACCGGATGACTCCTGTCCCCCACGAACACAGAAAGATCAGCGAGAGTTTGCCTGCTCAATGGCGCTGGATCGGACCTGACCAACCAGTATCGACCAATCCTTAGCAAGTGCGGAGTAGACCTCCATGGCTTTTGGTGTGGCATTGTCTGCAAGAATTTCAATCATGAGACTGGCCCCGTCTGCGATCACAACGCCGCTTTGTACGAGACGTGCCATTCCGGTTTCCCGTTTGGCCTCAATGGCGAACTCGTCGTTTGAGCAACCCAAGTGCAGGGTATGTCTTCTAGCTCGGAGAAGCCTGTGCGATAAGAAGCATATTTCTTATCACTGCGTTGCTCCATTTGGCTTTTTGTCGGTGAGGTTTGAAGGGGAAAGTTATGCACAACGAATTAAGAATGGCGACATCCGAGCTTGCGGCATTTCTAGAGCACATGCTTCCGGATTTCGCGGATGATTGGTGGCAGAAATACGTCATTGATAGGCTGAGCTTTCAGCAACAGAGAATTATTGAAGAAAAGCGTCTATCGGCAGTTCGCGATCTCGATCTGGCGGCGCTGCTCAGAGTCCTAGACCAAAATTGGTTTGAAATCTCAAATAAACTGAAATGGCCGCGCGAAGGAAGAAACTGGGTGAAGGAGCTACAAACGGTCCGCAACAAGTGGGCCCATGCCTCCGCAGAGGAGGCACATCCAAGCGAGGTTTACAGAGATGCTGACACGCTTGAGCGTTTGCTCTCAATGATAGATGCCTCCAAGGCATCGCTTGAAGCAGCTACTGCCGTAAAGAACTCTGCCATTGCTTCCATGACAAATAACTCAAAGATCGATGACGTCGAAGAAGCACCTAAACCGGCAACGGCGGAGCCTGAAGCTCCCCTTAATCTTTTTAGAGTGGGTGATTTAGTTACACTACGCTCTGACAACAGCGTCATGGTGCCAGTAATAGAAGTTGTCCTTGGTGGCCCCGAGATACGCTACCGGGTTTTTCAAGATGGTGCGAAAGCCACTTACTATGAGAGCCAGCTCCAGGCAGTCAAAGACACAGATGACAACCCGCCTGAAATCTCTATTGAGGAGTTCAAGGCACGTCTGACGGCTCTGCATCTCTTGTCACCATCGACAGCGAACCTCTTCTCGCTGCGGTCTGGTCGCGTGAATTTCGTTCCCTATCAGTACCGGCCAGTACTTAAGCTGATAAAGTCTGACCGGCCACGGCTCTTGATCGCTGACGAGGTGGGCGTTGGTAAAACCATCGAAGCGGGCCTTGTTATCAAAGAGCTCCGTGCACGAATGGACATCTCTTCTATTCTTGTGATTTGCCCGAAGGCACTTGTTGCTGAGCGCAAGTGGCAAACCGAGATGAAGCGTTTTGACGAGGACTTCACACATCTTGAAGGAAAGCTCCTTCGGCATTGCCTGCAAGAGACTGATCTAGAAGGCGAATGGCCAGATAAGTATGGGAAATCCATCTTGCCCTTCTCGCTCTTTGATTCTGAGTTAATCTTCGGCAATGGCGACCGACGGAAGAAGGATAGGGGCCTGCTTGCCCTTGATACGGCACCCGAATTCGATTTGGTCATAGTTGACGAGGCACACCACATAAGGAACTCAGACACTTTCTTACACCAAGGTGTTCGGTATTTCTGTGACAATGCCAAAGCTGTGCTGCTTATGACGGCGACACCCGTTCAACTCGGCAGCTCTGATCTCTTTACGCTCTTGAATGTCGTCCGCCCGGACTTGGTCATTGATGAGGCCAGCTTTGAGCAGATGGCGGCTCCTAACGGATACATCAATGAAGCAATCCGGCTATGCCGGGAGAAGTCTGTCGGATGGCAGCAGGAGGCAACAGACCAGTTGCGCGAGGCTGCACAAACAGAATGGGGACGCCTGTTCCTTAGAGAAGAGACAAGCTTTCAAGAGGCATTCGACAAGCTGCACGAGGCAGAAATTGCCGACAAAGATCGTGTCATGCTTACGCGTACTCTTGAAGAGCTCTACACATTCAGCTCGATCATCAATCGGACGCGCCGCCGCGATATCGGAGAATTCACAACACGTAAGCCGCAGACACTCACGGTAGAATTCACGGACGAACAACGAGACCTGCACGATGCTCTCCTGGATATCATTGCCAAGATTCTGGCGCGCTGCCACGGGCAGCAGAACGTCAAATTCATGATGACGACGATCCGCAGACAGGCTGCCAGTTGCCTTTATGGCTTGGCGCCACTCCTGTCTGACATCCTAGAGCGAAAGCTCGATCAACTCGAAGTTATCGAAAGCAACGACATTGACGATGAGATCGACCTGTCTTTCCTCGACCAGGTTAGATCTGAAATTGAGGAGCTTCTCGACAAGGCGAAGAGCCTTAACCCAGAGGACGGTAAGGTTGAAGCCTTCATTGGTGCCCTCAAAGACAAGGCTGCACTGGAAAACAACAAGGCGCTAGTCTTCAGCACATTTCGGCACACACTGGCATATCTTGCCAAACACGCGGAATTAGCAGGGCTTCGCTACGGATTGGTGCACGGCGACGTTCGTGATGAAGAACGCGCTGACCTTAGACGGCGCTTTGCGCTCCCCAAAGAAGAAGATGGTGCCCTAGATGTACTCCTGTCGTCAGAGGTAGGCTGTGAGGGTCTAGATTTCCAGTTCTGTGACCTGCTCGTAAATTACGACCTTCCCTGGAACCCAATGCGGGTCGAGCAGCGGATTGGCCGTATAGACCGCTACGGGCAAAGGAGCGAAGCCGTCAGTATCATCAACCTGGTGACCCCAGGAACGGTTGATGCTGACATCTATCAGCGCTGCCTTTGGAGGATCGGCGTATTCCATCACGCTGTGGGCGGCAGTGAAGAAATACTCGGCGAGATCACTCAGGAAATCCACGATATCGCTGAGAGCTTCATACTATCCGACGAAGAGCGCGAAAAGAAGCTTCAGCAACTCGCCGACAATAGCATTCGGCGCGTGCGCGAAGAACAAGACCTTGAGGAAAAGGAGTCCGAGCTGTTTGGATTGAACGTGCCAAAGCAGTCTTGGCGAGAGGATATCGAGAACGCCGAAAGTGAATGGCTTTCACCGACATCAATAAAACGTTGCGTGTCCAAATACCTACAATCCAAAACCGGCTCGGACACTGACCCACTGTCAGGTGACAAGCCGCTAAGGACGCTACGGATTAGTCAGGAGGTGCGAAATGCGCTGCTTTCAGATTTCAGAAAATTCAAACGAAGCAATGATACCCTTTCTAGAAGCTGGGAGAAGTGGCTGAAAGGTGGCTTTCCTAGCATCACAATAACCTTTGATCAGGAGGTGGCATCGGATAATCCCTCCGCAGTTCACCTCACGGTATTGCACCCGCTTGTCCGTCAAGCAGCACATTTCCTTGAGATGGATGAGGCGATGTATTGCTCGCTGGAAGTCAGCGAAGGGCTTCCTCCCGGTGAGTACAAGTTCGCGCTCTACCGATGGAGCAAGCACGGCATCAAACCCGATGAGCAGCTTGTAGCTGTTGCCGGTGACCCAGAGGTTGAAGCAGCCTTGCTGAACGTACTTCACAAGGCCGTCGAGCCGATCATCTCGGTTTCACAGTCGGCACAAGACTTCGATGAACTCGACAGCCTTCACCACTCAAAGTGGTCGGCAGCGCAAGCTGATCATATTGCCGAGAACCAAAAGCTGGCCGAGCACCGCGTTCAGAGCCTTTCAGTCAGCCATCGCGCAAGGGTCCGAACCCTTGAAGAGCAACTCGCGAAGGCAACAAATGAACGCATACGGAGGATGAAAGAAGCCGAGCTAGCGCGCGCCAATGCAGACTTCGATCGCCGAGTGACTGAATTGCGGAACGCAGGCAACACCGGGGACGTTAGGGCCGCTCCAATCATGCTGGGCACTATCTCCGTCAGGAGTTAACACTTATGAGCGATTTTCTGACAAAGCTCTCTGACAAGAGGCGCAAATTTCTTGAAGGGCTCGATGCTAACGAAGGTGCCATAAACCTTGATATTTTCGAGGATTTCTACCCAGACGAGGCGCACTTTGTCTATGAGCTCTTGCAGAACGCAGAAGATGCTCAGGCAACCGAGGTCACCTTTAGGCTCAGGCGTGAAGGATGTTATTTTGAGCACAATGGCACACGGCTGTTTAACGAAGAGGATGTGGACTCAATTACTGGCATCCACAACAGCAGCAAGAAAAGTTCCGGCGAAAAGATCGGCAAATTCGGGGTCGGGTTTAAGTCTGTTTTTGTCTACACCCTAGAACCGGAAATCCGCTCAGGTGATTTTGATTTCCGGATTTCTCGCCTCGTAATGCCAGAGAAACTTGATGATGACGGCGGAGATCGGACAGTCACGCGGTTCTGGTTCCCATTTAACAACCCCAAAAAACCGAAGGATGTCGCAAATCGAGAGGTAGGCTCGGGTCTGCGTGAGCTTGCTGAAACAACTCTACTTTTCCTTTCAAACATCGACGTAATCAATTGGAAAATCCATGATGGGCAAGAGGGCTCGGTGCTCCGTGTCGAACACACTCAGGAGCACATCGAAGTCCTCAAGGAAAGCGGTGGCTCTACAACGGCGACTTCGCACTTTCTAAGGTTTTCGGAGACTGTCGAGGGGCTTGAAAAACAGAAGGTTGCGCTTGCGTTCAACCTAGAACCCATCAAGGACGACGGCGCATTCCAGGCCGGAAAGCCACTGGCAGAGCAGTTTAAGATCGTGCCGGTCAACGGTCAGGTCGCTGTCTTCTTTCCGGCTGAGAAAGAGACTTCAGGCCTCCGATTCCATGTACATGCCCCGTTCGTTCCCGAGCTTAGTCGAGCTAGCATCAAGGACACCCCTGCCAACACGCCCCTATTTGATCAACTTGCATCGCTTAGCGTGACTGCGCTTCACGGCGTCAAAGACCTGGGCTTTCTGACACCGGAATTTTTGGGCGTATTGCCAAATCCGAACGACCAACTCGGAGAGCGCTATGAGGCCATCCGAAAGAATATCATTGAGGCATTCAACAAGCAGCCCTTGATGCCGACGTTCGCTAAACAGCACGCACCAGCAAAACACCTTCTACAAGCCAAAGCCTCTCTGAAAGAACTGCTCACGGAGGATGATATTGAGTTTCTGGTCGACTATAACGATGTTGCTCCGAAGTGGGCTGCAAGTCGTGCTTTACAGGGTACCAACGTCGAAAGGTTTATGAGCGGACTTGGGATTAGGGGTTGGGATGTCGAGACGTTTCTGGAAGACCTCGCATACGAGTTGAATGAGGATTACTCAGAAGACATCGACCGATACCTCGAATGGTTTTCAGCCAAGCCTGTTGAGTGGTTTCAACAATTATACGCTTTGCTTGCAAACGATCCCGACACTAAGGAAGAGCTTTACCAATTAGAAGAGTGCAAAATCATTCGGCTAACTGACGGCGCCTTCGAGCAACCAGACAGATGCCATTTCCCAGATGAAAACGGCAGATATGAGAAGATCGTTCCCTGTGTCGACCGAAAGGTTCTTGAGACTGGTTCCAACAAGAACCGAAAAAAGCTTGCGAAGCATTTCCTTTCGGAAGTTGGTGTCTCAGAGATCGGAGAACGTCAGCTGGCAGTAGCTATGCTTGAAAAGCACTACTCCAATGAACAGCACGCTATCCCCAAGGACCACGACAAACATATTCGCCGTTGCCTCAAGCTCATTAAAGAAGAACCATCGGCAAAGTCGTCGCTCGCCGAGTTTCGAGTTTTCTTTGGCAGCGATGAAAAGTGGCACAAGCCTGAGGATGTTTTCCTTGATAGCCCCTATATAGAAACTGGTCTGTCTGAGTACTACGAGATAAGTGGGACCCGAAAAGGTCGAGCATCGTTACATTCTTTCTATACAAGTCTTCCAATTGAGAATGAAAAGCTAGCTCACTTTGCGCAGGAGCTTGGCGCCCAGACAATTCTTGAGATTGAACCGACATCCTGTCGTCACAACCCGCGATGGGATTACCTCATACGAGTTCGTGGTACGCGTTGGAGTGACTATTCCAAGGACAGAGACTACCAGATTCCAAAGCTCAAGAAGTTTGGGGAACTGCAGTCAGTAAAAGCATCGAGTCTGATTTGGCGTACACTCGTTGAAAAAATGACGTCACAGTACGCAGGTCCTCTTCAGGCCGAGTATCGGATCAACCTTTCCGGCGGCTCCAGATTCGTGGAATCGCAACTAATTCACACGCTTAAGAAGCTTGAGTGGGTCCCGCAATCTGGCAAGTTTGTTCGCCCTGCAGCGGCGCGTGTTGAGCTCTTGCCTGATGGGTTCACGTTCGATCCTGGATGGGGTTGGGTGAAGGCTTTAGAATTCGCCAAAGATGCGGAGCTGGAACAAGAAAGGGAGCGTGCAGAAGCGGAATCTGCGAAGGAGAAGAAGAACAAGAGGCAGGAAGCCGCTGCCGAACTAGGCTTCGAAAATCCCGACGACCTCGAACTCTTGCGTGAACTTTCGGAGCTCTCCGAAGAGGATCGTCACAAAATGCGAGAGGAAATCCGCAGACGGAAAGTCGTGGCTGATCTCCCAGAACATGAACCCAGCAATCCAGAACGGCGCGACCAGCGTGTTCAAGCGCAAGCCAAAGAGGCACAAGGACGTGAGACGGAGAAGCGATCCAGAAGCGTCTCAATCGGACACGGAGCGGTCAAGCAGGAAGCCAAACAGTACCTACAGCATCAATACACAGACCGCGATGGATTGATGATCTGCCAAGTCTGCGAGAAGCCAATGCCTTTTTCGCTGGATGATGGCACACCGTACTTTGAGGCAGTCGAGTTTCTCTCAAGTGATGATCTCAGTAAGCGGCACAAGCAAAACTACCTTGCGCTTTGTCCCAACCACGCGGCTATGTTCAGGCACGCGAACGCGTCAGAAGATATCATTTCGGAAATGTTCATGGAACTCGACGAAGATCGTCTAGAGGTGGTTCTAGCCCAAGAGGACATGACTGTTTACTTCACGAAAACCCACGTTGCCGATTTGAAGAGCATCTTTCGGGCTGAGTAAGAAGAACTCAAGGTTCGGAACAACTACTCAAATTAGCTATTGTATTCCCGACCTCCTAAGGCCCCGATGGGCGGCGTGTCCTTTGACGAGATCGACGCCGCTCTTCTTCGCGGCTTCGCTCAGGATCAGGGGAGAGAGGCGGAAATCATCATCGGATGCCGCGCGACCATTTCGGTTTTGCGGAAGTCCAGCATGGCAAGGCGCTGCCTTGTGCTGGTGACGAAAGCCCGATGATCGACGAGTATCATGGTACGCGATCCATTCCGTCTAACTATCTGCGCACGAGTTTGATGATGCGCAAATGGTTTAATGAGTTTGACCCAGGCAATGGCGATACGGATACGAGTGAATCCGGCATTGAACCTTAAATCACCGATCGTTGAAATATAATGAGGGACGAGTCCGGAGCTCAGCGACCTAAACTCGCCCCACCTAAGCCGCCCGCCCATTTCAGGCAACATCTTTCAGCTACCGTCAGATACCTTCCTACTTACCTGCTCATTAAAATACTCCAATCGCCTCTGCCCTAGTGCGTGAGCAATGTCCCGTTCACCCTCGGGAATAGGCTCTGTCCGCGTCAGCCAATAATACACAAAATGCGACAACGTGGCGTACGTATAGGCAAGATCTTTTTCCATGTCCGCCTGACGCTGATCGTAGGCGTCCATGCGCGCGAGCAGCCGCTCCTCCAACAACGAACGCACTTCGGGGTCAAACCAAGCTCGAAGCGCATCTTCGACGATTGCCGTCTTGGTCGCGCCCGGCTTGTCTGCCGCCTCACACAGTTGCGCATAAAGCTTTGTCGAAATCCTGATATTGACGCGCGGCTTTCCCATTGGCTCAGAACCCCGGAAGCACATCAGGGTCGCCGCGATCAGCCGCAACGGCGCGTCTAACGTGCCACATTCCATATTTTTTATCCAATATTTTCAATCACTTACGTGATTAAAAATCGATTCTTGGTCCTCAGTTTGGTCTGATTTTGGTCCACAATTTTGTAGACCAGCTCCAGCTGACCTTTCACAGGTCGAAATTCATCGATAGCACAACCTGCTCAATTGGTGAAACGCCAGACAAATAAAAACCGATTGTTAATCGGTCTTTAGCTCTTTAAGAATAAAATGAACCATCTGGAGGCGACTTGGTGAAATCCGCATTGAAACTTGGCGATCTGGAAATTGCGACCCTGGAGGCGATCTGGGCGCGCGGGGACGCCGATGCGCGGGTCCTGCATGAACACTTTGGCAAGTCTCGCGGCATTTCCTTGTCAACGGTCCAATCGACGCTTGAACGGCTTCAACGCAAGGGTTTGCTGACGCGCGAGAAGGTTTCGCATGCCTACGTCTATGCCCCTGCGCAGACACGCGAAACCGTGATGGCAAGACTGGTTGACGAGGCCGTCGGCCGCTTCACCCATCGGAAGGGCGAGGGATTGCTCGCCGCTTTTGCGGGACTGACCGCTTCTGCGACACCGGAAACGCTGGCGGCCCTTGAACAACTTGTCGCTGAGGCCAGGAAGGCGCAGTCCACGGAATGATTGGCTGGGCGGACATATGGATCGCTGTTCTTAGCGGGTGCGGGATCGCCATAGCGGCGGGCCTCGTTCTGGGCCTTGTCGGTCCGTTTTCTATGCGCCCTCTGCGCAAGGTCTCTCCCTGGGTCCGGTCGGTAATCCTCGTGCTCTCCGCCCCTGCGCCCCTGATTGCAGGCATTCTTGGTGCGAAGCTGGTTGCCTGGTCGCCGCATGCTCTGCCGTTTGATCTCGTCAGCCATCATTGTCACGCTGACCTCGCGATCTGTTCGTCCCATGCACGTGCGGAGAATTCCGTGCTGCTCATAGCGCTCGGCGCCGGGACGCTAGGCGCGCTAATCGTCTGGATAGCGCTTTCTCTGTTCGATCTGGTGAGCCAATCAACACAAAGCCAACGTCTGCTGGGCGCCGCATGTTCTTCGCGCAATGGCAGAGCCTCGCGCCTCGTGACGGATCGCATTGTTGCAGTCTCGGCAGGATTACTACGCCCCCGCATCTTTATAAGCGAAGGGCTCGTTAAGCGGCTTGATCGATCCGATGTTGAGGTCGTGATCGCCCATGAGGCCGCCCATGGCCAGCGCCGGGACTCGCTCATTCGCCTGCTGGTCTCGGTCTTCAGCCTGGGTCACCTGCCGCACATGAAAACGCGACTTCTGGCGGAGCTTGAACTGGCGCAGGAACAAATCTGCGACCGGGCGGCGGCGAAGGCGTTCGGCGCAGTGCCCACAGCAGAGACGCTGCTCAAAGTCGAGCGCCTGAAACACTCCCTCGGCGGCGAAAGCCTGCCGCTTTGCACCGCCTTTGACCATTCCGATATCGAAGCGCGCACCCGCGCACTGGTTGCACCGGAGTTCGGCATGACACGGCCTGCTGTCATCATGTTTTCCTGCCTTCTTCTGATCGGCGCACTGGCCCTGCTAGTGGCAGCCGAACCGGTCCATCACGAAATCGAATCCCTTTTCATCTCCCTGCAGAACTGACCCTCCATGAAACCTTTCTCCCGACTTGCCGTGCCAAAAAAACCGATCCTTCATCGGCTTTTTGTCCTGCCCGTTCTGGCGCTATTCGCATCCCCTGCCTTTGCGCAAACCCTAACTGCAGACGAAGCCGCAAGGCTGGCGCTGGAGCGCCCCGAGGCGAGCCAGCTGATTGACGCCCCCATCGGCGTCGCGGAGGGAAACCTGACCTCGGCGCGGACCTGGTCAAACCCAACGCTCAGCCTCGAGCGCGAAGGTGTCGAGGGGTTTGCGGGAGACGGCTCTGAGACTTTCGTCCAGCTTGAGCAGACCTTCGATGTCTCCGGTCGGCGCGCGCTCAATACCCGTGGAGCGCAAGCTGATCTTCAGGCCGCAACGCTGAGCGCGGTCAGCGAACGGGCACGGATTGATGCCGAGGCGCGTCGTCGGTTCTATGCCGCGCTGGCTGCGGACGAAGCTCTGACGATTGAAACGCGCTACCGGGACGAACTCGAAGGTCTGCTTGCTGCGACAGAGCGCAGGCAGGCTGGCGGAGATGCCTCCCGCTATGATGTGGAGCGCGTGCGCCAGGAATATCTGGCCGCTGGTGTCGCCGTCGCGCAAGCTGGGGCGCGGGTATTCGAGGCACGCCAATCTCTCTTTGCACTGATCGGTTCAGGCGACGCGCAAGAAGCGGCGTTGGTCGGCGCTCTCCTGCCTGATCATGCACCGTTGGACCTGCCGGGTGTTTCGCCTGCCATCGCCGCCCTTGAAGCCGAAGCCGAAGCCGCCGACTGGCGCAAACGATCGGCTGGCCGCTACACACCCGATGTGACCGTTGGCGCGGGCTTCAGGCAGATTGAAGGGCCGTTCGATGAAACCGGTCTCCTTCTCAGTTTTAGCGTCCCGCTGCCACTTTTTGATCGCAACCAGGGCGAATATCGTGCCCGCGCCGCAGAGGCGAGCGCTGCAGAGGCCCGCCTCAGGCTTGCGGAAGACCAGGTCGCCGCCGATCTTGCGACGTTGCAATATCGCCTAGACGCGCTGCACGAGGCCGCGACACGCTATGATGCGGGAGCGCTCGCTTCAGCCTCGGAGCTGCGCCGCATTGCTCTGTCGGCCTTCAATGGCGGTGAAATCGCTGTGTTCGAAGTGATCGATGCGCTCGGCTCGGCCCGCGACGCGCAGCGCCAGAGCCTTTCCCTCAAGCTGGACGCGCGCACTGCCGCGCTCGCCATTGCTGAACGCCTTCCGGAGACTGACCGATGAACCGCTTCACCCTTTATTCTGCATGCCTCCTTTTTCTTGGCCTCGCCGCTTGCGGTGGTGCGGGCGACCATGGCCACGATCACGGCCCGGGCGGTCATGAGCATGGCGGCGATGAGCACGCCCATGGCGAAGACGACGGCGATCACGGGCATGGTCATGGCGGCGGCGTGGTTGTCACCGACTTTACCGATGTCAGCGAACTTTTCGTCGAATTTCCGCCCTTCGCTGTGGGACGTGAATCCCCGTTTGCCGCGCATTTCACCCGGCTCGATGATTTCACGCCGGTCAGCGAGGGCGAAGCGATTGTCCGCCTCTCAGGCGGGGGTGTCGGCGAGGAAGTCTTCCGGGCAGGACCGTCGCCCACGGCCGGGATCTTCCGTCCCGTTGCCGTGCCGCGCAGCGCTGCGCGGCGGCGCGTGACGGTTGAGATCATCTCCGGCGATCTGCGCGCCGTGCACGATCTCGGTGAGTACCAGGTCTATCGCACGACTGAAGAGGCTGACGCCTCACTGCCCGAAGAGGCCGACGATGAGACCCTGATCCCATTCCTGAAAGAGCAGCAGTGGAAAGTCGATTTCGCCACCGCGCCTGTTCTCGATGCCACACTCTCGCGTGTCGTCTCGGCGCCGGGCACATTGTCGGTCTCGCCGAACGCTGAAGCGCGGGTCGCCGCGCCGACCGATGGGGTGATCAGCGCTCCTCAGGACGGCTTTCCGGAACTCGGCGCTGCAGTAAAGCGCGGTGATGTTCTGGCGAGGATCACGCCGCGCCTCGGCGGCGATCTCGACCGCGCCTCGCTCGATGCCGAGCGCGCCAGCGCAGAAGCCGCCCTTGAGGCTGCGCGCACCGAGCGCACACGTGTTGAAGACCTGTTTGCCGATGGCGCCGTGCCGCAAAGACGCGTTGATGAGGCCCGGTCAGCCGAACGCCAGGCCGAAGCCCGCTTTGAAGCCGCGCGCAGCCGCGCCAGCGCCGCAGGCGGCTCGGGCGGGGTCGTCATCCGCGCCCCGATTGATGGCCGGGTGATGGAGGTGAATGTGACGCCGGGCGGGTTCGCCAGTTCCGGCAATCCTCTGTTCCACATCGTCAATGACGACAGGCTTCGTCTTGTCGCCCGCGTGGCCGAAGCCGACATGGGGCGGCTTGGCGTCCCCATAGGCGCCTTCTTCTCGATACCCGGCAGCAATGCCGTCCACGATCTGAATGACATGGAGGGACGTCTCGTCTCTGCGCGCGCTGCGATCGATCCGGTCTCGCGCACTGCGCCTATCGTGTTCGAGTTCGACAATGCCGCCGGCTTACTCCGCTCGGGCGCTTCGGTCTCGGCGGGCGTTCGCACCTCTGACAGCTTCACCGGTCCTGCCATTCCGGCCTCGGCCCTGATCGATGAGGCGGGCCAGGACGTGGTCTTCGTCATGGCCGATGGCGAAAACTGGGAACGCCGAGTTGTGACCATCGCCTTGCGCGATGGCGACAAGGTCGGGATCGCTTCGGGACTTGAGCCCGGCGAGCGCGTCGTCTCGCGCGGGGCCTATCTTGTCCACCTTGCCGCATCGGGTCCTGCCGAAGCTGGCCATGGCCATGCGCATTAGGGACCACAAGACATGATCACCCAAATCGTCAAAGCCTCGCTGACCCATCGCCTGTTCGTTCTGATCGCTGCAGTCGGGTTTCTGGTCTGGGGCGCGATCGAAGCCATGCGGATGCCGGTCGATGTGTTTCCGGACCTCACCGCGCCGACCGTCTCGGTTGTTGCCGAAGCCCATGGCATGGCCCCGGAAGAAGTTGAAACGCTGATCACTTTCCCGATCGAGACCGCGCTCAATGGCGCGTCCGGCGTGCGCAGGGTGCGGTCTTCCACATCGGTGGGCAGCGCCATTGTCTGGGTCGATTTCGAGTGGGGTACGGACATTTACCGCGCCCGGCAGATCGTCTCGGAAAAGCTCCAGCTCGTACAGGAGACGCTGCCGCCAGACGTGCCGCCGCCGGTGTTAGCGCCTGTCTCCTCCATTATGGGCGAGATCATGTTCATCGCGCTCAAATCGGACGCCCATGATGCCATGGAGATCAAGACCGCTGCTGACTGGACCCTGCGCCGACGCTTGCTCGCCGTGCCGGGCGTCGCACAGGTCATCCCGATTGGTGGGGACACGAAACAATACCAGGTCATGGTCGATCCGGCCCGGCTTGCCGCTTATGGCCTGACCCTTGAGGCGGTCACCGACGCGGTCGCCAGATCGAACGAGAACTCTTCCGCAGGCTTTGTCGCCCAGGGCGGTCAGGAATACCTGATCACGGGAATCGGCCGGGCACAAACCATTGACGATATCGCGACAACCTCGGTTGGCGTGCGCGACAGCGTGTCGATCCTTGTCCGTGATGTGGCGACGGTCGATATCGGACCTGCTCTCAAGCGCGGGACCGGCGCCCATAGCGGTGATGACGCCGTCATTCTCGGCATCCAGAAACAGCCCGATACGAACACGCTCGCTCTCACTGAAGAGATTGACCGGGTGATCGCCGAGACGCAGGCGAGCCTGCCAGACGGCATGACCATCGAGACCCGTATCTTCCGTCAGGCTGATTTTATTTCGGTCGCGGTGACCAATGTCAGTCACGCCCTGCGCGACGGGGCGATCCTTGTCCTGATAATTGTCTTCGCCTTCCTGATGAGCTGGCGGGCGACCTCGATCTCGCTGCTGGCGATCCCGCTCTCGCTTGTGGTCACAATCCTTGGCCTGAAAGCCATGGGCGCGAGCATCAACACAATGACGCTGGGCGGCATGGCGATTGCGCTTGGCGCGCTGGTCGATGACGCCATCATCGTGGTGGAGAATGTTGCGCGGCGATTGCGCGAGAACCGCTCGCTTGAGGCGCCGCGCCCGGTTTTGACGGTTGTCGGAGAGGCGACCCGGGAAATCCAGGGCTCCATCGTTTTTGCGACCCTGATCATCATGCTGGTCTTCCTGCCGCTCTTCTTCCTGACAGGCGTCGAAGGTCGCCTCCTGCAACCGCTGGGGCTCGCCTATGTGATCGCGCTTGCCGCCTCGCTGCTCGTTGCGGTCACGGTGACGCCCGCGCTCTCGGCCATCCTGATGCCGAAGGACGGCGCGGTGAAGGCCGGGCATGATCCATGGCTTTCGCGCATGTCGAAGGCGGCCTACGCGCCGGTGCTCGACGCGACGCTGAAGCGCTGGAAAGTGCTCACCGCGCTCTCCATAGGCGGCCTGATCATCGCGTCCGCCTTCCTGCTCATGGCCGGGCGTTCCTTCCTGCCGGATTTCAACGAGGGCAGTCTGACCATCAGTGCCGTGACGCTTCCCGGCACTTCGCTTGAACAGTCCGATGAACTCGGCCGTCTGGTCGAGGAGATCATTCTGCAGCAGCCAGAAGTTGTCGCTACAGCGCGGCGCACCGGCCGGGCAGAACTGGACGAACATGCCCAGGCGGTCAGCGCTTCGGAAATCGACGTCGCCCTCCGCATGGGGGACCGCTCGAAAGAAGACTTCCTCGAAGACCTGAGGTCTTCGTTTTCGGCTGCACCCGGCATGAACATCACGATCGGCCAGCCGATCTCCCACCGCATTGACCATATGCTGTCAGGCACGCGCGCAAACATCGCCGTCAAACTGTTCGGACCGGACCTTTACGAGCTGCGCCGCCAGGCGGAATCGATTCGGGCCGTGATGGAATCCGTGCCGGGCGTGGTCGATCTATCCATAGAGCAGCAGGCCGACATTCCCGTCCTCATCGTGGATTTTCGCCGCGAGGTGATCGGGCAATACGGGCTGGCGACAGGTGATGTCGCCGAAATGATCGAGGCCGCCTTTGCAGGGGCTGAAGTCAGCCGCGTGCTGGAAGGCAGCGCCGCTTTCGACCTTGTCGTGCGCTACGGCACCGACGCTGTGGAAAGCCTTGATGCGGTCCGCGAGGCGCGGTTCATTACGCCGACCGGCGCGGAGGTGCCGCTGAAGGCGCTGGCGGATATTCGCCGCGACCGTGGCCCCAATACGATCAGCCGGGAGAATGCGTCTCGCAAGATCGTGGTCATGGCCAATGTGTCGGGCCGCGATCTTCTCAGCACGGTGAATGATATTCGCAGCAATATCGAGGCGGGGGTCGAGCTGCCATCTGGCTATTATGTCGAATATGGTGGGCAGTTCGAGAGCGCGAATGCGGCCACCAGCCGCCTGACCATCCTGTCCATCGCGGTGATCATCGGCGTATTCCTGCTGCTCTATATGGCGTTCAACTCCGCGCGGGATGCGACACTGGTTATGATCAATTTGCCACTCGCCTTGATCGGCGGCGTGGCGGGGGTCTATCTCTCCGGCGGCATACTCTCGGTTGCCTCGATCATCGGTTTTATCACCCTGTTCGGCATCGCCACGCGGAACGGCGTGATGATGGTCGCGCATATCCGTCATCTCGTGGACACAGGCGAGGCAGAGGATTTCCTTGCCGCTGTCAGGCAGGGCGCCATGGAGCGGCTCGTCCCGATCCTGATGACGGCGCTCGCCACCGCGCTCGCCCTGGTGCCGCTGGCGCTTGCCGCCGGTGAACCGGGCAGCGAGATCCAGTCGCCCATGGCTATGGTGATCCTGTGCGGACTCACCACCTCGACCGTGCTCAACATGATTGTCCTTCCCGCGCTTTATGCCCGGTTTGGCGCAAGGGAGGCGCGAACCACCGAAGCGACGCCGCCCATTCCGGTCGCGCAAGCCGCCGAATAAGCCCATAAACAGAAACACGATATCCAGGAGCCCTCCCATGAAAGCCATTCAGCCCTCTCACAGAAGTCTATTGCTCGCGCTCGGCCTCCTCGCGCTGGCCGGGTGTTCGCAAGGCGGTGATAATCATGGGCATGACCATGGCCCCGATGCCGATCACGCCCATGACGCAGGCGATCTGCACGAACACGGCGCAGAGGACGATCACGGCCACGAGCATGGCGATGATGGCGATCACCACGACCACGCGGCCCATGGTGAGCCCGTGCTCGGCTTTGCCTTGACGGACACACCTGTCGCCGGTCAGCCTTTCACCTTTTCACTCATCCTCTCCGACGCCGAAGGCCTTCCTGTCGGCGCTGAAGATCTCGCGACGGTCCATGACCACAAGCTGCATGTGCTGATCGTGGATGAAGCCCTCGAAGACTACACCCACACCCACCCGGCGCTTGGACCTGACGGACTCTATCAGGTGACGTTCACCCCGGAGTATGGCCGCACCTATCGGGTCTGGGCGGACTATACGCTCGCCGAAACAGGTGAACACGATCACGGAGATGATGATCATCATGGCCATGGCGAAGACGACCACAGCCATGCGGAAGACGATCATCACGATCACGGCGATGACCATGACAACCACCATGCGATGGGCGGCAACGCCATTACGGTTTCGGAGGCCCTGATCGTGGGCGAGGCTGCAGGCCCTGAGCTGCCGCAGACAGAAACGCTGACCGCAAGTGCGGGCGGGCTGACCTATACGCTCCAGCCCGATGGACCGGTCACGGTCGGCGCGCCGGTCCGCATGACGGTGACAGTCACAGGCGCAGACGGCGCACCCTTCCAGGCACTGGAGCCGATCATGGGCGCCTATGCGCATCTTGTCGGCTTCAATGCAGGCGCCACGGAAATGGTGCATGCCCATCCGGAAGGCGATCATCCCCATGGAGCGAACTCACGGGGCGGACCAGATCTTCAGTTCGAAGTGACCTTCAAGGAGCCAGGCCCGCACCGGCTGTTCCTGCAGACAGTGGCGAATGGCGAAGAGCGGTCCGTGTCATTCACGATGATGGCCGCTGAGTAGCGCCTGTACTTGTTTCGCGATCAAGCGCTACAGTCCGCACGCGTCTTTCTGGTGATCTCGGGCGTTGGCAGGTGCAGCGCTATTTTGTTGCGCGGCCAATCTGACGTGCTTGATACCCGGATGATAATTCCGTCCCGGTTGCAATCCTGTCGTTTCAATTTCCGATCTTGCGTGCCACCTGGCCGATGAAATGATTGAATCGCTTCTGTCCGAGGACGTGTGCGATGTCGCGCTCACCTTCGGGTATGGGTTCGGTACGCGTGAGCCAGTAATAGATATAGTGGGCTAGCGTCTCATAAGTGTAGGCGACGTCGCGCTCGATCTCGGCTTGACGTTGATCGAAGGCATCCACTCTTGCAAGCAACCGCTCTTCCAGAACCGACCTCGCTTCCGGTTCAAACCATGCCTTGAGCGCGTCCTCAACTATCGCCGTCTTGGTCACGCCCGGCTTGTCTGCCGCCTCACAGAGCTGCGCGTAGAGCTTTGTTGAAATCCGTATATTGACGCGCGGCTTTCCCATTGGATCAGAATCCAGGAAGGACGTCAGGGTCGCCGCGATCAGCCGCAACCGCGCGTCTTACCGTTTCGAGGTTTTGATCGCTCGCTGGATCAGCCTCATCTTCGATATCAGGGTCAACGACAGGCTCCGGCGCGCGTTTCTCAAGCTCATCATCCCTCACGAGCTCGGGCTCTTTAGTGCGTTTCAGCGCAACGCCGTCTGTCTCCGCATCAACTTTGGTCTTCGGCTCCTTGCAGGGCGGTGCAGCAACAATCGATGTCCATTCCGCGTCACAAGTTGCGTCGTCCCATGCCACCGGCGCGGGCGGCAAGACACGCCGCGTGAAATTTCCATCTTTGAAGTAGCGCAGCTTCCTGGCGCGTACGGGCGGCGCGCCGGACACCATGACAATTTCATCGCTGGCGGAGAGCTGCATGACCTCACCGGGCGTAATCAGAGCGCGCTGGGTTTCCTGACGCGAAACCATCATGTGGGAGAGCCAGGGCGCAAGCCGGTGACCGGTATAATTCTTCTGGGAGCGTAGCTCTGTTGTTGTACCGAGGGCGTCAGAGACGCGCTTGGCGGTACGCTCATCATTGGTCGCAAAGGCGATGCGCACATGACAGTTGTCGAGGATCGAATTGTTCGGCCCGTAAGCCTTTTCGATCTGGTTCAGCGACTGGGCGATCAGATAAGCCCGAATGCCGTAGCCTGCCATGAAGGCGAGCGCGCTTTCAAAGAAGTCGAGCCGTCCAAGCGCGGGAAACTCATCGAGCATGAAAAGAAGCTTTCGCCGGTCTTTCTCCGGCGAATCTTCTGTCAGCCTGCGTCCGATCTGGTTCATAATCAGGCGGATCAGCGGTTTGGTGCGTGACAGGTCTGATGGCGGCACGACCAGGTACAGCGATAGCGGGCTCTCCCCTTCAACCAGGTCTTCAATGCGCCAGTCGGACCGGCTTGTAACTTCGGCGATCACCGGGTCACGATAGAGCGACAGAAAACTCATGGCGGTCGACAAGACACCGGAGCGCTCATTCTCAGACTTGTTGAGGAGTTCGCGGGCAGCCTGCGCCACGATCGGATGAACGCCCTTCTCCCCCAGATGTGGCGTCGTCATCATGGTGCGGAGCGTCACCGCGAAGGAGCGCTTTGGATCAGACAGAAACCGGACGCAGCCGCTGAGTGTCTTGTCCTCCTCTGCATAGAGGACATGCAGGATAACCCCGACCAGTAAAGCGTGACCGGTCTTTTCCCAATGGTTTCGGCGTTCGAGCGAGCCTTCCGGATCGACCAGAATGTCAGCAATGTTCTGCACATCGCGCACTTCGTGCTCGCCCTGGCGCACGGCCATCAGCGGATTGTATTTCGGGGAGCGCCGATCGGTCGGATCAAACCGCACACAGCGCGAGAAGCTGGAGCGCCAACCAGAAGTCAGCTCCCAGTTCTCACCCTTGATGTCGTGGATGACGGCGCTGCCGGTCCAGGACAGCAAGGTCGGCACGACAAGGCCAACGCCCTTACCTGAGCGCGTCGGCGCAAACGCCATAACATGTTCGGGTCCGTCATGGCGAAGATAGCGCTTTTGCCAGCGTCCTAGGAACACGCCGCTATCCGCAAACAGGCCCGCGCGTTTCAGATCGGATGCACATGCCCACCGCGCTGAACCGTATGTCGTCACGTGTCGCTCGTGGCGACTGCGCAAGACAGAGCCAATGATTGCCGCCAGAAACCCCAGCGCCGAGCCGGAGACCGCGATCAAGCCGCCGCGTGCAAACACTTCCGGCGCATAGGCTTCATAGGCGTACCACCACTGGAAGAGCCGCCAGGGTTTGTAGATCGGTGTCTCGCCCGCCATGAACCATGGCGCGCCGAGGGCTGCCTGATAGCCAAGGTCTTCAGCGGTGATTTGTGTGGCAAGCCAGACCGCCCCGATGATGAGCGCGAACACCACCATGATCTGGCCAATAAGTATCTTTGTGCCGGTCATGGCGGTCTCCTTGAAAGGGCAATTTGTCTTTCTCCAAGGATGATCGCTTGCGCCCCGCACCGACCAGCGGGAATTCGCGCCAATGCACGCAAGTCTCTGCAAAGCCGTCCAACACGCCTAGCGCGATAGCCCTCTGGAGCGTCCCATATCGAGGCTCCAGCCAATGCCCGACGCAGTACGTTTGATCGTCAGCTCCCGTCCCATTTGCCGTCCAAGCGCGCTGCGCCATGGGACCAGCGCAAATTCCTTTGCATTGCCGATGATCGCCATGCGTCCAGTTGCCAGGTCCACATGGCCTTCGAATTTACCGTCAAAGCGCTCGCCGCGAGACAGCTGGACAGCCGCTCTCCCCGAGCGCGCTGCAATGGCCTCGCTTTCGCGTTTGAGCTCCAGGGTACGCAGCCTGGTCCTTTGCGCTTCGCCAAGTTCTGACTGATCAGGACCAAGATAGACTTGTTCCCGAAGCCAGACCTGACGGCGGGACTTCAAGTCCTGCGTGGCTTTTGAATGCCCTGCATCATTCTCTGAAAGCGAGTCGATCCAGGTGTCTCCGAGGCGGTCGATCTGCGCCTCCGGAGAGAGCCACGACAGGACGGTCAATCTGACGCCGCCGGAACGCCGCCCCTCATAGTCCGCTGCGCGCTCCAGAAACTGTTCATCGACATGCCATTCGCCGGTGGCAAGCCGTTCTCCAATACCTACCCGGCGTAAGGCTTCAAGCCGCCGCTTCAGGGACAGGCGGTAAGCCGGTTTCGATCCCGGGTCATGGCGGGCGTGCAAGTCTTCCGACCAGATGCCGCCCGTCTGCTCTGCCACCAGAGCAATCGCCTTGTCCGAAGCCCGCGCCATAGCGTTCACTTGGGACAACTCAACCACGGCACCGCGTGGTGGCCTCGCATGAACATCCACCGCCGCTGACGGCACATGCCAGATGCCGCCGTCAAAATCTTCAACCAGTAAATAGCGCGTATCGCGCAACTCGTCCTCCGGGCCATAGGCTTTCACGATGCCTGTAATGGATGGAGCGTCATCGTCTCTGTCCTGAGCAAAGCGAATAGCCATGTTTTGCTCCCCAAACTCTGACGCCAGGGTCCGGATGATATCGCCGCGTCGCCCCTGCCGTTTAAGCTGGGCTTGCCAGCCCTCTTTCAATTGCCAGGAGAACGCGCCATCCGCTTTTGCAAGGCCAAGAGATTCTAGGTGGCGCACACGTGCAATCCGCAGCGACCGGTCAAATCGCTCTCCGCTCGTGTTCGCATGGCCCGGCACAAACCTTCCTTGCTCGAGCCGGGTTTCGATCTCGCGATCAAGCCCGATCCAGCGGTCCTGTTCGACCTCATTCTGGCGAGCATTTGCGATTTCCAGCGTGCGTCTTGGTCCGTGTCTCTGGGTGGCGAGCTCTTCGGCGGCTTCGCGCAGGCCTTTGGTGAGATAGTCGCGGGCGATGACCACATCCTTCATCCGTGCGTCACGGCCACGCACCACAATATGCGTGTGGGGGTGACCGGTATTGTGGTGATCGACGGCGACCCAATCGAGCCGCCGCCCGACATCGCGTTCCATTCTTGCCATCAGCTCACGCGTGGCCTGTTTGAGGTCACCCATGCGCGCCCCATCTTCGGGTGAAACGATGATGCGAAACTGGTGGCGATCATGCTCGCTGCGCTCGAGAAAGTCGCGGGGGCTGATGCCTTCCTGTTCGCGGTCATAGAGGATGCCGCCTTCCCCTTCGCGGTCGACGCCGTCGCGTTGCAGATAGCTGACATGGGCGCGGAATAATCCGGGGCCTGCGCCGCGCGCTCGGGCGATGTGCACTTTGACGATGACGCGGCGCATCTGAGCCCGCGATAAATGCCGGTGCCTGGAGCCGCCTGTCCGCGCCGCGCCGCCCGTACCGTAGCGCGCGCCGGTGAAGGACGATTTTCGAGGACCTTTTGAAAGCCTTTTGCCCGCCTTGTTTAACTGGCGTGATAGGCGCTTTCCTGCGGGTCCGCCCTGGTCACGGATACGTCCGAGTCGCGGCGTGAACGGTCTCTCCTTACTCATTGCGGCGCTCTTTCTCCGTGCACCATGCAAGTCTCAATAAAAACAAGACTTTCCCGAAACCCCGTGCACCACAATGCTGTGCAAAGGGCGCCAAAAAACAGATGTGCAGACAAGGGGTTAGGCGCCATGTGGTGCCATAGCTTCAATCTTGCCCTACCGGGTTCGCTTCTCATCCCGTTGCATGCGCTTGTATCGCTTTGCATCCGCTTGCAGTCTTTCAGTCCTGAGCGATCATGAGGGGGATGGCGACGCCATCCAGGTCTTGCTGTTTGATAGGGCCGAAATATCGGCCATCCAGCGACGCCGGGTGCGGCGTCAGCAGGAAGAGTTCACCAGCCTCGAGCACGCTACAACCGCTCCACACAGGCAGGTTCCGCCCGGTTGAGTCGACGGTTTTCGCCACAGCAACAGTCTGATTATTGATCCGGATTTCGCGGTCATTCCGGCAGATTTCATCGCCGGGCAGGCCTGCAATCTGCTTCAATAGAGGCCAGTCTTTCCCGACATATCCGCGTGTTTCTGCCCACACAGCAACATCGCTCTGGCTGGAGACGACGACCCAACTGCCTTGGGTGAATGGGTCGTCGCTCAGCCAGTAAAGCCCTGTTGGCGCGCTTGCTGTCCGGTTCCAGATCAGGCGATCCAGCGGATCAAAAATCAATCCGAATATCAGAAGAGAGACGCCCGATAGGGTCAGCCAGAGACTGAGCCTTTTCATTTCGGATCACGCAGGCGCTCGGACGTGGACGCATAGGAATTGCGCTCTGACCAGCGAATGAGATCGGGCTTTGGATAGAAGACGCGTGCGCCATGTTTGCGATAGATGGGCCCGCGTCCCTCGCAGCGATAATGATCGAGCGTGGAACGTTTGAGCCGCAGAAACTTTGCCGCTTCGACCACGCTGAGGAGCTCCGGCCAATTGTCTCCATGCGAATTTTTCTTATCCGTTCTTGTCATTGTACACCTTTCCTTTTTGCTTGTTAGTGCTGGGAAAGGATTGGCCAGACATGCGGGCGTTTGCAGGGTTAAAATTCGTATGATGCATTTTCTCCCCGGCGCTTAACCAAAGAAAACACGCGGAAAAACCGCTCCGGAGATGCGCTCCGGAGCGGTTCATTTGTGCTGGCTTCTGGGTCTAGTCGCGCGGGTTCCAGAGGATCACGTGACGACCTTTCTTGCCTTTCACCGGCGCGAGGTTTGCGTAGATCTTGCGCGGGCCGATCTGCGGGTCAGCGAGGGTGATCGAGACATATTCTCTGCCGCTCGCCTTGGCTTTGCGAAGCCATCCGCCGCCGATTTCGGTGGAGGTTTCACCGGCATAGATGCGATAGTCCGGCTGACCTTCGGCGGCTTTGTCTGCGTTCTTCTCGATACGGATCGCGCTTGTAAGGTTCATCATTGCAAGAGCGCCTTCGAAGCCTGATTTGGTCTCTGAGACATATCCGAGTGCGTTGGCCATGGTGTTCTTCCTTTCGTTTCCATGTTGTCTTAAGGACCCCTTGTCCTCGTCGACGCCGGACCGCTCGGACGGCGCAAGGCGGGTCTGAACCCTGTCTTTTGCGCGCTCGCTTATCCGAAAAGTGGTTTCCACTTTTCGGGCGAGCCGCGACGAGGGGCGCAGCGCAGCGAAGCACCGGCCCGGTGAAGAATTTTGCCGCGCGAGGAGCCGCAAAGCGGCGGGGAAAATTCTTCGCAAGGGCCGGTTTCAAGGCCCGGCAGGCGTCGTCCAGGTCACACGGCATGAGACGGGACCAAGGGGTGCAGAGCGCATCTTCCGGAAACGGATAGAACCCGTCTGGCCAACCTGCTGGAGTATTCAACGCGCCCGAATACGCTGCGATGTTTTGCGTCTCGTGTTGCCGAAACTCTGTCTGGCGCGACGTCCAGTCTCAAAGAGTGCGCTGGACGCCGTCTAATCAGATCAGTGACACTTCGAGCGGCATTGCCAGTGGATTGATGAAAACCTGCCAGGCGTCGCCAGCCAGGGCAGCCTGCCATTTGAGCGCATTGACGGCATTTGCCGCCAGATGGCTCGTGACTGTTCCATCACCATAAAGGGCGGTGACAAGAAACATGTGTCTGCCCTCCACCTATCGTGACCAGAAGATATGAACTTCATCAAAGCCGGTTTGGAAGACCATGATCTCGCCATTGAGGGCCATGTCGCGGGCGAGCGCTTCCCAGTCGATATAGTAGCGAAGGCTCTGCGGAATCTGTGTGCCGGTATCTTCGTGCATCTGCTCGGCAAATTCGGCGGCGCTCAGATATTCGCCTGCATAGTCTTCGAAGGCGGCGCGCGCTTCGGCGAGATCATCGCCGAAATGGTTCAGCAGTTTGCCGCCAAGCTCGCCGTGTTCCGCAATAAAATCTGCCAGCTCGCACACGGTCTCGAATGAGGCGTATTCGGAAAGGTTTGCGCCTTCGAAGCCCTCATAATCATGGATGGCCCATTCTTCCGCGTCCGGGATCGGCGACGCCGCCAGCATGGCGCGCACCGCGTCCATGATCTCGTCCGGGGTGGTCGCATCGATCCAGCGCCCGTGCAGGCAGCCATTATTGTAGGCCGCAAGGCAGGCCACATAGATGCGGGGTGTCTCGGGCAGCGCGGGTGCTGTGGTTTCTGCAAGGGCTGCAGTGTTGGCGAGTTGGTCAGTCATGTCAGTCTCCTTTGCGCCGCCTTGCGTTCTTTCCCGCATCAGGCGGGGTGGGCGGCGAAAAGGGGCTCGGGCGGAGCGCATAAGGGCGCGGCGCAAGGGGTGCTGAAGGTAGGACACCTCAAGACGAAACATCATGACAAAGCCCCGCCCCCTTGCGCGGTGACCGCGCTCTGGCAGATGCACCGTCCGCCCAGTTCCGACTGTTCGGGAGAGTTATTGAGGCCGAAGGAATACAAGACTGCCTGCGCCAATGATACTGGATTGACCCCGTCCAGAAATAACAGTTGAGCGTTTTCCCGATTCTGCCTAATTTTCTCAAATAGGCTGATTTCGGCTCAAAGGGCGGCCATGGAAACTGACATTCTGACCATCAAGGAAGTGGCGGAATATCTGCGAATTACGGAGAAAACCGCCTATCGGCTGGCCTCCGAGCGCAAGATTCCGGGCTTCAAAGTGGGCGGCTCATGGCGGTTCCGCAAGGGCGAGATCGATGAGTGGATAGAGGACCAGAGGACAGGGTCAAACAAGGCTGAGAAGCCATAATTAAGAGGGGGCGAGCATGATCACCGACTATCATTCGAAGCTGTTCGCTCACGAGCTGTTGCGACGTCATTCGGTCGCCGATGCTGAGAAAATGGCAGGCACGCTGTTTGATGCGCAGGTCGACTTAAACCCGCATCAGGTTGAAGCCGCCCTATTCGCATTCAAATCTCCGCTTTCAAAAGGCGCGATCCTCGCTGATGAAGTTGGACTCGGCAAAACCATTGAAGCGGGCTTGGTGCTTTCGCAGAAATGGACCGAAGGCAAACGGCGTATTCTGATCGTTGGCCCTGCAAGCTTGCGCAAACAATGGGCGCAGGAGATTGAAGAAAAGTTCTTCCTGCCAAGCTTCATAATCGAGTCGCGAAACTACAAGAAGATCATCAAGGACGGCGGGCATCGCCCCTTCGAGCAACCGGCTATTGTCATCTGTTCGTTCCAATTTGCCGCGCGCCATGCGGACGAATTGATGATGACACCCTGGGATCTTGTGGTCATCGACGAAGCCCATCGCCTCAGAAATGTCTACCGGCCTGACAATAAAGTGGGGCGCGCGCTGAAGACTGCTTTTGGCAATGTTCCGAAGGTCTTGCTTACCGCCACGCCGCTGCAGAACTCTCTCATGGAGCTTTATGGGCTGGTCAGCATTATTGACGATTACGCCTTTGGCGACGCCAAAAGCTTCCGGGCACAATATGCGCGCCTCAGTGGTGATGGACAGTTCGATGAGCTGAAAGCGCGTCTCGAACCGATTTGTCACCGCACGCTCCGGCGTCAGGTCCTCGAATATATTCGTTATACGAACAGAATTCCGATCACACAGGAATTCGTGCCGGGACCTGAAGAGCAAAAGCTCTACGATTTTGTATCGGACTATCTCCAGCGTCCAACGTTGGCTGCGCTTCCATCAAGCCAGCGCACGCTGATGACGCTTATTCTTCGCAAGCTTCTGGCATCATCGACTTTTGCAATTGCTGGTGCACTGAATTCACTGGCGAACAAGCTTGAGCGGCAACTGAAAGATGACGCCACGCTCAAGAACAATCTTGAAGACCCGATCCCTGACGACATCGAAGAAGACTATGATGGGTTCGAGGAAACCGCGGAAGAATGGGTTGATGACGAAACGCCGCCTGATCTGCTTTCAGACGATGACATTGCCGTCATTGAAGAAGAGATCGAAGAACTCCGGCGGTTCAAGGATTTAGCAGTCTCGATCACTGAAAACGCTAAGGGGAAATCACTTCTGACCGCTTTGGCGGCTGGATTTAGCAAAGCCGATGAGCTTGGCGCCGCGCAAAAGACGATCATTTTCACGGAGTCCCGCCGCACGCAGGACTATCTCGTCCAACTTTTATCCGACAATGGTTATGATGGCGACCTGGTCCTGTTTAATGGCTCGAACGCCGACCTACAATCCAAAGCGATCTATGAGCAATGGAAGACGACTCATGCCGGCACCGACAAGGTGACCGGCTCGCGCACAGCGGATATGCGCGCGGCGCTCGTTGACCACTTCCGCAACAGCGCAAAAATCATGATCGCGACCGAGGCGGCGGCGGAAGGCATCAATTTGCAATTCTGTTCTATGGTCGTGAACTATGACCTGCCCTGGAACCCGCAACGGATCGAGCAGCGCATTGGTCGTTGTCATCGCTATGGCCAGAAGCATGACGTGGTCGTCGTCAACTTCCTTAACCGGAACAATGCCGCTGACCAGCGCGTGTTTGAGCTGCTTTCAGAGAAATTCCAACTCTTCAATGGCGTTTTTGGCGCCAGCGATGAGGTGCTCGGATCAATTGAGTCTGGCGTCGATTTTGAGCGCCGGATTTCAAAAATCTATCAGAGCTGCCGCACCCCGGATGAGATTGAAACGGCTTTTGAAACGCTGCGCACGGAAATGGATGAGCAGATCGCGGAAACCATGGACAATACGCGCCAAAAACTGCTCGAACATTTCGATGCTGAGGTGCATGACCGTCTTAAGATGAATATGGAGAAGGCCAGCGCCTATCTCGATCGCTATACAAAAATTCTCTGGGCACTGACCAAACATGAACTCGGAAAGCGCGCGCAATTCGATGACGGCCATCACACGTTCACACTGAAACAAGCGATCGACGGCGTCGATGCGCCGGTCGGCGGCTACTTCCTGCGCAAGGAAGGCCTCGAAGGCCACCGCTACCGCCTTGGCCATCCACTCGCTCGTCATGTTTTGGAGAGCGCGGCAGAACGCAGCCTCAACAGCGCATCCCTCACCCTCGACTATACCGGCTGGCCTGCAAAGGCAGCGGCGTTGGAGCCCTTTGTCGGCGCAAGCGGGACGGCGCTGGTCCACAAGCTATCCGTGCGCGGTTCTGATGATCAGGACCATATCATTATCGTCGCGCGCGCTGATGATGGTCAGGTGTTGCCTGAGACGGCGGCGCGGCGGCTGTTCGACCTACCCGTTAAAGCTGTAACAGATCAGGCTGTCTCGACGCCGAGCGACATGCAGGCCGCGATCTCCAACGCCGAGGAGGCCATCCTCGCCGATGTGCAGAAGCGCAAATCGGAATGGATGATCGAGGAGTCGAAAAAGCTCGATGGCTGGGCCGATGATCTTGTCGCGCAAGCCGAGAAGGAGCTGGTGGACGCCAAGAACCGCGAGCGCGACCTGAAACGCGAGATGCGCGCCTCAAGCGATCCGCAGCGCCAGCATGAAATCCAAACCGAAATCCACGAGATTGAAAAATCCAAACGCCGACTTCGCCAGAATATCTTCGAAGTCGAGGACAAGATTTACGAAAAACGCGATGCGATGATCGCAGAAATCGAAGCCCGCCTTCAGCAAAGCATTGAGCGTAGCGCCCTATTCGCCGTCCGCTGGACGGTGGTTTGAGGACGTATAGAGAGATCCGAATGAACCAGAACGAGAAACAACGCACACGCCTTATTGGTCTCTTGAAAGAGCTGTTCCAGCTTGATCAGCCCGATCTCGACTTCGGGCTCTACCGGATCATGCACGCCAAGGCCGATCAGGTGTCGCGCTTTCTGGAAGAGGACCTCCTGAAAATCATTAAGGACGCCTTTGGCGAGGCAGATGAGGCGAAACTCGCCGAAGCGCAGGCCGCCTATGAAGCCGCAAAGCAAAAGGCCGTCGAATATGGGGCCGCAGACCCGGAGGCGACCGAACCTGTCAAAAAGGCCAAAGCGGTGCTCGACGCTGTCCGCAATGCGGAGACGCATGAGGGCGATGTCTATGACCATCTCTACCGCTTCTTCGAGCGGTATTACGATGGCGGCGATTTCATGTCGCGGCGCTATTTTGCGCGCGAGACCGACGGCAAGGCCGCGCCCTACGCCGTGCCCTATGATGGGCGCGAGGTTTATCTTCACTGGGCGAACCGCGACCAGTATTACATCAAGACTTCAGAATATCTGACCAACTTTACATTCGATCCGACCAAAGCGCCGGAGCATCCAAAGCTCGACACCGCCAAACCGATGAAAGTGCATTGCCGCATCGTGTCGGCGAGCGAGGGTGAGCACAACAATGTCAAGGCCAGCGAACAAACCGAACGCTTCTTCCTGATCCACGAGGCCGAGCCCTTGAAGCTCGAAACCGGCGAGACGGGCGAGCCAGAGCTTGTGCTGCAGTTCGAATATCGCGCCGATCCAAAAAAGACCGGCCAGTCGGGCACCTGGGCGAAGAAGCGGCTGGAGGAAGCCGCCGAGGCCATCAAGGCCGCCCTGCCGAAACTCGAGGGGGCGGAGGCATTCACCGCCGCGCTGATGACGCCCGCGCCGACAGAAAAGCAGAAAGACCGCACCCTGCTGGAGAAATATCTCGCGCAGTACACGGCGCGCAACACGATGGATTATTTCATCCATAAGGACCTTGGCGGGTTCCTGCGCCGCGAGCTCGATTTCTATATCAAGAACGAGATCATGCGCCTCGATGATATCGAGACAGCGGACGCCTCCCAGGTCGAGGCCTATCTCGCGCGCGTGAAAGTGCTGCGCCGCATTGCGCGCCACCTGATCGACTTCCTCGCCCAGCTGGAGGACTTCCAGAAAAAGCTCTGGCTGAAGAAGAAATTCGTCACCGACACGCAATATTGCATCACGCTCGACCGCATACCGGAAGACTTCTACGCGGAGATCGCCGCCAAGGAAGGCCAGCGCGAGGAGTGGGTGCGCCTCTTCGCGATTGACGCGCTGGAGGGCTATTCAACGCCGCTGACGGTGGAATTCCTCAAGGCAAATGACAAGCTGCTGATCGACACAGCGCTGTTCGGCGAGGATTTCCGGGATCGTGTGGCGGCGGAGATGCAGGGATTGGATGCTGGCTTGGGGGGCTTGCTCTTTCATTCCGACAACTTTCAGGCGCTCCAAGCACTTAAAGCGAAGCATGATCGTGGTGTGAAATGCGTTTACATCGACCCTCCTTATAATTCCGGTAGTGGCGACTTTATTTACAAAGATGCATACCGAAATTCGTCTTGGCTAACAATGCTGAGAGATCGACTAATCGCGACACAATCTATCTTAACCGATGACGCAGTCTACTTCGTTCACATCGATGATAAGGACGATGAAAACCGGGTTAGTCACAGGCTCATGAATTTGATCGAGGATCATTTTGGAAAGCGAAACTATTTAGACAATCTGATTTGGGCTAAAAATACAACTCACAATGATGCCAGCACGTTCTCGCATAATCACGAATATATTCTAGCCTTCGCGAAAGATCGCGATAAAGCGGCAGAGCAACATGCGATGTTCCGGCAAGCTAAGCCAGGTTTCGCTGAAGTAATGGAGCTTATACAGCACCTCAATCCGAGCTATCCGAGCCTTAGCGAGGCAAAAAGCGCTTTGATTGAGCTGTATAAATCTAAGACGCAAGATTATAAATATGAATCACTCGCTGCCGGACTAGAATGGAATGAAGAAACAAAGCGCAACGATCCTTGGAAAGGCATAAAACAATACAAGTTTGTTGAGTATCGAGATGCCGACGGCAACTGGGTTGAGCCAACCGAGGCAAAAAAGTTAGATGCGAAACTAGCTGTATATCGTGAAAATGACCCTTCTTGGCCGAATGCAAGCAGCCTCAACGCAGCGCATAAAAATCGCCACAATGAGGAATATCGCTTCTACGAACCGCTTCATCCGATCACAAAGAGTCCTTGCCCGGCGCCAGCGCGTGGGTGGCTGTGGCGCAGGAGTCCTAACCCCGACCGTCCAGACACCTTATCATTTGAGGCACTAGCGAACGCACATCTGATTCACTTTGGCGATGATGAAAAGAAAATTCCTCAGTATAAGAGATTTCTACAAAATGTTGGTTCTGATGTCGTGAAATCTGTCATCACCGATTTCACTGATGGTGAAAAGCAGCTCGCCAATGTAGTTGGTGAACGAGGAACATTTCCTAACCCCAAACCCATATCGATTGGCCAAAAGCTAGTTGAAATAACGACTGGTAGCGGCGACACTGTTATTGATTATTTTGCTGGCTCAGGCTCGTCTGGTGAAGCAATAATGCATCAAAATAGACTTGATTCAGCAAACCGCTTTTATATCCTCGTGGAAATGGGAAGCCATTTTGACGTAACCCTACTTCCCAGGATGAAAGCCAGCACCTACTCCTCCGAATGGAAAGACGGCAAACCCGTGTCGCGCGACGGCCTCTCCCATGCCTTCAAATATCTCCGCCTCGAATCCTATGAAGACGCGCTGAACAATCTCGCGCTCCGCACCGCGCCGGACCTTGCCGCGGCAGGCGACACATTCCGCCGCGACTATATGTTGAAATACTGGCTCGACTTCGAGACCAAGGGCAGCCCGTCCCTGCTCAATATCGAGACCTTTGACGATCCGACCGACTATCGCCTGAACATCAAGACGCCGGGCACGGATGAATATACCGAACGCGCGGTCGATCTGGTTGAAACCTTCAACTGGCTGATGGGCCTGCACGTGGAACATCTCGATCGCTGGCGCGGCTTTGACGCCAAATTCAAGCGCGAGCCCGATCCGGAACTGCCCAAGGATGAGACCACGCGCCTCATCCTCAATGGCAAGTTGACCGAAAGCAATGACGGCAAATGGCGCTTTCGCAAGGTGGAGGGCTATACGCTGACCACGCCCGGCGATGATACCTCACGCGAGAAGACGCTGGTCATCTGGCGTGTGCTGACCGGCAATCTCGAAGAAGATAATCTGATGCTCGACGAGTGGTTCCGCAAATACCGCCTCTCAACCCAGGACACCGAGTTTGACGTCATCTATGTGAACGGCTCGAACAATCTGCCTAACCTGCGCCAGGAAGGTGAAAGCTGGAAAGTCCGCCTGCTCGAAGAAGCCTTCCACCAGGCCATGTGGGACGTGGAGGGTTAAGGGATGGAAACGGAGAGCCCCAGCGTAGAACAGGTTGTTGGCCAGCAATCCAATTGGGTATTGGACTTGATAGGCTCGATCCCAACTGAAATCTGGGTGGTAGTGGCAACCGCAATTGTCGGAGTCATCGGTTGGTTCGGCAGAACCGCGTTCGACGCCTGGAACAAGTCTCGTCTGCCATTCAAGCAGGATCGCAGTCGGTATGAAGCTATGATTGCATGTGTTGACCCACTGCACTTCCACTATTTGAAACAAACGCCGATGGACGCGATTGGCAATCTTTCACTCGACGGCATCGACAATGCTTGTGAGCAACTTTCACAACTCGCTGTTGGGAAACCCTCCTACTTGCATAAAAAGCTGGCGACTAAAGAAAAGGACCTCCTTTCAAGCGTTGCAGATTTGGCAGAATTTCTCCCAACTCAGCTCTACCCCCATAGAGCAAATGCGAAGCTCTTTACGATGTACTGGGATAATTTCGATGAGTGGGATGATGACCAGCAACGTCGCGCAGCTGCTAAACAGCAAGAGATCATGAGTAAGGTGGATGCAGCTATTTCTGCGTTTGAAACCTATCGTGATTATGGCAACAAGCTGTTTGCGGACAGGCTCGTGAAGGAGAAGTCCGATGGCTAAACCGAAAAAGCCGAAACAGCTCCCCTTCGGCCACAAGCTCGTTCTCAATCAGTGGATCATAAGCCTGTTCGGCTTTGATCCCCTCTATCGCGTCAAGGCAGGCGAGAATACGCTCAAACCCATTAAGCCCTTTGCCGACATGCTCGCAACGAAAGCGGATGGGCTCGATGCGGACAATCTCCATCGTTTCTACAAGCATCTCGACCTGGAGCTTCAGGAAGATGCGGCGATTACTAAGGCCGACCTCCTGCGTTATGAGCAGAACATTGTCAGCAACACGCTGGCGATCAATGAGAAGCGCCAACGTCCGATTGTCTGGAAATACTATCAGTGGCTCTCGCTTCTGTTCGCGGAGATCTATCTCGACCGCTATTTCACCGACATCCACGCGCTGCGTCGAGACCTTAATGCCTATGTGAAGACGTTCAACGAATATTGGGAGGGCGAAGGCTATGAGACCGGCATAACGCCCTTCATCCTCGATGAGCTGAACAAGGTGTGCCTGCAGAACGCCACGGGCTCGGGCAAGACACTGCTGATGCACGTAAATTTCCTGCAGTTCCGGCACTATGCTGGCAAGTCGGCGCTGAAGGATGACCTGACAAGGACAATTCTGATCACGCCGAATGAAGGCCTTTCGCGGCAACATGCAGGCGAGCTGAAAGCTAGCGGTATAATCACTGAGCGACTTATCACAGACAGCGGTGATCTTCTTTCAACGGGTCGCAATGGGTTACGCCAAGTCGACTTTACCGAAGTGACGAAACTTGCCGAACAAGATGGTCCCAACATCATTGCTGTGCGAAACTTAGGTGACCAGAACCTGTTGCTTGTAGACGAAGCACATCGCGGTATGGGGAGTACAGAGGAACGTGGCTGGTTCGCCAATCGCGCCAAGCTCGCCGAGCGCGGCTTTGTGTTCGAGTATTCAGCGACATTCAAAGAAGCGACGACGGCTGCAAAGAAGGACGATATCACCGAGGCATATGCCAAGTCGGTCCTGTTTGATTATTCGTATCGGTATTTTTATGAGGATGGCTACGGCAAGGACTACCGAATCTTCAACCTGCCGCGCACTTTTGACGAGTTACAGTTCTCGTATCTGACCGCGTGCCTGCTGGCCTATTACCAACAGCTGCGGCTGTACGAAGACAAGAACGTTGAGTTCGACGGCTACAATATAGAGAAGCCGCTCTGGGTCTTTGTCGGCGCCAGCGTCACCGGCGGAAAGCGGACTAATATCGAAGAAGGCACGATTTCGGACGTCGGCAAGATAATCGCCTTCCTTGCTCGCTTCCTGAAAGATAACGCCGCTGCGGCAGACGAGATCGACAACATTCTCTCCAGCAATGGCGAGAAGACCGGCCTGCTCGACAGAAGCGGCAATGACATTTTCGTCGGCGGGTTTGCATATCTCAGCACGCTGAAATCTTCGCAAGGCTTCACCGCTCAGGATTTCTTGAAAGACATCCACCAGCGCGTTTTTCAGTCATCGGCAGGCGGACAACTGGCAATCGCTCGAATCAAAGGCGACGACAATGAAGTCATGCTTAGGGTCGGGCAATCAGAAACCCCTTTCGGCCTCATCAATGTTGGCGATGCTTCAGGTCTTTCAAACCATATCGCGGAACGAGAATTTGAGAACGTGAATGTGCTCGACAGCGAGTTCTCAGACACGCTGTTCGGACAAATCAATGAGTCTTCATCACCACTCAATCTACTGATCGGATCAAAGAGATTTGTAGAAGGCTGGGATTGCTGGCGGGTAAGCACCCTCGGCCTGATGCATGTTGGTAAGTCTGAAGGGTCGCAAATCATTCAGCTCTTTGGCCGTGGTGTACGCTTAAAGGGACACGATTGGTCACTGCAGCGGAGCGGGTTTTCTACGCCCTCACACCAGCCAGATTTCATTCAATATGCTGAAACGCTCAATGTGTTTGGCGTCGAAGCAGATTTCATGGAACGCTTTCGGGCATTTCTGAAAGAGGAAGAGCTGCCTTCAAACGACAAAAAGGAAGTCTTCCCGATCCGTCTCAATGTTACCTATGATTTCGGCCAGAACCTGATGGTCCTCCGACCTCGGCGAAAGAAGTCAAACGGTAAAGAATACGACTTCAAACGCGATGCTGCTGTGCCAATGTTCGGCGAGGTTCCAGATAAGTTGCGGGAAAAGATAATCGCAATTGATTGGTATCCCAGAATTCAATCATTGGAGTCACGCCGTGGCGCTGCGATCGGATTGAAGAACGAGCAAACATTCTTAACTTTGCATGCTGCATTCCTTGACGAGCACGATCTTTTCTTCCGCCTAGAGCGTTTCAAACGCGAGAGAACCTGGCACAACTTCAACATACAAAAAGATCAACTGAAGCCACTTCTCGCCGATGGCTCTTGGTACAAGATCATCGTTCCTTCGGGACGGATGACTTTTGACGATCCATCGAACATCGCGCTGTGGCAGGAAATGGCGGCAGAGCTCCTACAGAAGTATGCTGAGGAATATTACAATTATCGCAAAGCGGCGTTTATCGAACCGCGGCTGGAATTGCGCCCGATTGCCGATGATGACCCAAATATACCGACTGCTGATTTCTACCAGCTCCGCGTCGACTCGAGTGAGTCAAAACTGATTGCAGACATAAAGGCGCTGTCAAAGGAGCTGGAAGTTAAGAAGAAAGGTGTGCTGACTGCAGGCGATCTAAAAGGGTGCCTTCTTTCGAACCATCTTTACAAACCTGTTTTGCATGTGCGCAAAGGCGGAAAAGTCCAGGTCACACCCGTCTCATTGAATGAGAGCGAAATTCAGTTTGTTGAAGATCTGGTGTCCTATCTCGATCAGTCGCAGGCCGCCCTCAATCAAGATGGCATAGAGGCGTTTTTACTGCGCAATGAAAGCCGCGGTCGCGGCATGGGCTTCTTTGAAGCCGGTAATTTCTATCCAGATTTCCTGCTATGGCTTGTTAAAGGCAACACTCAAAGTTTGGCGTTCATTGAGCCCCACGGCCTTCAGCATGAAGGACCAGGACATAAGAAAATCGCCTTTCATCAGACTATTAAGGACATCGAGCTGCGGTTAGGAAATCCCAATGTTTCACTCAATAGTTTCATTATAACGCCTTCGCGGCATTCGAAACTAAATTGGGGGCTCTCCATCGATGAGCTGAATGATCTCAATGTCTATTTCATGGAGGATCAAGCTGAGCTTTACGTGTCATCTATTTTTGACGCGCTATTGTCGAGCGGTGTTTTAGCTGCCGCTTGATCGCAGGGGGTTAACACGCTCGGTTCAGCCACCCGCCAATTCAGACTAAGTAAGTTGGTATGCCGCACCAATAGCGCTCATCCACCCCTCAATATCCGCCGCAATCGCATCTCCACCCTCAGAACTGCGCACCTCCGACAATTCTTCATACGCCTGCGGAATGGTGCGCCAGAGGTCTGGATCGGCATGGTCATCGTGAAGCCGCTTTGAGATAGCTTCATCCATGCGTTTCCGGTCTGCTTCACTCAGGGTTTCGGGTGCGGCGGCATAGACGATACGCTGGGCCAGCTGCTGCAGACGCTCGTCTTCAAAGGACCGGATCAAGGCGGCTTTTCCCGGCCAATATGCGCGATGAAAAGCGTCCATGCGTGAGGAATCCTCTCGAGACGGGAAGCCTTCAAAGATCCGCTGCTCAAGATGTTCTGCTTCCGGCCATGGCTCCTTTAGGGCTGCGGCGGTCTGCAGAAGCTTCGCGCACGCTTCCTCACTTGAAGCCAGCAATTCGCCCTGAGCGAGCATGTCAGCGTCGGGCTCATATCCAAGCGCCCTGGCGGTGGCCTGATCCAGAACGACCGGGGCCTTATTGAGGGCAATCTCCCGAACCGGCTTTGGTGATGCGGTCAGCCTCTTCTTCAACGCCTCGTCATCGAGGGAGAATATTTCATTCCAGTGTGCATCAAGGCGCAGGCAGCTCGCGGCACTTGTCGAGGCACCTTGCTGATCCACGCGCTGCCCCCACCAGACACTTGGTCCACTGATGAAGTACTCGACAAATAGCAAAGGCGCTCCTGGAACGAGCCTTGAGGCCATGTCAGATTTTCGGGCTGCAGCGACATTGGATGCCCAAAGCTCGGAACACTTCTCTGCCAGAATGCGGGCAATGAAAATGGTGGCTTCCACGTCGGCGAGCGCGTCGTGGGCGTTTTCGTGGGCAAAGCCATTCATCGGCGCGAGCTGATCCAGCTTGAACCCGGTCCGACCTCGCGGCGTTTTCGGATAGCTGAACACACCTTTGTAGAGATGTGATGCGGCCTGGACGAGCGGCAGGATATCCATGCGTGCATTGTTGTTTGTTACGGTGAGATATGGCGGATGCAGGGTCTGCCAGAAGGCACGCTGCATAAGGGGCTCATCGAAGCGCATGGAATTGTAGCCTGCATAGATGGCTGGTCCCCAGCTTTCCAGCTTTACCCTGATCGCGCACATCATCTCGTAGAAGCTTGGAAGGCTCTCATCATCCAGCATGTCCGGGGTAACGCCCGTGACCTTGAGAGCCATCGGGGCCGGGACAATCCAGGGCAGTCGCCGACACCGCATTTCGAAGCGCTCAACTTCTTCAAGCTGATCATTGGTCAGAATGGCTGCAAACTGCAGCACCTGATCGAACACCGTATTGGTCCCGGTCGTCTCGGTGTCGTAAAATACAAACAGGCGCTTGCCCCTCCGGATATTTAATACGCCAGTCTGGCGTGATTCAGGCTCAACGCTGTTATATCAGCGATTTACGGGGGTTTGCCAATTTGATGGATGCACCAGCTGACGATTAGACTGCTTGCGTATCCGGTCCGAGCCGCGCACCGAGAAGCTCGACAAGGTAACCGCCATCGCGGAGCCCTTCGGCTTTTCGGATAACGTATCGCAGCTGGTTTCTGAGCGCGCTGCAATCATCGCCCCAGTCTGCGGCGACAGCCTCTTCACCATAGATGACGGCAGCGATTTCACGCTGTTTCATGCCAAGGTCCTGGCAGTCCAGGGCGATCAGACCATTACGTAGAATTTGCGTTGTCTTCGTCCAGAGTGCTTCAGACGTGTCCGGACCCTCTCCATAAAGCTTCATGGCTTCTTTCTGCACTTTGAGCTTCCGCTCATAAGCCTCCATGTCGGAGATCTGGAGTTTCATGCGCACAGGTTCGATGCTGAGAAGCGACATGCCGGTGCATCTTATCTGCACAACGCAGCCCTTGCCGCGTACCAGAAGATATTCGCGAGCGGCACGGTCGGTAATGTGGGTGATATGACAATGTGCAACTGTGCGATCCCAGATATTGCAATTGAGGCCAGGTTTTCTCGGTGTACAGTTGACCTCGACCTGATCAGGAAAGACGTAGTGGCTCCAGACTGCGTTCGCGTCAAACCCGTTTAATTCCGGATCGGGCATGAATAACAGACCCCAACGTTCAGCAAGGGTCTGCGTGACGCGGGGGCGAATAATTCGAATGGTCTGAGGACATGACGTAGGTATCTCAGACACATCATCGGGTGATCGTGCTTCGGCGTCGCGTCTGAATTCCCGGTTGCGTCTCAGAAACTCCCAGGCCCATCGGTCTGGCGACAGCCGAGAGAGATAGTCATAGCGCACAAGTGCACCGTCGGAATTCAAGGTGAATGTCTTCATCAGCACCTCCCCGCATTCGGTATCGAGCAAGAAAAGTGCCAGACTATATTTTAGTGCTGATCACAAGAGTTTGAAAATACTGAATTCATTACAGTCCTCTTATTGAATAATCCAAGCGAAACATCGCTTGCTGAACACGCCTGAAACATGAAATCATGAGCTCTGTTCTGCAGTGATCGCTGCAGAACTGCTTTTGTATTGAGATGCATCTCTACGCAGACTGTTGTCTGCTTTAGCCTCTAACCCAACTCCCGAAAGAGAGGCCCGCCTGCAAAGCTTCAAACACTCGGAACTACCAAGTGACAGGAGCAAGATTCGATGGGCCAGAGCCCGCACCACTCGGAAACAGACGCCCGCCGTAGCACAATGCTGCGCACGGCGTTCTGCCCGGTGGTACGGGAAGCTCTTGAAGCGCCGGACACGATTGAGATCATGGCTAATCCGGATGGTTCAGTCTGGATCGAGACGGCGGGCATTGGTTTAGTTGTTTCCGAGCACACGCTCCCAGCCTCCGACCGCGAGCGGGTCATCCGCCTTGTGGCCTCCGGCGTGAACGAGCCTGCAAACCGCAATTCCCCCATCATCTCTGCCGAACTCCCCGGCAGTGGCGAGCGGTTTGAAGGGCTTCTCCCACCCGTCTCGACGGCCCCATGCTTCTCGATCCGTAAACCCGCGACCACGCCCTTTGAAATTGGCGATTATGTCGATCAGGGCGCACTGGCGCCTGCACTCGCCGAAGCGCTGAAGGACTCTATAAATACCCATGCCAACATTCTGATCGCGGGCGGGACCTCTTCGGGCAAGACGACGTTCATCAACGCACTGCTGGCAGAGCCCGGTCTTGGCGATGATCGCATGGTGATTCTCGAAGACACGCGCGAGCTCAAATGCGCAGCGCTGAATGTGGTGCAACTCAGAACCCATCGCGGCAGCACGAGCCTGCAGGACCTCGTCCGCTCTACCCTGCGGCTACGGCCTGACCGGATAGTGGTTGGTGAAGTCAGAGGGCCTGAAGCGCTCGATCTGCTCAAGGCCTGGAACACGGGCCATCCCGGCGGGATCACGACGCTCCATGCAAATTCTGCATACGGCGCGCTTCAGCGGCTTGAACAGCTCACGCTCGAAGCAACGCCGCGCGCGCCCTTCGATCTCATCGCAGAGGCGATTGATGTCGTCGTGTTCATGAGCCGCGCCGGTGGTCAGCGCCGCGTCGAAGAGGCGCTACGCGTCATCGGCTTCAATGGCGAAGGCTATGACACTGCGCCGCTGGTCTCCCGATCCCTTTCACTCGTCACAGAAGGAACCTCTTTATGATTCTCTATAATCAACTTCGTACCGTGAACCGGACGGTTCAGGTCGCCGCTGCGATCGGCATTGGGCTGCTCCTCGCGGGCCCCGCCCATGCGGCTGGTTCGGGCATGCCCTGGGAAGGCCCGCTGGATCAGATCCTCCAGTCGATTGAAGGACCAGTCGCCCGGATTGTTGCCGTGATCATCATCACCCTGACCGGTCTGACGCTGGCTTTCGGTGAAACCAGCGGCGGCATGCGCAAGCTGATCCAGATCGTCTTCGGCCTGTCGATTGCCTTCGCAGCGACGAGCTTCTTCCTGACCTTCTTCAGCTTTGGCGGCGGAGCGCTGATCTGATGGCTGAGGGCTATGAAATCCCGCTCCATCGCTCGCTGACCGAGCCAATCCTGATGGCGGGTGCGCCGCGCAGCGCCGCTATCGCCATCGGGACACTGGCAGCAGCCCTCGCGCTCGGTCTGAGGCTCTGGATACCGGGGCTCCTCTTGTGGGTGCTTGGCCATTCCGCCGCCGTGTTCATGGCGCGCAGCGATCCGGATTTCATGGCTGTGGCCAGTCGCTCGGTGCATAACAAGGAGCATCTGTCATGCTGAACCTGAAAGAATATGCAGACACGCCTACACTGCTTGCCGATTATCTGCCCTGGGCCTGTATGGTCGCGCCGGGCGTGGTCCTCAACAAGGACGGCTCGTTCCAAACGACGTTCAGATACAGAGGTCCCGACCTCGAAAGCTCGACGGAAGAAGAACTCGTTTCCGTCATGGCGCGGGTGAATAATGTCCTGCGCCGGTTTGGCTCGGGCTGGGCGCTCTTCTTCGAGGCACAGCGCCATGAAGTGCATGACTATCCGGAGGCGGAGTTTCTCGATGCGCTGTCCTGGCTCGTCGATCAGGAACGCGCGCTGCAGGCCGAAGAATCCGGCACAAGGTTTGAGAGTTCCTACTACCTGACACTGCTCTGGCTGCCGCCGGCCGATGCAACAGGCCGCGCCGAGAAGGCGCTGATCCAGCGCGCTGAAACGGAAGACGCCGCGACGTGGCGCCACCGGCTGGAAACCTTCCAGCAGCATGCAGACCGCGTCTTCGATCTGCTTTCCACCTGCCTTGCCGAAATCGCAAAGCTCTCTGATGATGAGACCCTGACCTACCTGCACTCGACCATCTCGACGAAGCGTCACCCGGTCGTCACACCCGAGCTTCCGGTCTTCCTCGACGCCGTTCTTGCCGATGAACCCTTCGCAGGCGGGCTCGAACCCATGATCGGCGAAGCCCACCTACGCACACTGACCATTCTAGGCTTCCCCGCCTCGACACTGCCCGGCATTCTCGACGAGTTGAACCGGCAGGGCTTTGCCTATCGCTGGGCCACGCGGTTCATCTCTATGGACAAGGCCGAGGCCGAAAAAGTTCTCGGCAAGAAGCGTCGCCACTGGTTTGCCAAGCGCAAGTCGATCGGTGCGGTGCTGCGCGAGACCATGTTCAATGAACAGGCGGCGCTCGTTGACAATGACGCCGACAACAAGGCCGGTGATGCCGATGCTGCGCTTCAGGAACTCGGTTCAGACCTTGTCTCCTATGGGTACGTCACCACCACGATCACCGTCGCTGATCCTGACCGGCGCACGGTCGACGAACACATCCGGATCGCTGAGCGTATCGTGAATGGCCGCGGCTTCACCGCGATCAAGGAAACCCTGAACGCGGTCGATGCCTGGCTCGGCTCATTGCCCGGTCACCCTTACGCCAATGTGCGCCAACCCATCCTCCACACGCTGAACCTTGCCCATATGGTCCCGCTCTCAGCGGTCTGGGCGGGCGAAGACACAAATCGCCATTTGCAAGCCCCGGCACTGATCCAGGCACAGACCGATGGCACCACACCGTTCCGGCTGAACCTGCATATTGGCGATGTTGGCCATACGCTCGTGGTCGGCCCGACCGGCGCGGGCAAGTCGGTCCTACTCTCTCTGCTCGCCTTGCAATGGAAGCGCTACGAGAGGGCCCAAGTCTTCATCTTCGACAAGGGACGGTCTGCCCGCGCCGCCACACTCGCCATGGGCGGCGCACATATTGATCTTGGCAGCAGCAATGCCCCAAGCCTGCAGCCGCTCAATGACATAGACAGAGAGACAGGCGCGAGCTTCGCCGCTGACTGGATCGCCGGGCTCTGCACGAATGAAGGCTTGCGCCTAACGCCAGACCTCAAAGCCAGACTATGGGATGCCATCCAGTCTCTCAGCTCAGCGCCTGAATCCGAACGGACGCTGACAGGCCTCAGCCTGATGCTGCAGGACGAGACGCTCAAATCCGCACTGCATCCCTTCACGCTTGAAGGCCCGCATGGCCGCCTGATCGACGCCGACCATGAAAGCCTCACGCTGGCCGATACGGTCTGCTTCGAGATGGAAGAGCTGATGCATGCAAAGGGCGCGGTGGCGCCGGTCATCACCTATCTCTTCCACCGGCTTGAGGCCCGCTTCGATGGCAAGCCAACACTGCTCATACTGGATGAAGCCTGGCTGTTCCTCGATGATCCGATGTTTGCCGCGCGCATCCGCGAATGGTTGAAGACCCTGCGCAAGAAAAACGTCTCTGTCGTCTTTGCCACGCAAAGCCTTGCAGACATTGCCAACTCAAGCATTGCCCCGGCGCTTGTGGAATCCTGCCCGACACGCATCTTCCTCCCGAATGAACGCGCACAGGAGCCGCAATCCAAAGAAACCTATCAGCGCTTCGGCCTCAATGCACGCCAGATCGAGCTGATCAGCCGCGCCACGCCCAAACGCGACTACTACTATCAGTCGCCGCTGGGCGCGCGCGTGTTCGACCTGGGCCTCGGGCCCATTGCACTCTCGATATGCGGCGCATCAGCGCCGGAAGATCAGGCGCTGCTCGACCGCGTGTTCGCAGAAACGACAAGCGATGACTTCGCCGAATGCTGGTTGCACGAAAAGGGCTTGCCCTGGGCAGCCGAGTTTCTGGCCCGCTGGCCCGGCCATGCGCCCGAAGTGTCCGAACCCTTCCCACCCTCTCACGCCATCGCTGCCGAATAGGAACCAAACACATGAAACGTCTTCTTCTATCCGCCGCCCTATGCGCACTTCCAATGAACGTGTTCACAGCGCCACCCGCAGCCGCGCAATTGTTTGGCGGCGGGATCGTCTACGATCCGGCGAACCATACTCAGAACATTCTGACGGCGGTTCGGTCCCTCCAGCAGATCAATCAGCAAATCCAGCAACTCACCCATGAGATCGAGATGCTGGAGAACATGGCGCGCGATCTGGAAACACTCCCCGACAGCATCGCTGATGACATTCTCCGCCGTATGCGTCGTATCGACGAGTTGATGCGCGAGGCTGAAGGCATCGGTTATGGCGTCGAAGAGATCGAACGCGACTATGAAGTGATCTACCCGGAGGATTACGGAACTGAACCGCCAGAGCACCGCGTACTCGTCGAAGAGGCCCGAACAAGATGGCGTCAGTCCCGCACCGCGTATCGCGAAAGCCTCCTGGTCACCGCAGAAGTCGTCTCCTCTGCGCGCGCCGATAGCGAAAGTCTCGACCGCCTAATCGCGGGCAGCCAGTCGGCTGTCGGCAATCTCCAGGTTCTGCAGGCGGGCAACCAGATCGAGGCGCTGCAGACCGAGCAGCTCATGCAGATGGAAGCCATGATGGCCTCGCACTACCGCGCCGAAGCGCTTGAGCGTGCCCGCCAGCTTGCTGAAGCCGAACGTGGCCGCGCCCGCACGCGCGCCTTTCTTGGGTCTCCCGACTAATGGATGTGATCGACACCTTCCTCGCGACCTTCATCGCTTACATCGACAGCGGGTTCGGCCTGCTGGCGGGGGATGTCGCCTATCTGACGACCACGCTGATTGCGATCGACATTACGCTCGCCGGGCTCTTCTGGGCGCTGAGCCAGAACACCGACGTGATCGCCGGTCTCCTGAAGAAGGTGCTCTATGTGGGCTTCTTCGCTTTCATCATCGGCAACTTCTCGCTTCTCGCCAATATCGTGTTCGACAGTTTTGCGCAGCTCGGCGTGACCGCAGGTGGCGGAACGATGACGGCGGCGGATTTGCTCCGTCCAGGGTTTATCGCCGGTGTTGGCTTTGACGCAGCGCAGCCGCTGCTCGCCGAGATCAGCGACATGCTTGGACCCATCAGCTTCTTCCACAACTTCATCATGATCGCAGTGATGTTCATCGCCTGGGCGATCATCATGGTGGCCTTCTTCGTGCTCGCCGTGCAGCTCTTCATCACCATTCTGGAATTCAAACTGACGACGCTTGCCGGTTTTGTGCTTGTGCCCTTCGCGCTCTGGAACAAGTCTGCGTTCCTCGCCGAGCGCGTCCTTGGAAATGTCATCACGTCGGGCATCAAGCTGATGGTCCTCGCCGTCATCATCGGTATCGGCTCGACGCTCTTTTCCTCCGTGACCGATGCGTTCCGCACCGGCGATGATGTGACCCTTGCGCAGGTCATGGGCACGGTGCTGGCCGCCATAGTGTTTTTCTGGATGGGAATCTTTGCGCCTGGCGTGGCGTCAGGCCTCATCACCGGCGCACCGCAGCTCGGCGCGGGTTCAGCCGCAGGCGCGGCTGCCGGTGTTGCGGCAGGCACCTATGTCGCCGGTGCAGGCGGGCGCGCGGCAATTGGCGCAGCAGCGGGCGGCGCTTCAAGCGCCGTCAAAGCTGGCGCCAGTATGGCTGGTGCGGCACGCACCTCATATACGCTCGGCTCTGTTGCGTCTGGTGCGTCCGGCGTCGGCGCTGTGGCAGCAGGTGTCGCGGGCATGGCCCGCGCGGGCGGAGACGCTGTGCGCCGGGCTGCAAGCAGACCCGCTCAATCCATGCGCGAGGCTTACCGGCGTGGCAGTCAGGGCGCATGGCGCGCGACCGGCGGTTCCGGTGGGAGCGATGCCTCCACGTCTTCTTCTTCAAGTTCAAGCCCGGGATGGGAGCGCCGGATGCAGGCCCGCCAGAATGCGAGCCAGGCTGGTCAGATGGCCGCCCACAGCCTGCGCGAGGGTGATCGCGGCTCATCAGGCGCCGCCCCGCAACTCAATGACAAGGACGACTAAGCCATGGTCTTCAAACGATCCTCCACAAGCTATGGGCGGAGCCCATTTCCTGAAACGCCTTATCAGAAGGCTGGCCAGGTCTGGGACGAACGGATGGGCGCTGCCCGCGTGCAGGCCAGGAACTGGCGGCTGATGGCGCTTGGCTGCTTGGGGCTCTGCTTCGTAACCTCTAGCGCGCTCGTCTGGCGTTCAATGCAATCGGCGGTCACGCCTTATGTGGTCGAAGTCGATGAGACAGGCGCGGCCCGCGCTGTGGCGCCAGCGACGGAACGCTACACCCCGACCGACGCTCAGATCGCTCATCACCTGGCAGGATTTATCAAAAATGTGCGCGGGCTTTCCGTTGATCCGGTCGTCGTGCGCGAGAACTGGCTGCGAGCCTATGACTTTGTCACGGACCGGGCGTCCACCACGCTTAATCAGTATGCGCAGGAGAATGACCCTTTTGCCGATGTGGGGCGCAAGTCCCGCACCGTGGATGTGATCAGCGTAGTGCGCGTCTCCGATGACAGCTTCCAGGCCCGCTGGATCGAGAAGACCTATGAAAACGGCGCGCTCATGCAGGTGCAGCGCTTCACCGGCAATTTCAACATCATCACGCAACCGCCGACTGACGCAAAGACCCTCCGCGCCAATCCGCTCGGCCTCTATGTCCATGCCCTCAACTGGGGACAGGACCTCATTACAGGAGAATGATCCCCATGCTACGTAATATCCTCGCCACATCCGCCCTCGCGCTCACCACGGCCTGCGCCACAACTGAACTCGAACCGATAGATGCCGGTGCCTTCGTCGCGGCGATGCCGATCGAAGACGACACCGGCTATCCCGTCGAAATCGTAGAGACTGCCGTGCCTCTTCCCTTGCCCGGACAAATGAGAGCGATCGAAGCTGCGCCGCCGAAGCCTCGGCTGTCGCCCGCGCAGGCAATTCGGGAGGGGCGCACCAGCGCCCTGATCGAACCTTCGGTCGATGGTTATGTGAACGCGATCCAGGTCTATCCCTATACAGAAGGCGCGCTCTACCGGCTCTATGCCAGCCCAGGCCATATCAGCGATGTTGCGCTTCAGCCTGGCGAAGAGCTGGTCTCTGTCTCGGCAGGCGATACAGTCCGCTGGGTGGTGGGCGACACGATCTCCGGATCAGGGAATACCGCCCGCGCTCATATTCTCGTGAAACCGATTTCCTCCGGCATCCGTACCAATCTCATGATCGCCACGGACCGGCGCACCTATCACCTCGAATCAGAAAGTGTGGATGGTGGTTACATGGCCGCGCTGTCCTGGCGCTACCCTGCTGACGAGATGGCAGAACTGACGGCACGGAATGAGCGTGCCGTGGCCCGTCATGCTGGCAGTATTGGAAGAGGCCTCACTTTGGAGGAGCTAAACTTTGACTACCGCCTATCCGGCGACAGCCCAACCTGGAAACCGGTACGGGTCTTCGATGACGGTCGCCAAGTCTTCATCCAGATGCCCGAAAACATCATATCCACAGATATGCCGCCTCTCTTCGTGCTCAGCGAAGACGGCGACGCCGAACTCGTAAACTACCGTGTGCGCAGCAATTATTATGTCGTAGACCGGCTGTTCCGCGCTGCAGAGCTTCGGCTTGGTGAGCGGAACCAAACCGTGGTGCGCATTGCGCGAAATGAGCGCCGTTCACCTCTGGCTGCGATCTTCGGGGGCTGAGGCGATGACCGAGCCTATCCCTTTTGATGAGCATGCCGAACGGCTGAAGATCCGATCCAGCCCGAAACCCGTCACACGGATCAATCGCAAGGTGTTGATGCTCGGCGCAGGTCTCGGCGTGCTCGCCCTGTTTGCTGCGATGAGCATTGCGCTGAAGCCTCCGACCGCTGTCGACCCGGACGCAAGGCGCGAGCTCTACAACACAAAGAACACAAGAACGCCTGAAGGGCTTGGGGCGCTGCCTGCCAGCTATAGCGACATCGCTCCAATTGAGGATCGCATCACCCGTCTCGGTCCGCCGCTTTCAGGCGATCTCGGCGCGACCATGCTCCGCGCCGAACGCGAACTCGGCATTGAGCCGGAATATGTCACGAGAGTGGAAGACGACTTCCGCCCAAACCCGGTCGATGAAGCCGAACGCGCCCGGCGCATGCGCGAAGCGGCGCTTGCCGATGAGGCCGCCCGCGCGCCGGTCTTTTTCCAGCTGCAATCGGAAACAGCCGGACAATCCGTCGCCGACAGCCGTCCTGCCTATCGCGACCCCGCACTTGATCTTGGCTCGGAACTTCTGGCACTCGCGGCCCTGCCTCAAGGCGCACCATCTGCATTCGGCGCGCCAGCAGATACCAATCTTCAAAGCCGCAAGCTCGCCTTTGCGAGCGAAGGCGCGGGCAGCGACATCTACAATCCGAACCAGGTCGAAGACCCAGCCTCGCCTTATCAGGTCATGGCGGGCACGCTGATCCCGGCCTCGCTTGTCACCGGCATCAACTCTGATCTGCCCGGCACGATCGTCGCGCAGGTGACCCAGCCGGTCTATGACACGGTGACCGGCCAATACGTCCTGATCCCGCAAGGCTCACGCCTCATCGGGCGTTACCAGTCCGAAGTCTCGTTCGGTCAGAACCGGGCGCTGGTCACCTGGGACCGGATCATCTTCCCTGACGGGTCGTCGATTGTGATTTCAGCGCCAGGTGCCGACGCGCAGGGCTTTGCTGGCCTGTCTGACCGCACCGATCACCATTGGGACCGTGTGTTTATCGCGGCAGGCCTGGCGACCATTCTCGGGGTTGGCGCTGAACTCGGCGCGGATGGAGACGGCAACATCGAACGCGCCATAAGGCGCGGCACGACCGATACCATCAATCAGGCCGGTCAACGCGTCGTCGACCGCAATCTTGGCATCCAGCCGACCATAAAAGTGCGCCCCGGCTGGCCGGTGCGCGTGGTTGTTACGCGCGACCTCATTCTCAGACCTCACTCACAAGGAGCAAACCCATGACCCTAAGACTTGGTCAGTTACCCGATCGCACACCGGTCCGCATGAACCTTTCGGTTGATCCAGACCTTGCGAGCGCGCTCAGCGATTACGCGGAAATCTACCGACAGACTTATGGCGCAGAGGAAAAACCCGAAGCGCTGATACCGGCCATGCTGGAGAGTTTTCTCAGGCAGGACGCCGGGTTCAAACGGGCGCGTCGCGCTCTTCATGCCAATACAGGAGATTAGACCCATGGCACAGATTGGAACCTTCACTGTCAAGGATGGCGCCTATACCGGCACCATCCGTACCATGACCATCAACGTGAAAGCGCAGCTTGTTCCCAATGCGGACAAGACAAGCGATGGCGCGCCAGACTTCCGTCTCTATGCTGGCGGCGCCGAACTCGGCGCGGCCTGGCGCCAGGAAAGCAAGGATGGCGAAACGCCATACCTGGCGGTGAAACTGGATGACCCAAGCTTTGCGAATCCGATGCGCGCGGCCTTCTTCGAAAATGAAGCAGAAGGCACCGGCGTTATGGTCTGGAACCGCGCAAAAGCCAGTTGAACCGGAAACGAGCGATCCGATGAGTATTTCTCTCAAACAGCTTGAAGAAGGTCGCAGGATTGCTGCCCTCGTGGTGCGCTACTGCGGTGAGAAATACTTTCCGCTCTTCGACCGCTTTGACCGTGAGGTTCAAAGGCGCCGATCGGCGGCTGACCGGATCGAGGCGGCGCTTGGTCACCATGCCCCTGAAATTCAACGGGAAAGGCCTGCACCTTGATTTCTACAGAAATAACTGATATATATTCTTTCGAAAGAAAGGATGCTTCGATGTCACAGACACTTGCCGTAGACGGTCAGGAACGGACACGCGTGATGACCATGGCGGTTGTGCGCGCCGCCGAAAAGCTGGGTCTTTCCGGAAAAGATCTCGCCACGATTCTGGGTGTTTCGGAACCGACCGTGTCTCGGATGAGAAAGGATGAGTTCCGTCTGGAAGAAGGCTCCAAGGCCTTTGAACTTGGCGCGCTGTTCGTTCGCCTGTTTCGCTCGCTTGATGCGATAACAGGCGGCGATGGAACAGTGGCCCATGCCTGGCTACGCAATGATAACGGGGCGCTTGGCGGTCGTCCTCTCGATCAGATCAAGACGATTACAGGACTGACCCATGGCCTTGCCTATCTGGATTCCAGACGCGCTCCGCTCTGAGCAGTCGCCCGCCCGGAAAACCTACTGGCGCTGCGTGGAGGCGCAACATGTCGTCTCCACGCTTCAGCTTGTCGATACGCTGGATGAGCAACGCCTGCTTGAAGACATTCTGGAAGAAACCAAGCCGCCGGTTCCGCCGGAATGCGAAGGCCTGCATTATCTTTACATGACACCGTTTCGCTACGGGCTTTACCCGAACGGTTCGCGCTTTCGACGAGCCGGACCAACGCCCGGCGTCTACTATGTCTCTGAAGAACCAAGGACCGCGATCATCGAAACCGCGTTTCACCTTCTGCTCTTCTATACGGACTCTCCGGGCACGCCCTTTCCAACCCAGCCAAGCGAACACACGGCGTTCGATGTACCCGTCAAAACAAAAACCGCCATCGACCTGACAGCAAAGCCGTTCTCAGACGCCAGCGAACTCTGGATGCACTCGTCAGACTACGAGCCTTGCCAGCAACTCGAAGAGGCTGCGCGCGCAGAAGACATACAGCTCATCCGCTATGCGTCCGTCCGAGACCCAGATCACAAACCGAATGCAGCCATCCTGACCTGTGAAGCCTTCGCAGCACCGGCACCGACACAAAACCAGACCTGGCGCCTATGGTTCAACAGGACCGGGGTTCATGCGATCTGTGAGTTTCGAGGGGAGAAATTCAGTGTTTCGCCAGAGCAATGGGCGAGCGACGGGCGGCTGCAAGATCTTACCTGGACTTAGGCTGGAGCATCCCAATCTCTGAAAAATCCCATAAGCAGCCGAAACGGGCGTGGCTCGAAGTTCCCAAAAGGAGACATAGCGAGATCGCTGTTTAATCCCAAAACCGGCCGTTATCCGTATCGGACCCACGTGCCCAAAACGCGGCGAACCGTCTAGATAGAGTTGAAGCGAATCTTGTACAATGATCGCAAATCGGCCGCTAAAGACCTAAAATCTGAATTCCTTACTTGTTGGCTATTGTAACAATCTGAAACTGTCATGTTCCCCCTTATGATATGACTAGACCGCAAATGCGCTTTAACACTGGTTCCGTCTGGTTCAAATTTGCGATGATCACTGATGGCGATTGAAAACTTTGCGTTCGACCACTTGTATGAGTATGCGCAGCTTCTTTCCTCATTGCGTTGAGGTTTCCAAGATTCGTCTTTAAACGATCCAAGTCGGGGGACCTAGAAAGCTTCAGTTCCAAAGCCCGCAATTTGATTGTCCCAAGAGCAACTGAGAGCAAGGGACGAACGCTAGCAGCGTATGTAAAGCCGTGCGTCCGACCGATTCTATCTTCCAGTATTTCTCTGGAGGCGCTTGTTTTTAGTTTGCCGCGGACGCAAGTTCGCGCAACCTCGTCAAAGGCTTCTTCAATCCATCCGCAGTATTCCAGAACGGCCATCTTTGCGAACAGAACCGGAATCTGTGGATCGCTATTTGCTATGTTCTTGTTATACTCTGCATCAAGATATTTGAGAGTCTTTCGAATTCGACCAGAGCGTATCATTGAACCGAAAATATTTGGACTGCTTTATCAAGGCGAGCTTTAACACGCTCCGTTGCGGCCAATCCCTCTTTCAATGCCTGCACACTAAATAACGGATCTCCTCGCAGCAAGACGTAAGCGGCTCGTACTGTTTCGTCGGAAACATTTTGAATGCGCTCAAAATTGCGTTCAATGCCGACTAGAATAGCCTCTATTGTTGCCTTGCTGATGCGCGGCAAAGGCTCCTCGATCAATACACGTCGATATAGGACATCGAGAACTTCTTGAAACCTGTTGATCAACTGGGCACTACGATCTGAGCTAATATTTCGGTTGTCGGACATGTGGTCGTTCAAGTATTTTGAGAGCGGTCCTTTGTAATTAGTATGGCTATCAAAAAATGAAACAATTCGCAGCACTAACTCCTCATATGCGAAGCGATACTTCTTGTCCTCTTGAATGCCAAATGCTGTTTTGAACAAATCGCTCGCTACAATCGCTTTCAGAGTCTCATTGAAGGTACCACTATAAATACAGTTTCGAATTTCCTGGTTCGTTAGCTTAGAGCCGCCCTTATTTAGGCGATGAAAGATGGTGAACATGTATTCTTGGTGAGATTTCTTTGACATGTCGCACCGAAGTACTGTCACCGGTATAGTTGTATTCTCGACTCTGGAGAAAACGTCGCCGTGCTCACGTTTTACATACTCGACAGTTTTGTTTGAAATCCTATCGTCCACATCTGGCAGCTTTGACATTCTCCAGCCGGGCTCCGACAGGAAGCGAAAAATTGAAGACATCCTTTGAAGCCCATCAACGACCTGACGTTTGTCCGTCTTGTAATCCAAGCTGATGCACATGCTCGGGATTGGAAGCTGCTTCGCCAGAGAATCGACAAATCTGGTTTGCTCAGCGGGTTGCCAAACCACCTCTCTCTGAAAATCCGGCTGTATTTCCAACTGTTTGGCCACGTACATTCGATGAAGATCTGCGCACGACCTTAGTTCGTTGAAGGCTACTATATCTCCCGGAGGAGTCTCATCATTGTCATCCGATGAAGCTAATTCGTCTTCGGCATTTTTAAGTTCTTCGTCAAAGTCCAGTTCCTCGTTCATTGCGACCCCTTTAACTGCGCAGGTGTTCTCACGCTATTGTTATAGGGGATATCTGCGGTTACGGCATGCCAATTTTCTGGGAAAAGTAACTTCTCATCGGAATTTCTCGCGAGCCGAGTATCCTTATGTCCGCAATTGCGCCCAACTGAGCCGCCCATAGCCCTACTATCGTAGGGGCGTTTCTCGCCAATCTCGGACATTGGCGTCAGGTTTGCGAGCGACCGTTATGGGGCGAATTTAGGACGCCCATCACTCATAGCTCTTTGAAGTACCTCGCAACTGGGTAACGCTCGAAGCCCACCGCTTCATAGCTAAGGCGAGCCGGTTCGTGACCACGATCCCCACCCGTTTCAACGAAAGCCATTTTCAGTTTCTTTTCTCGCATCCAATCGAAAGCGAAAGCCATCAAAGCTTTTCCGACACCTTTTTGCTGCGCTGCTGGATCGACGGCGATGATGTAAATCTCACCCATCGAGTCTTCAGGGTGGACGCGCAATCCCAGATATCCGACGATGCGGAATTCGATTTCGGCAACCCAAACATCTGTTTCGGCGTCCGCACAGACCGCCTCGACCTCGCTAATTTGCCGTTTTCTCCAACCCTCAGGATAGAATGAATCATAGACATATTTTGGGATATCTTCCCGCATAAGCGGGAAAACTGGCGCCCAGGCATGTTCTGTGACTTCGAGCACCGATCCCAAGTCTGATTCGATGTATTTTCTGATCTTAGTCATGCACTGCTTATAGACAGCGTCAGCATTCCAGTCATCATCTCGTATTTGTCGTGAGCGTCCAGTTTAGGGCGACTTAAGTCATTGGTTTAAATCGATCAAACGGCAAAGATGGGCCAATTCGCGACTTAGAGATTCCAGTGGCTGGCGTCTTGCTCTACCGAAATTTGCCATTCATTCAAAGGTAGTTTGGCATTTCATATACTGGTTTCTTGTTTAGAACTGCACTCCGGATTCTCCTGCTCAAACAAATCCATCACCTGTGGATCAAACGGATGGGCAATCTTCAACAGCTCATCCCGGCGGTACTCCAAAGACCCGCCATCACCATAAACTGGTCTGGTCGTCTTGTGCCCCATGAGGAGGCATCGCAAGCCGTAATCAATGTTGGCTTCCTGCATGCGTTTTTCAAAAGCATGGCGGAGCGAATAGACCTTGTGATTAGGTGTCTCCAGCAACCCTCGGTTTCGTAGGTTCTTCATCATGTTTGCGGAAACGAGTTCATTGCGGTCATAGTAGTGTGAGAATGCCCTTGGTGCAGCACGTTTGGCCGCTTCGAGCGAAATGCCGACCAATGGAATGTCACGCTCTGACGTGTCGGTTTTGACTTCGCGATCGGTACGCGCACGAATGGCGATGTAAGGAACAGGGCCATCCATATGGAAGTCTTCGATCCGCAAATTTATGATCTCGCTCGGACGGCATCCCGTTTCGATCAGCATAAGAAGGATCAGTTGCAGTTCAGGGTTCCACCGGCGTGTCGCTCCTGGCACAAGGATTTTCTTGCAAACCCAGTCGGACGAGAATGGCGGCACTTCGGTGCGCGCCTTGGCCTTGAAATGCATGTTCCGGAACGGGTTGGGCCGCTCCTCTTCTCCGATATGCTTGAAATAATCGGTGTAGAGAGAACGGATATTGCCGATGTGCCGGTTGGCCGTATTAGGAGCCATTGGCTTGGTCTTGCTATCCTTCGGTTTGACCTGCTTCGCCCAATGCTTCTGATACTTAAGTGCCAGCTCTCGGGTAATGTCTTCGAGTGCAATATCTCCTGCAAAATCGATGAAGTACTGGATGGAGGTGCGTTTGGTCTTCTCCCATGACGCACGCTGGTTCGGTGATTTGTAGAGCTGGGCGTTGTAAGCGATCTCAGACAGATAGATTTCGAAGGCTTCGGTAACTGTTATCGTGGGTTTTGTCGCCCCGCCGAGCAGGGCTTCGGCATCTCGCTCTTTCGGTATTTCAGCAGGCCCAGCTTGTGTCTGCACAGCCAGCAATCTCGCGAGGGTCTCTTCGATTGGTGCTTCAGTCGCCAGGTGGTCGATCGGCTGATAAATGAACCCGCTTGCCAGCGCCTTCACCGTCGCCATCTTGTATCGGCGACGCACAGCTTCGGACACTTCGCGATTGGTTGAAGGCCTGGCCTCATCGGCGATCTGGAGCGACGCCCAGTAGTGATCGTCGGCTTCGGCCAGGAGATCACGTTTGTGACGCGCCTGTTCGATGGATGTTGTGCCAAGCGATTCCTTGATGCGCTTGCGCGTATCGAGGTGTGCGAACTTTCTCGGGACCCGGCGATTGTACCACCAGACCCGGCCTCTTTGCTCGAGGTAGGAATTGTCTTCGACGCGCTTCATCACGCCGACCATTGGTCCACAATTTGGTCCCAATTTGGTCCACAATTTCCGGCCAATTTAGACAAAGAAATCCAAACGGAACCGATAATTCCGTTTGATTTCAATGACTTGCGCGATTGCCATTTCGGGCGAAATGGCGCGAGTGACGGGGCTCGAACCCGCGACCTCCGGCGTGACAGGCCGGCACTCTAACCAGCTGAGCTACACCCGCGCATTTGCCGTTTCCAGCGAGAAGCGTTTCCTAGGGCCGTGCCGAGGATAAATCAAGCACAAAGACAGGCGGCCCTGTGGATTTTTTACAGGTATCTGAAACGCTTCTGCTCCAGATACCTATACTGATCCGATCAGGCGTTATCGGGGCCAATACGGATGACGACCTTGCCTGTATTGTCACCAGTGAACAGGCCCGCAAAAGCCTCTGGCGCGGCATCAAGTCCCTCATAAACAGTCTCGCGGAACTTGACCTTGCCGCCGGCGACCCACGGGCCCATCTCGGCAAAGAATTGCGGCATCATGTTCATGTAATTCGAGACAATGAAGCCCTTCACCAGAACACCGCGACCGATCAGGTTGGTGAGATTGGAAGGGCCCGGTTCAGGTGTCGTGTTATTATATTGCGAGATCATGCCGCACAGGGCGATTCGTCCGGCAAATCCGATATTGTTGATCAACGCTTCGAGCTGGAACCCGCCCACATTTTCGAAATAGGTATCAATACCTTTGGGGGCGTGTTCGGCCAGAAACTTGCTCAACTTTGCTGAAGACCCGTCAAAGTCCTTGTAATTATAGGCAACATCGACACCCAGTTCTGACGTGATCCAGTCACATTTTTCCTTGCTGCCTGCCGAGCCGATCACCTTGCAGCCTTTCAGCTTGCCGATCTGACAGACGATCGAGCCAACGGCGCCTGCCGCCCCTGTAACCATCATCGTCTCTCCCTCGTTCGGCTCCATGATTTGTGTCACACCAGCCCAGGCTGTCATGCCAGGCATCCCCAGAACACCTAGATAGGCTGAGAGCGGGGCCAAATTCGGATCAACTTTTGTATAGGCTTCCGCTGGCCCGGTGTAATATTCACGCCAGCCGCCATTAAAGCCGACAACATAATCCCCCTCTGCAAACCCGTCCGCTTTGGACTTTACGACCTGACCGACAGCACCACCATCCAGTGGCTCTCCCAGTTGAAATGGCGGGATATAGCTTTTCACATCCGGTCGCATTCTGCCCCGCATGTAGGGATCAACTGTCATCCAGACGATCCGTATCAGGACCTCTCCCTCCCCCGGTTCACGAACATCAACCTCCTTGATTTCGTAAAGGTCGGCAGTAGGTGCCCCTTTGGGATATTCTTTCAGGTGGATTTCACGGGATTTAAGACCAGTCATCGGCGTCTCCTCTTAAAATCATTTATAGGGCAGAATAACAGTCGTCGGCGGCACAGCAAGCAGCAGACGCAGCGCTGAAGGCCGTTGATCAGTTATTTCTGTTCCAGCGTTTTTCTGTCGGTGTCAGCGGGTGAACCACCCTTGTCTTTGCTGCCATCGCGCAACTCGCTGAGCGCAATCAGGGTCAGAGTCGGCACAAAGCCGTCTACCTGATCTGACAGATCGGCAACCTCCCACAAGGAGAACAATCCCTTCCAGCCGAACATGGCAAAGGCGATCAGTACCATAACCATATCCATGGCCGTACCAAAGCCCAGAATACGCCCAACGGTGAAGTCGGCAATATCAAGAATGATGGCAGCAACCAGCTTGGCATGAACAGGCTTCATGGCTCAATCTTCCTTTTGCGTCAGGAACTGTCTCACATCCTTTATGAAAGCGTCAAACTGGTCGTGATGGTGCCAGTGCCCGGCATCGGGGTAATTGACCAATCTGGCGTTGGAAAAAGACGTCATCCGCCCGTCAGCCTCCGGGTCAGAGGCCCAGCTGTCTTCGCCCCGCATCAACAGAACAGGACAGGTGATGCTCTCGTAAAGGCGCCCGTATTCTTCCGGGGACGTCAACTTGGGCGGCGGGAAGAAACCAAATCTTGGGTCATGCTTCCAGCCCCAGCCATCAGGATACAATCTTGCAGCATGAAGGGCGAGGTGCCGTGACTGATCAGGGCGCAGGTTTTTGTGCACGGTAGCCATGCGGGCAACCATTTCCTCCGGCTCCTTGAACCGCCATCGCTGTTTTCTTTCACCAGCAACCCGGCGCTCTATCCAGTCGCGCAGCCGTTTCGCAGGCGCCTTTTCCATAAAATCATCATACATTTTCTGAGATGATCCAAGGCCTTCCATGGCAATAAGCCGGCTGACCCGTTCCGGAAAGGCAGCCGCGTAATGCAGCACAATGTTCCCGCCCATGGAGTGTCCGATCAATGGCAAGGGCTGCGTGAAGCCCTCGGCGGCCAGATGATCCATGAAGAAGGCAAAATCAGATACGAAGAGTTCTGTTGAATAGCCGCCGCCAGCTGAGCGTCCACTGTCTCCGTGGCCACGCATGTCCGGCGTAACAAGACAAAAGTCATCGATCAGGTGAGCGACGGTCCAGTCCCAGTTTCGACAGTGGTCCTTGCCGCCATGCACCAGCACAATGGGTGGCTTGGCCCTGTCCCCCCAGACAAGATAATGCAGTTCTATATCACCGATTACACAGGTGCGGCGATCCGGCTCTGCCTCAACGACACGCGGAATGTCCATTTCTTCTGCAGCGTAAATTCTGCTTGGTCGAACAATGCTCATGCGCGGTGGAATGCCAGATAACGCCAGCGCTGTCTTGCTTCTGGTGCAGTTTTTTGTGTGTAAAACTTCCTTTTTGGCTATGGCCAGGCCCAGATCGATGTCACGGAAATATCACGAACGCCAAAAACTGCTTGCCAAACGCAGCACTGGTTTGACTCTGGACCAGAACTTGCCTATTGCGCTGCACAACGAGGTGAAGCTTCCTGACCAAGGTACAGTTTCCGGCCCGGATCCATTCTGGTGCCTTTAGGTAATCACTCCATATAATGATCTGGCGTAGCACTTGCATTCGCCAGAACAGGTACACTCTATGAATAATCAGCAGACGCAACAGGCACGTATTTCATGAAGTTTGAAGATCTTGGTCTTGATGAAAAAATCCTCAAAGCCTTGACTGAGGCGGGATACGACACGCCGACACCCATTCAGGCAGAAGCGATTCCCGAAGCGTTAAAAGGCCGGGACGTTCTTGGCATTGCGCAGACCGGGACAGGCAAAACCGCCAGTTTCACCATTCCTCTGATCCATCGCCTGGCACAAGGGCGTGCGAAAGCCCGTATGCCCAGATCTGTTGTGCTGGCGCCAACGCGCGAACTCGCAGCACAGGTCTCAGAGAGCTTTGAGGCCTATGGCAAATATCACAAGCTGACCATGGCCCTGCTGATCGGCGGCGTGTCTTTCGCTGATCAGGATGCTAAGCTTGCGCGTGGTGTTGATGTCCTGATCGCAACACCGGGCCGCCTGATTGATCATTTTGAACGCGGCAAACTCCTTTTGTCCGGTGTTCAGGTCATGGTTGTAGATGAAGCAGACAGAATGCTCGACATGGGGTTCATCCCGGACATTGAAAAAATATTCAATCTGACGCCTTTCACGAGACAGACACTGTTTTTCTCGGCGACAATGCCGCCGGAAATCCAGCGCATCACGGATCAGTTCCTGTCAGCCCCTGCCCGTGTTGAAGTGGCGAAGCAATCCACCACAGCTGAAAACATCACTCAGCGCGTTGTTCATCTGCCGTCCGGTAATGACAGCCTGAAACGAGCTACCTTGCGCAAGCTGATCAATGATACAGATGTGAAGAACGGCATCATCTTCTGTAACCGTAAGAAGAATGTCGATATTGTCGCCACCTCCTTGCAGAAGCACAAACTGGATGCACGACCTATCCACGGTGACCTGCCGCAGGCATATCGGACGGAAACCCTGCAGAAATTCCGTGACGGGGAAATCAGACTGCTGATCGCTTCTGACGTGGCAGCACGCGGTCTCGATATCCCTGACGTTTCCCATGTTTTCAATTTTGACGTGCCAGTGAACGCGGAAGATTATGTGCACCGCATTGGGCGCACTGGACGGGCCGGGCGCTCAGGACATGCCTATATGCTTGTCTGCCCTTCCGACGACAAGGCCTTTGCTGCTGTGCTCAAAACCACAGGCCTCGAAAAGATTGAGGCCGTGGAAATGGGCGACTTCTTTGAAGGCGAGCAGGCAGGCGGCGGCAAAAGCCGCAATACACGCCCCTCACGCAAAGACAGCGCCGAGAAAAAGCGTGATGACCAGCCCCCCGCGAAGGAAAGCCGTAGCCGACCTCGCCGGGAAAAAGATGAGCCTGTTGTGGGTCTCGGCGATCACGTGCCAGCCTTTCTTCTGCGAGACGCTTCCTGAGCGCAGAAGGATGTTTGTCTTCACGGCCTTTGCGTAACAGACCCTGCTACAGACAGCCCCCGTTTTGATTGAAACTGTGCAGCAGTTTTTGATATGCTACGCAGATGACCAAAGCAGAAGAAGTTGCCAGCCAGCACCCGCCAGACATGGCGCCTGATTTCACGGTTCCCCAGAAATGGGAAAACTACACCGATGAGGAACACGGAACCTGGGACATTCTGTACGAGCGGCAAGTCAAGCTGCTGCCGGGTTATGCTGAACAATCCTTTATTGACGGACTGAAGCTTCTTGACCTTGGTCGGGGAGGCATCCCGAAATTTGACCAGATCAGTGACGAGCTGGAGAAACTCACAGGCTGGCGCATCGTTGCGGTGCCTTGTCTCGTGCCGGATGATATATTTTTTGATCATCTTGCCAACCGACGCTTCCCCGCCGGAAATTTCATCCGTCAGCGGGATCAACTGGATTACATTCAGGAGCCGGATGTTTTTCATGACATTTTCGGACATGTGCCCCTACTCGCGAATCCTGTTTTTGCAGACTATATGGAAGCCTATGGCAAGGGGGGATTGCGCTCCCTGAATTACGACTGCCTGAAAAACCTCGCTGCACTCTACTGGTACACGGTAGAATTTGGATTGATCAAAACGCCCGATGGACTGCGCATCTATGGAGCAGGCATCGTCTCGTCCGCCTCTGAGACCCGGTTCTCGCTGAAGGATGCCTCTCCCAACCGGCTGGACTATGACCTGGAACGGGTCATGCGGACGGACTATCGCATTGACGATTTTCAGCAGACATATTTTGTGATCGATTCTTATGAGAGTCTGTTCCAGTCAACAGTCGATACCGATTTCGGTCCCCTTTATGAGCGACTGCCTGAATTACCGCGCTATGCGGTGGATCAGATTGTCAGCAGCGAGGAAATCATCCACCAGGGCACGCAAGCCTACGCCAATGCAGGCGGACGCTTTGCCGCCGAGTAGGCCGGGACAGTCTTCGCGCCTTACCAACTCTTCATCTGATTGCGGTTATTTGGCCCCGATGCTGCCACGTTGTTGCCTGTATTCCACGGCGAAATAATGATGCAGACGAGAAGGGATAAGCCATGCGCCATTTCACCACTACAGCCATTGCCACACTTACGGTCTTAAGCCTGGTTGCGTGCGAAAACAGTTACCGCACAACCGAGCAAGGGCCGTCACTTCCCTCGCCAACAGTAATGGCGGAAGCAGCTTATGCCAGCCCCCTGAAAATGCAGCGTGATCGTTTGATGATGCCACCAGCATTTGAGCAAGATACAGAGCAATATGAAGAAACCGACCCTAACCCGGTAAGGCTCACAGCGCTGGAACCCGTATCAACATTTTCATCAGACGTAGACACAACATCCTATGCCGTTATGCGCCGCTATATTCGTCAGAACAATATTCTGCCCCCATCTGATGCTGTGCGGGTGGAAGAGTTTGTGAATTATTTTGATTATGACTACGCAGAGCCCGCCAGCGCTGACCAGCCATTTACCCCGACAGTCTGGGTTACCTCGGCCCCCTGGCGAGATGGTGCAAAGCTGATGCATATCGGCGTCAAAGGTTACGACCTGGCGCCAGATGAAGAGCAGGCCGCCAATATTGTTCTACTGCTTGATGTATCTAGCTCTATGGGGGCCGCCAACAAGCTGCCTCTGGTCAAAAAATCAGTAAACCTCATGCTGGACCAGATGAATGAGAACGACACAATCTCCATTGTTGTCTATGCAGGTGCAGCCGGTGTTGTGCTTGAGCCAACACCAGCTTCGAGAAAAACCAAAATCAGGCGCGCACTTGAGAACCTCTCTGCCGGTGGCTCTACTGCCGGAGGTGAAGGCCTTGCCCTTGCCTATGACCTTGCAGAAGAGAATTTCAGTGAAGACAAAATCAACAGAATTGTTCTGGCAACTGATGGTGATTTTAATGTCGGTACAGTCGATGCGGATAGCCTGGAAGATTACGTTGCCCGCAAACGCGACAAGGGCATTTACCTGACAGTTCTTGGTTTTGGTGAAGGCAACTATAACGACGTTATTGCGCAACGGCTTGCCCAGAACGGCAATGGGAGCGCAGCTTATATCGACACACTGGAAGAAGCGCGCAAAGTGCTAGTCCGCGAATTTCGCTCAACAGTTTTCCCTATCGCGCGAGACCTTAAATTCCAGGTCGAGTTCAACCCCGCAACTGTCGCAGAATACCGGCTGATTGGTTATGAGACACGCCTGCTGAATACGGAGGACTTCAACAACGATGCTGTTGATGCGGGCGACATTGGCGCGGGTCATACTGTAACGGCTCTTTACGAAATTGTGACAGTAGAATCTGACGCACGGCTGATTGACCCTCTGCGCTATCAAACACAAAATGATACGCAAGGCAGCGTGGATGAATTTGCTTTCGTCAAGTTGCGGTATAAACTTCCCGAGTCTGAGAAAAGTGACCTTCTAACTGTACCTGTGCTGGTGAAGGACCAGTATGACACCCTGCAGTCAGCGCCACGTGATGCGCGTTACGCTGCTGCCGTAGCGGCCTATGGTCAGAAATTACAACGCGCAGGGCACACAGATTACTTTGACTGGGACGAAATCATTTCTCTTGCGCAAGACAGTCGTGGCAATGATCCGTATGGTCAACGTGCTGAATTTGTTCAGCTTGTTCGCGCTGCCAAAACCGCAAGTGGCGACGCGAAACAAAAGTAACGACGAAATCGCTGAGCGGCAGTTACAATAGGGCAATAAGCTTTTCAGTAAAATTCTGCGTACTGTCCTGCCCGCCTATATCGCCCGTACCATAGCCAGCCTTGATGGCCTGCTGCACGCCCACTTCAATGATGTCAGCAGCCTCTGGCACCTCAAGGGAGTGACGTAGCAACATCGCCACTGACAGGATAGCACCGACTGGATTTGCTTTGCCCGTGCCGGCAATATCCGGTGCAGAGCCATGAATTGGTTCGTAAAGCCCCCGTGTGCCGTCTCCCAGTGACGCTGACGGCGCCATTCCTATGGACCCTGACAAGACAGATGCTTCATCACTCAGGATGTCGCCGAAAAGATTTTCCGTCAACAGCACATCATACTCGGCAGGGCACTGAATAAGCTTCATCGCCATTGCATCAACAAGCATGTGCTCCAGCTCAACATCTGCAAACTCACTTTGATGGAGATCAATTACGGAAGATCGCCACAGGCGACTTGTTGCAAGCACATTGGCTTTATCGACAGATACGACCTTGCCACGCCGTTCTCTGGCTGCACGAAATGCAATTCTCGCTACACGTTGCACTTCTGCACGCGTATATGTGCATATGTCAGAAGCGCTCATATCGCCCTCGGTCCGGTCCCCGAAATAAAGGCCACCAGTTAACTCCCGAACGATCAGTATATCAATATTCCTGGCCAGATCCGGCTTTAGGGGCGAGAGGTTTTCCATACCACTGAGAACCTGAACCGGCCTGAGATTGGCATATACATCAAGTGTCTTTCGCAATGCGAGCAGACCGGATTCTGGTCGCTTTTCCGCTCCATCCCATTTGGGGCCTCCAACCGCTCCGAGAAAAATAGCATCTGCCGAAAGACAGGCCTGCTGCGTTTCTACCGGAAACGGATCACCATAAGAATCAATAGCGGCACCGCCGAAAGCACAGGTTTGCATGGAAAGATCGAGATTGAACTTTGCAACTGTCGCCTCAAGAATACTGCGGGCAGAATCTGACACCTCCGGTCCGACACCATCACCCGGTAAGAACACAACATTAAGTGTCATGCCTGCGCCCTCTCAAAAGCTTCAATTTCGCTCATCTGCCCAAGCAAATGCCCAAGCGGATCAACCCCGTTCAGAAGACACTGCCGGGCAAAGGGTTCAATAGAAAAATCTGCCCGTTGATTATCATCATAAATAACAACACATTTTTCCAGGTCAATGGTCACATCGGCACCGGGAGTAGCGAGCAACCATGCGTGTGCGGTTGCATCAACCTCGACGGGCAACAAGCCGTTCTTAAGGGCGTTACTTTTGAAAATGTCGGCAATGTCCGAACTGATGACTGCCCGGAAGCCAAAATCGCTTAGTGCCCATGGCGCATGCTCACGAGACGACCCACAGCCGAAATTAGCCCCTGCCACCAATATCTGATGCGCGCCCTGTTGCGCCAGATCAAGGGTACTATCATTACGCAGATTGCCCTGTACATCAAACCGCCAATCGTAAAAAACAGATTCGCCAAGACCATCCCGGGAAGTTGTTGTCAGGAATCTGGCTGGAATAATCTGATCTGTGTCAATATTGTCCTGAGACAGAACGATTGTGCGGGAAGTCACTTTCGTAAATGGCTTAAAAGACATTAGCTTATCCCTCCAACTCAAGATAGTGACGCGGATCCGCGATATATCCTGCGACAGCGCTGGCTGCGGCGGTTGCAGGGCTGGCCAGCACAGTGCGAACACCTTTGCCCTGGCGGCCAATGAAATTCCGGTTGGACGTGGAAACCACAAGTTCGCCAGGCTGGCCCTGATCCCCGTTCATGCCTATACACATGGAGCATCCCGGCAGACGCCATTGAGCCCCAGCAGCCAGAAACACTTCATGAAGTTTCTCAGCCTCGGCTTCCTTTCTGATTGCTTCGGACCCTGGCACAACAAGTGCGGTCACGCCCTCCCGAACCTTCCGCCCTCGCATGATATTTGCAGCCTCACGCAGATCGGAAAGTCGGGAATTCGTGCAACTGCCTATGAAAACCCTGTCCACGGAAGTGTCCGCCAACCTGCTCTCTTCAGCGAATTGCATGTAAGCTGCCGCATGACGTTCTGCTTCAGTGCCCGGTTTGGGCACTGTACCATCAACACGCATGGCGGCATCTGGTGAAACACCATAAGTAACCATGGGGCTCAGACTGGAAACGTCAATCTTAATCTGCTTGTGGAAAGTAGCGTTTTCATCCGTGCACAATGTCCGCCAGTCAGCAATAGCTGCTTCCCAGGCCTCACCGGCTGACGGCGCATAATCCCGTCCCTGCACCCATGAAAATGTCTTTTCGTCCGGGGCGACTATGCCAGAGCGCGCGCCCGCTTCAATCGACATGTTGCATAGTGTCATGCGCCCTTCCATAGACAGATTGCGCACGGCTTCACCGGCAAATTCTATTGCATATCCCTGCCCACCGTCTGCGCCAATTTTTGCGATGAAGGCGAGCGCCATATCTTTCGCACTCACGCCTGCGGCAAGTTGTCCGTCAAAATTTATCCGCATGGTCTTGGGCTTTCGCTGTAACACGCATTGCGTTGCCAGCACGTGCCCTACCTCGGTTGTGCCGATCCCGAATGCCAGCGCACCAAAAGCCCCGTGGGTCGACGTATGGCTGTCACCACAGACAATGGTCTTGCCAGGCTGGGTCAGCCCCAGTTCTGGTCCAATGACATGGACAATACCACGACGCGGGTCATCCAGGTCAAACAGCTGAACACTATGTGCAGCACAATTTTTTATCAGTGTATCAACCTGTTGTTCTGCCTCTGCAGTTACATAGGGTAACTTACCGCTATCATCCGCTGGCAAGGTTGGTGTCGAATGATCCAGTGTGCCCATAGTCAGGTCGGGACGGCGCACTTTCAGGCCGCGCTCCTGCAAAACAGTAAAAGCCTGCGGGGATGTGACCTCATGAATCAGATGCAAATCAATATAGAGCACTGCTGGTGCTTCATCAGTCTCGGGCACAACAACATGACGTTCCCAGAGTTTATCGAACAGTGTTTTTGACATGATTCTCCCTTACGCAACTGCCCGGCGTTGGGCATGAACCCCTGCCGCCAGATTGATCGCTGCCACGAAAGCGGCCACAGCAGCATCAGCAACATCAACTTCATGGGCGGTGCCCGTATATCGCTCCTCGCCCACAGCCACGATAGCCTCAGCCCGGACGATGCCCTCATCTGCGATATGATGAAGATCAAGCACAGCGATGCGGCCAGCCACACCCGTTATGGCGCATACAGCTGAAAAAGCTGCATCAATGGGCCCCTCACCCTCAGAAATTACGGTCTGGCGTTCATCCTGCTCATCATGCTTGAGTGTGATGCGTGCAAAGGGCCGCGTGTCGTCATCCACATCCGCGCGCAATTCCACCCGGCGCACACGCCAAGGGCCCTGCCTGCCATCATGATCCGTATTACCACTGACCAGTGCAACCAGATCAGCGTCGGTTACTTCCCGCGCTGTATCTGCCAGTTTCTTGAAGTCCGGGAACAGCTCTTCTATGCGCTGCCCTGTAACCTCGAAACCGAGTGACTTTATCCGTGCCGCCAGAGCGTGCTTGCCAGAATGTTTGCCCAGCACGATAGAATTCGATGGCATACCGACTGCTTCAGCATCCATGATTTCATAAGTGCGTCTGTCCGCCAGCACACCATGCTGATGAATACCAGCTTCATGGGCAAAGGCATTCCTGCCAACTATCGCCTTGTTGCGCGGTATCGGGTTGTGTGTAACGCGGCTGAGCGCGACGCTGGCCGGATAGATTTTCGTTGTCTCAATTTGCGTTTCCACGCCGAAAAAATCTTTCCGCGTCGCCAGCGCCATCACGGCTTCTTCCATTGAACAATTCCCGGCTCGCTCTCCAATTCCGTTGATGGCGCATTCAATTTGCCTGGCACCACCACGCACAGCGGCGAGAGAGTTGGCGACCGCCATACCCAGGTCATCGTGGCAATGTGCAGAGAACGTCACATTGTCGGCTCCCTTGACTTCAGAAATCAGGAACCGAAACAGATCTGTAATCTCTTCTGGTGTTGTATAGCCAACCGTATCAGGAATGTTGATGGTGGACGCGCCTGCTTCGATCGCTGCCGTGACCGCGTCAACGAGATAGTCACGTTCTGTACGGATGGCATCTTCTGGAGAAAACTCTACATCCTCAACAGCGCTGCGTGCATGTGCAACGAGTGTTGAAATCTTGCCGAGAATTTCAGCGCGGCTCATTTTCAGCTTCGCGTCACGATGCGTTGGACTTGTACCGATGAATGTGTGAACACGCTTTCGCCTTGCTGGCCCGATTGCCTCTGCAGCGGCATCAATATCTTTCTCATTCAACCGCGCCAGTGAACAGATGATTGGCCCTTCAATTTCTTCAGCCACAGCCCGCACTGCCCGTGCATCCCCAGGTGACGCGGCCGCAAAGCCGGCCTCAATAATATCAACATTCAACGCCTGCAATGCCCGCGCGATGACAAGTTTGCCGTCGGTAGACATTGAAAAGCCAGGTGCCTGTTCGCCATCTCTCAATGTCGTGTCAAAAATCTTTACGTGACTATCTATTGTCATTTCCCAGTCCCTCTAAAGTGTCTCAATTACGCTCAGCGTGAGGATTAGCCTCACGCGGGACTAAGTCGTCTGAGGCAAAGCATGATACTGGGTTGAACAAAATTCTTCTTCATGCTGTCTTCAATCTCTCTCAGTACCGCGCCGAATAGACAGCACACCTGTCCGGGAAACTTCCGCCAAGCCGAGGGGGCGCATCAAATCTATAAATGCATTGATCTTCTCGCGGGTGCCCGTCACTTCAAATACGAAAGACCCGCGTGTCACATCCAGCGCGCGTGCTCGGAAAATCTCTGCTGTTCGCATTGCTTCCACACGGGCTTCGCCTTCACTTGTAATTTTGACAAGCGCAAGCTCACGCTCCAGCGAGTCCTTTTCCTCGGAAATGTCAACGACACGCCGCACTGGCACGAGCCGCCCAAGCTGAGCCTTGATCTGATCAATCTTGGACGGTGTGCCGCCTGTGACAACTGTGATGCGTGACGTATGCTTTTCTTCGTCTGTCTCCGCGACGGTGAGGCTTTCAATATTGTAGCCACGCGCAGACACCAGACCAACCACGCGCGACAGCACACCCGGCTCGTTATCAACAATGATCGCCAGAATGGCTTCGTGAGGCTCCTCCTGTTTCTTGGTAACAGGATAAACTGATTGCGACGCATACAAAGTAGACATCAGACCAGCACCTTTCCAGCATCGCTGATTTCATCACCTGTAACCGTGCCGCCCATGAGCATGTCGTTATGGGCCGCTCCGGAGGGTATCATCGGGAAGACGTTTTCTTCTTTGGTCACGCAGCAGTCGAAAATAACTGGTTTATCGATATTGATCATTGCCATGATCTTTTCATCAAGCTCCTGCTTGGTCTTGGCACGAAAACCAACACCACCATAAGCCTCTGCCAGTTTCACAAAATCAGGCAGGCTTGCCGAGTAAGAGTGCGAATACCGCCCCCCGTGTAACAGCTCCTGCCATTGCCGAACCATGCCGAGATACTCATTATTCAGAATGAATATCTTTACCGGCAGATTATGCTGCACGGCAGCGGATATCTCCTGCATGGTCATCTGAACAGAGGCGTCGCCAGCTATATCAATCACCAATGCATCCGGATGTGCCGCCTGAACACCAAGCGTCGCTGGCAGGCCATATCCCATGGTGCCCAATCCGCCGGAGGTCATCCAGCGATTGGGCTCTGTGAAGTGAAAATGCTGCGCGGCCCACATCTGATGCTGACCAACTTCCGTCGTAATATAGACGTCACGGTCCCGGGTCAGCTCGTACAGCCGTTCAATCGCGTATTGCGGTTGTATGTCATCACCTGACTTGTCGTAGGCGAATGAATTCCGAGCCCGCCAGGTTTTGATGTCTTCCCACCAGTTGGCCAAGCGCCCGTGATCGACAGGCGATGCCTGTTCCCGGCGCTGCCATTCAGCCAGAAGAGCTTTGATGATCTGGCCCGCATCCCCAATGATTGGCAGGTCAACTGGCACATTTTTGTTGATGGATGACGGGTCGATATCAATATGAATCTTGCGTGACCCGGGTGAGAAGGCGTCAAGCCGACCAGTTACGCGGTCATCAAAGCGCGCGCCCACCGCGATCATGAGATCGCATTCATGCATGGCATTATTTGCTTCAAAACTCCCATGCATACCCAACATGCCGAGCCAATGTGGATCACCAGCCGGATAAGCACCAAGCCCCATCAGCGTTGACGTGACAGGAGCGCCTGTTGCCTGCACAAGGGTGCGCAAATCCACAGATGCCTCCGGCCCCGCATTGACCACACCGCCGCCTGTATAAAAGACTGGCCTTTGGGCATGGCGCAACATTTCAACCGCCTGCTGAATATCACTGCTAGCGGGTTCTGGCACAACAATGCAGTTACGTGTTCTGGCATCGTTGCGGCTGACATAGTCAGCTTTTTCAAACTGGACATCTTTGGGAATGTCCATCAGCACCGGCCCGGGACGGCCGTTGCGTGCCACATGAAAAGCTTCATGCGCGAGACGTGGCAGGCTTTCAGCGCTGGTAATGAGGTAATTGTGCTTCGTACATGCGCGGGTAATACCAATCGTGTCGCATTCCTGAAAGGCATCCGTACCAATCAGTGGGCGGGCCACCTGACCAGTAATGCAGACCAGCGGAATTGAGTCCAGCAAGGCGTCCGCAAGGCCCGTTACGGCGTTTGTAGCCCCCGGCCCGGAGGTGACGAGCACAACACCAACCTTGCCGGTTGACCGTGCATAACCCTCAGCGGCGTGAACCGCCCCTTGCTCATGGCGCATCAGAATGTGCTGGATCGTGTCGCGGGAATAGAGCGCATCATAAATTGGCAGAACTGCCCCGCCAGGATAGCCAAAAATAACTTCAACCCCCTGCTCTTCCAGCGCATCCAGTAAAAGCTCAGCACCCGGCTTGGTGATCAAAGTTGCATCATCTGTTTGGGCTTTGGTTTCGATACTCATAACGCCTGGTCTTTCTCAAACTGCGCGATGGAAATGGTGACAGCTCCTTTTGAAGCTGAGGAAACAAGGGCAGCGTATTTGTCAAACGCCCCACCCATGCTGTTGACGGGCCTTGGTACATGGGCCTTGCGGCGTGCCTGCCAGTCTATGTCTGCATCAATGCGACGATTTTCTGCGTCTATACGGATCGTGTCCCCGTCTTCAATGAGCGCGATTGGACCGCCTGCGGCGGCCTCTGGTGATACATGCCCAATCACGAATCCATGGGAAGCGCCTGAGAAGCGGCCATCAGTAATGAGAGCAACCTTGCCAGCCAGTCCCTGCCCGGCAACAGCAGCCGTTACTGCCAGCATTTCACGCATACCCGGCCCCCCTTTTGGCCCTTCATGGCGAATAATGACCACATCGCCTTCGACAACTTCCCTGTTGGAAACCGCCTTGAATGCAGCCTCCTCTCCTTCGAACACGCGCGCCCGGCCTGTGAATGACCCGTCACTGTAACCTGCGGTTTTCAGCACGGAACCCTCCGGCGCCAGATCGCCATACAGGATGCGCAAGCCGCCTGTCTGCTTGACTGGTGCGTTAACCGGATGAACAACTTTCTGGCCTTCAGCTTCCTCAGCAGTTGCAAATTCTTCAAACATGGTGCGGCCACTGACGGTTGGCGTATCTTCTATCTTGCTGCCTTCCATCAGGCTTTTGCCGAACAAACGAACACCACCAGCTGCATGAAGGTCCCGTGCCAGAAACTGACCACCTGGCTTCAGGTCGGTGATCACTGGCGTGGTACGCGACAGTGAATCGAACTCATCGATTGAAAAGCTTATGCCTGCTTCTGCCGCAATCGCAGGCAGGTGAAGCACTGCATTGGTTGACCCACCGCTGGCCACGACAGCTGTAGCTGCATTGCGCAGGGAAGTCCTTGTGATGAATTGACGCGCTGTTGTGCCCTCATGGGCAAGCTTCGCGACCAGTTCTCCACAGCGCCTTGCTTCTGCCGGTTTTGCATCATGGGTGGCTGGGGGATCGCCTGCTCCCATGGGGGCAAGACCCAGAAATGCCATGGCCATGGCCATGGTATTGGCCGTAAACTGACCACCGCAGGCGCCAGCGCCGGGACAGGCTGTGCGTTCTATCTGATCCAGCTCCTCGTCAGACATATCCCCCTTGGCGTGGCTGCCAACAGCCTCGAACACATCCTGTATCGACAGATCGCGGCCATTACAGTGACCGGGCATGATAGTGCCGCCGTAAAATATCACCCCTGGAATATCCATCCGGGCGAGCGCCATAGCTGCTGCCGGGATCGTCTTGTCGCAACCCACCAGAATGATCGCAGCATCAAGGGAATGTCCGCGCACGGCTAATTCGATAGAATCAGTAATCACTTCACGGGAAATGAGAGAAGCACGCATCCCCTCACCGCCCATGGTGATACCGTCGGAGACAACGATGGTGTTGAAATCAACAGGCGTTGCCCCACCAGCCCGAATACCATCGCGAATGGGCGCTGCCAGGTCGGCCAGATGCATGTTGCATGGGGTGACCGTTGACCAGGTATTGACCACTGCGATCATCGGCTGGGCAAAGTCCTGGTCAGTAAATCCGGCACCGCGCAGCATGGCGCGCGCTGGCGCTTTGGCGGGGCCTTTGGTGATGGCGTCTGATCTTTTGGGTTTCTGTTCCATATTCATTTCCTGCTTGAGTGAGCCTCACAAACAAAAAACCCGCTTCCTTTCGGTCGCGGGGGCTTCAGGTTCGTGCTGCATACTGCTTAATTAGCACACTCCCTGGCCGCCCCCGACACAGGGCTGATCACGAGAACCACAAGTAGGAGTAGCGCAGCAAACAGGGTGAAACCTGTGCTTGCTGTTGTGCCTGCCACTTCTGTCTGGAGCAATGATGCGATCATCTGTCTCATGTCCTCTAAAGAGTTCTATTAACCCTTGTTCCTTTCTATAGGTGAATGAAGGCTTAACGAAAAGCAAAAAATGCTAAATTTCTGCACTGAATGCGCATGATTGAGCAATATCACTGGCATTGAGCATGATCTGTCACTCTTATGCCGCCAGCAGTGGTCAGGGCCTGATATGCCCGCTCCCGCGCACCACTGTCTTGTAGGTCGTCAATTCTTCAAGACCAACGGGCCCGCGCGCATGTAACCGTCCTGTGGCGATGCCGATTTCCGCACCCATCCCGAACTCGCCACCATCCGCAAACTGGGTGGAAGCGTTGTGCAGGACGATTGCACTGTCCACGCCAGTGAGAAACTGGTGGGCTGTCTCTTCATTCTCCGTCACGATCGCCTCGGTGTGACCAGATGAATAGTGCCTGATATGCGAGATGGCCCCGACGACACCGTCAACTGCCGCGACAGAAAGTATGGGGGACAGATATTCCGTATGCCAGTCCATCTCGATCGCAGGCGTGAGGGTATTATCTGCTTCCAGTACCAGATGGTCGCCGCGCAGTTCGCAGCCAGCCTCTTTCAGGGCAGCAATAACTGGTGGCAGCAGATCGTGCAGCCGCGCCCGATCAATCAACAGGGTTTCAGCCGCCCCGCAGACGCCGGTACGGCGCATCTTTGAATTGAGCGTGATGCTGACGGCCTTCTCAAGGTCAGCATCTTTATCGAGATAAACATGGCAGATGCCATCAAGATGGCTGAGCACCGGCACACGCGCCTCGGTCTGGATGCGCGAGACCAGCGATTTACCGCCCCGGGGGATGACAAGATCAATGCGGTTCTCAAGGCCACCCAGCAACAGGCCGACCGCGTCGCGGTCTGGTGTCTCGACGATCTGGGCAGCATAAGCAGGCAAGCCTGCCGCGATCAGTCCCTCGCGAAAGGCTGCGTGCAGTATCTTTGCTGTCTCGATACATTCCGAGCCACCGCGCAGGATGACGGCGTTACCGGATTTGACCGCCAGAGCCGCAGCATCAACCGTCACATTGGGGCGGCTCTCATAGATGACGGCAATGACGCCAATGGGCGTGCGCAGCCGCTCAAACTTGAGCCCACTCGGCACGGACCATTCCCGAATGACCTGACCGACGGGGTCTGGCAGGGCAGATATTTTTTTGAGGCTCTCACAGATATCGTCAATGCGCGCCGGGGATAGCTGCATCCTGTCCACGAAAGACGCCTGCTGACCACGCTCACTGGCGGCAGCGACTTCGTGACTGTTGACCTGCAACAGCTCATCGGCCCTGGCCTGGATCGCAGTGGCCGCGGCCAGAAGCGCGGCAGATTTTTTTTCGCTGGTGGCTGTGGCCAGTGCCTGCGCTGCAGATTGCGCATGTGTGGCAAGGGCATCCATATACACAGGCAGATCATTTGGCTGTGCGTCATCAAGAATCATTTTTTTCCTGCTCCATCAGCACCAGATCATTTTTTTCAACGATCGCCGGGCGACGGCGATAACCGATTTTTTTTTCAATCATATCCGACTTGAGGCCAGCAATTTTTTTTATCTCTCCAGCGGACCAGGCGGCAAGCCCCTGCGCAACGGGGCGCCCTGCCGGATCGCACAGACTGACAGCATCCCCCCTGGCGAAGTCGCCACTGGCTGAAATGACCCCTGCGGGAAGAAGACTGTTACCATGGCGCACGGCCTCAACCGCACCGGCATCAAGGTTGATGATACCGGATGGCTGCAAGCGACCGGCGATCCATTGCCGTCTTGCATTTTCGGGGGATCGTGATGGCTCAATCAATGTGGCAGGCGCCCCTTCCTGCAGGGCGCGCAGCGGATGGTCCCGCCGGCCCTGGGCGATGAGGGTGGCACACCCGTTGCGTCCGGCAATTTTTGCCGCCGCAATTTTTGAGGCCATGCCCCCGGACCCCATGCCGGCCTGCACATTGGGGCCGGTCGCGAGCGCCTCTATTTGCGGTGTTATTTTTTTCACCAGCGGCATGAGCTGTGCTGACGGGTCAACACGCGGATCACTGGTATATAACCCGTCAACATCTGACAGGATGACAAGCAAATCCGCTTCGCAGAGCTGAGCGGCATGGGCGGCAAGACGGTCATTGTCACCATAGCGGATTTCACTGGTGGCGATGGTGTCGTTTTCATTGACCAGCGGCAGGGCTTGTACATCCAGCAGGGTGCGGAATGTGTTGCGGGCGTTCAGATAGCGCCGCCTGTTCTCCGTATCATCCAGTGTCAGCAATATCTGTGCGACCTGAATCCCGAACGGATCAAACGCGCCCTGCCAGACCTGTGACAACAGGACCTGTCCGGCAGCAGACGCTGCCTGCTTTTCATCAAGGCGCAATACGCCGGTGAGACCCAGGCGCGGCTTGCCAAGCGCGATCGCGCCGGAGGTAACGACAATGACTTCAATATTTTTTTTGCGCAGCTGATCAATATCAGCGGCAAGACCTGCCAGCCAGTCCCGGCGTGGCTGGCCGTGCGCATCACACAGGAGCGCGGAGCCGACCTTTATTACCAGCCGGTTTGCCGAGGATATTCCTGTTGCCGCGCTCATGCACTGAAAAGGCGCTTGAGATTGCGGGCAGCCTGACGAATGCGTTGCTGATTCTCGACAAGCCCGATGCGCACATGCCCGTCGCCGCGCTCCCCGAAGCCAAGACCGGGGGCGACAGCAACGTCAGCCTCCTCCATCAACAGCTTGGCAAAAGCGACAGAGCCAAGAGCCGCATATTTTTCCGGGATTGGCGCCCAGGCGAACATGGAGGCAGCCGGCACAGGTATTTCCCATCCGGCTTTGTTGAAATGGTCGATCAATGTATCGCGGCGCGCACGATAGGTCGCGCGAATCTCGTCGATCGCTGAAACCGGCCCATCCAGCGCCGCCACGGCAGCCACCTGAATTGGGGTGAACGCGCCATAATCGAGATACGACTTCACCCGCGCCAGTGCACTGATCAAGCGTTCATTGCCAACAGCCATGCCCACACGCCAGCCGGCCATGGAAAAGGTTTTGGAGAGGGAATTGACTTCCACCGCCACATCCTTCGCACCCTCCACCTGAAAGATCGAGGGCGGCGGCGTCTCGTAATAAATTTCGCTATAGGCCAGATCAGAAAAAATAATTATGTCATGCTTCCTGGCGAGCGCAACGGCATCCCGGTAGAAATCAAGCTCGACCGTTTGGGCTGTCGGGTTTGAAGGATAGTTCAGCACCATGACTTTTGCGCGTGTGCTTTTTGCCGCCTCGTGCAGGCCCGCCAGATACTGCTCTGGCGACAGGGCCGGTATCGCCCCGACAACACCGCCAGCGATGATGAAGCCATAGGCGTGGATCGGATAGGCCGGGTCCGGGGAGAGCACAATATCCTGCGGGGCCGTGATGGCCTGGGCAAGATTGGCAAAGCCTTCCTTGGAGCCGAGGGTCGCGACAACCTCCGTATCCGGGTTCAGGGGCACATCGAAGCGGCGCTGATAATATCGCGCGATTGCCTTGCGCAGGCCCCCTATGCCTTTGGAGGCGGAATAGCGGTGCGCACGCGGATTACGTGCCGTTTCAACCAGCTTTTCAATCACATGATCGGGCGGCGGCATGTCCGGGTTGCCCATGCCGAGGTCGATAATGTCCCTGCCCTGACCGCGCAGAGAGGATTTGAGATTGTTGACTTCCTCAAACACATAAGGCGGGAGGCGCTGGATCCGGTAAAAGTCTTCTGTCTGTGTCATTGCTCTGGTGTCCCCGCAGATTATGCGGATTTTGCGACCGTCTGTTGTTTTTGACGTGCCAGAAGTTCCAGTGGTTCGACAACAAAGAATTTCGTCCGGGCATTTGTCCAGTCATCGAGCAACCCCCGGGCGCGTGGTGATTTCGTCTCTCGCCAGTGGCGCTCTACCAGGTCATGACATTCCCGGTCGTCATCGCCTGCCGCAAACCGGCGCACGGCGACACTGTCCGGATTGACCATCCCTTCGAATGTGCCGTCATCATCCAACACATAGGCCTTGCCGCCTGTCATGCCCGCCGCGAAATTCGCACCGACGGTGCCAAGGATGACGGCGATGCCGCCTGTCATATATTCGCAGCCATTGGCAGAGCAGCCTTCAATCACGCTGATGACACCAGAATTGCGCACCGCAAAGCGCCCGCCCGCACGGCCCGCAGCGAAAAGCGCGCCGGATGTTGCGCCATAAAGGCTGGTGTTACCGATGATCGCATCATTGCTGACACCCGTCTGATCCTCCGGGCGCACCACAATCGTCGCGCCTGAAAGACCCTTGCCGACATAGTCATTGGCATCCCCATCAACCACAATACGCAGGCCACGTGCCGCAAAAGCCCCGAGGGACTGACCGGCAGAGCCGTTCAGGCGTAGAGTCAGGTGATCTTCCGAGAGGTCCGAGGGATTGAAATTTCTCACAATATGCGAGGAAATCCGTGTGCCGATGGCCCGGTCCGTGTTGCGCACCGGATAAGAGAGTTGCAGTTTCTCGCGACGCTCAAAAAACGGCACAAGTTCCGGGGCAATACGCTGGTCGAGCGTGTCGGAGACTTCGATCCGCCCCTGCCGACTGGATCGCTTCGGCCCGTCTCCTGCATCAGCGCGGATCAGGATCGGGTTGAGATCGAGGTCATCCAGATGCGGCTCCCCGCGCGATACCTGATTCAGAAGGTCTGAGCGACCGATAATCTCTTCCAGAGAATTGACACCCAGTGCACTGAGTATCTGGCGCACTTCTTCTGCGATGAATGTCATCAGATTGACCACATGCTCCGGCGTTCCGGGGAAACGATCCCGCAAATCCTGATCCTGTGTGCAGACACCCACCGGGCACGTATTTGAATGGCACTGCCGCACCATCAGGCAGCCCATGGCAACCAGCGAAATGGTGCCGATGCCAAATTCTTCTGCGCCCAGCATTGCGGCGATTACGACATCACGGCCCGTCCGGATGCCGCCATCAGTACGCAGCGTTACCTGTTCACGCAGGTTATTGAGGGTCAGAACCTGATGTGCTTCTGCCAGGCCAAGCTCCCACGGGGCACCGGCAAACTTGATGGATGTTTGCGGACTTGCCCCGGTGCCACCGACATTACCCGAAATGAGGATAGTATCCGCCTTCGCCTTGGCAACACCTGCCGCAATCGCCCCAATGCCGGATGCCGAAACGAGTTTGACGCACACCCGCGCTTCCGGGTTGATCTGCTTCAGATCATAGATCAACTGGGCAAGGTCTTCGATCGAATAGATGTCGTGATGCGGTGGCGGCGAGATTAACGTGACGCCCGGTGTTGCATGGCGCATCCTGGCGATAAATTCAGTTACCTTGAAGCCCGGCAGCTGGCCGCCCTCGCCAGGCTTTGCCCCTTGGGCAACCTTGATTTCAATTTCCCGGCACTGATTAAGATATTCTGCGGTTACCCCGAAACGCCCAGAGGCGATCTGTTTGATGGCAGAGTTTTCGTTATCACCATTGGGATGCGGCGTATAACGCGCGGCATCCTCCCCGCCCTCACCGGAAACAGATCGCGCACCGATGCGGTTCATGGCGATATTCAGGGTCCCATGGGCTTCGGGAGAAAGTGCGCCCAGCGACATGCCCGGCGTTATGAAGCGACGCCGGATCGCGCTGGATGTTTCCACCTGCTCCAGATTTGTCTCTGGCCCTGTAGCTCGCCAGCGCAAAAGATCGCGCAGTTGCGCCGGCGGCTGACTTTCAAGCGCCTGTGTGTAGCGCTGATAAGCCTGACGGTCATCCTCGCGCACAGCCTTTTGCAAATCAGCAATAAGGGTTGCTTCGAGAACATGATGCTCCCCCCGACGACGGTGACGATAGAACCCGCCAACCGGCAATGGCGGCGCATCACTGCACCAGGCAGATGCGTGCAACTCGGCAGTCTTCTCTTCAAGACCCGCCAGACCAATGCCGGAGATGCGGCTGGTCATGCCGGGGAAAAATTCGGCGACCAGCATCCGCGAGAGACCCAGCGCTTCGAAATTGCAGCCCCCGCGATAGGCAGAGATGACCGAGATCCCCATTTTGGAAATGATTTTAAGAAGGCCAGCTTCCAGCGCACATTTGTAATTATACGCACAGTCACCGATGTCCGTGTCACGATAATCACCGCGCTGGTGGGCCCGCCGGATACTGTCCAGGGCCAGATACGGGTTCACTGCCGTCGCGCCCGTGCCGATCAATACGGCGGCATAATGAGCATCAAGACATTCTGCCGAGCGCACAATAATCGAGCAGAATGAACGCTTGCCTGCATTGGTGAGGTGGGTGTGGACGCCGGCGGCGGCCAGAATCATCGGCACCGCTATTTTCCCCGCGCTTTGATGCGCATCTGTCAGGACGATATGGCCAGCACCCTTGTTGACTGCATATTCCGCCTCCTGACGGATGCGGTCCAGCGCCCGGCGCAGGGATGTGCCATCCTTCTTGATACCGGCAGCATCATACGTGCAGTCGATCTCGACTATTTTTTCGTCCAGCAATCCTTTCAGGCGACTGAACATGCCATTGGTCAGGATCGGACTTTCCAGGGCGAACACATCTGTCTGGGTTTCGCTGGTGGCCAGAATGTTGCCCAGGTTCTTGAACCGCGTCTTGAGACTCATGACGCCGCTTTCGCGCAAGGGGTCTATGGGCGGGTTGGTAACCTGACTGAAATTCTGCCGGAAGAAGTGCGATAGCGGACGATAATTGCGGGAGAGCACGGCAATCGGGGTATCGTCGCCCATGGAACCGATAGCTTCCTTGCCTGTCTCCGCCATGGGGCGCAGGATCAGATCGAGCGTCTCAAGATCAAGACCAGCGGCCGCCTGCCGTCGCATCAACTCTTCCGGCTCGAACATCTTCTCTTCCGCGCCAGGGCCGATGCGCCCTTCAAGCTCAACGATGTTCTGAACCCACTTAGTATAGGGCTGTTTGGACGCGAGCCGATCGAGCAATTTGTCAGAATCGTAAAACTCTGCCTTCTCCAGATCAACAGCAATAGTGCGCCCCGGCTCTATCGAGCCACGCCGGATAACCTTGCGGTTGCCAAGCGGACACATACCTGTTTCAGAACCGACAGCCAGAATGCCGTCATCGGTGATCGCATAACGCAACGGGCGCAGACCATTACGGTCCAGCCCCGCAATCGCCCATCGACCGTCATAGGCGGCGATTGCGGCCGGGCCATCCCATGGTTCCATTACGGAATTACAGTACTCGTACAAAGCACGCCATTCTGTCGGCATGGTTGACACACGTTTTGACCATGCTTCAGGGATCAACAGCGTTTTGGCAACTGTTGCCGGTCGCCCGGCCCGCACCAGCAATTCAAAGACCTGGTCGAGCGCAGCTGAATCCGATGAGCCAGGTTGAATGACAGGCTTGGTGTATTCACCATCCTCGCCGAACACTTCTGATGTCATCTGGATTTCGTGGCTTTTCATCCAGTTGGTATTGCCCTTGATGGTATTGATCTCACCATTATGGGCCAGCATCCGGAAGGGCTGGGCCAGACGCCATTCCGGGAACGTATTGGTTGAATAGCGTTGATGGAAGATCGCCACGCGGGAGACAAAGCGCTCGTCCTGAAGGTCCGTGTAGAACCGGTCAATATCCTCCGCGAGGAACATGCCCTTATAGATGACATCCTGCGACGAGAGAGAGCAGACATAGAATTCGTTCATGGCCAATTCGCGCGCACGCTGCTCAATGCGTCGGCGCACAACATAAAGGATGCGGTCAAGCTCCTCCTGTGGCCGGTTGCGCGGATCGTGAAACAGGATCTGTTCTATTTCCGGGCGCGTGGCATTCGCCTTTTCCCCAAGGCACCCCGCCTGCACCGGCACCTGCCGCCAGCCATAGATATAAAAGCCCCGGCGCAGAATCTCCGACTCGACAATAGCGCGTGCTGAATCCTGTGCGCTGAAATTTGTGCGTGGCAGGAAGACCATGCCAACGCAAATATCAGCACTCCCCGCACGGTGACCTGTTGTTTCAACAAAATCACGAAACAGTTCCTGCGGGACATTGAGGCGAATGCCGGCACCATCGCCTGTCTTGCCATCCGCATCTATCGCACCACGATGCCATACGGCCTTCAGTGCGGAGATCGCCATATCAACAATTTCACGCCGCGGCGTGGCATCCAGCGCCACGACCAGACCAACGCCACAGGCATCATGTTCTGATGCCGGGTCGTAGGCCCCCGCCTCAATCAGGCGCTGGCGTCGTTGCTGATATGTCGCGATGACATCGGTCATACTCATTGCGTACTTTCCTGTTATTCCGCGGCGAAACTGGCGGTCGCTCTGGCGTCCATTTCAGCCGTAATGGCAGCAGCGGCATCACGGCCATCCTTGATTGCCCAGACCACGAGCGAGGCACCACGGACGATATCACCCGCCGCGTAGACACCGGGCAGATTTGTCTCGAGCGATGACGGACGCACACGGAGCGTGCCCCAGCTGGTTGTTTTCAGCTCTGGCTGATCAAACATCAACGGCAGGTCCTCCGGCTCAAAGCCCAGAGCCTTGATCACCATGTCCGCCTGATAGTCCGTCTGAGCATCCGGAATCTCTATCGGTGCCCGGCGCCCAGACTCATCCGGCTCGCCCAGCTCAATGCGGGCAGCGCGGACGCCAGCGGCGTTGTTACTGTCCCCCAAAATGGCCTTTGGCGCAGCAAGCCATTCGAAAACCACGCCTTCTTCTTCGGCGTTAGCCACTTCACGCGCCGATCCAGGCATATTCTTCCGGTCACGCCGATAAAGACACGTGACTGATGCAGCCCCCTGTCGAACAGCCGTGCGCACGCAGTCCATCGCTGTATCCCCGCCGCCAATGACCACAACCTTGCGGCCAGCCGCATTCAAGCTGCCGTCATCAAAAGCCGGGACTTTATCATCCAGCCCCGTGCAGTTCGACGCTGTCAGATAATCAAGCGCTGCAATCACGCCGTTATTGCCAATGCCGGGACAGACAAGCTCGCGGGATTTGTAAACGCCCGTCGCGATCAGAACAGCATCATGCTTTTCACGCAGCGCCGCAAAGGTTTCATCCTTGCCAATTTCAAAGTTGAGCCGAAAAACCACTCCACTTTCTTCCAGATATCTGGTGCGCCGCTCGACAATCTGCTTTTCCAGCTTGAAATTGGGAATACCGTAAATCAGCAGACCGCCTACACGGTCATAACGGTCATAAACCGTGACCTGCAGACCGGCGCGGCGCAATTCTTCAGCGGCAGCGAGCCCGGCGGGACCGGCCCCAATAATGCCGATCGTTTCAGGGCGCTCCCTGATTGGCTTGACCGGCTTGATCCAGCCCTCCTGCCAGGCCGTTTCCGTGATGTATTGTTCGACAGAGCCGATCGTGACGGTCCCGTGACCAGACTGCTCAATGACACAGGCACCTTCGCACAACCTGTCCTGCGGGCAAATGCGGCCACACACTTCCGGCATATTGTTCGTTGCGGACGAAACCGCATAGGCGTCCTGCAACCGGCCTTCCGCAACCAGCTTCAGCCAATCGGGAATGTCATTACCCAGCGGGCAGTGGTTTTGACAAAACGGCACCCCGCACTGACTGCATCGTGCCGCCTGCTCCGCCGCACGGGTGGCGGCGAATTGCGCGTAGATTTCATCAAAGTCCTCTCGCCGCGCTGCAGCTTCCCGCTTTTCAGGGGTCTGCCGCGCGCGCGAGACGAATTTCAGCATTGGCTCTTTAATCTGTGACATGCGTGTATATTAAAGCCTGCCCACAGGGGGCCCATAAGTTTTTCTGGTTTGCGTGAACGGTGCACTGTCTCAGCGCGGAAGCGAACATTATTATGCTCCATACCGCAATGCAACATTATTTTTCAACATCACAGCAGCCCTCATGTGGCAGATTATGCTATTCCCACTCGATTGTGCCGGGGGGTTTGGAGGTTATGTCATAGACGACGCGGTTGACGCCGCGCACTTCGTTGATGATGCGGGTGGCCGTGCGGCCGAAGAAGTCGTGGTCGAACGGGTAGTAATCAGCCGTCATACCGTCTGTTGAGGTCACCGCGCGCAAAGCCAGCACATGGTCATATGTGCGCTCGTCGCCCATGACTCCAACCGTGCGAACGGGCAGCAGCACCGAGAAAGCCTGCCAGATGGCATCATACAGACCGGCCTTGCGGATTTCATCAAGATAGATCGTATCTGCCTTGCGCAGAAGATCTGCTTTTTCCTTGGTGACAGCGCCGGGAATGCGAATGGCCAGCCCCGGCCCCGGGAAAGGATGACGGCCAACGAAATGATCCGGCAGGCCAAGCTCTCGCCCAAGCGCGCGCACTTCATCCTTGAACAGCTCCCGCAAGGGTTCAACAAGGGCCATATTCATCCGCTCCGGCAGACCTCCGACATTATGGTGGGACTTGATGGTGACCGACGGCCCGCCATCGAAGGAGACACTTTCAATCACATCCGGATAGAGGGTGCCCTGCGCCAGGAATTTGGCGTCACCAACTTTGGCAGCCTCCTTTTCAAATACCTCAATAAACAGCCTGCCGATAATCTTGCGCTTCTGCTCCGGGTCATCAACACCTGCAAGCTCCCCCAGAAACAGATCCTCCGCCTGTACATGAATAAGCGGAATGTTATAAGCATCACGGAACAGCTGAACGACCTCATCAGCCTCCCCTGCCCGCATCAGCCCGGTATCAACGAAAACACATGTCAGTTGCTCACCAATGGCTTCGTGGATCAACACGGCGGTCACTGATGAATCAACGCCGCCGGACAGACCACAAATGACTTTCCCGTCGCCAACCTGCGCCCGGATTTTACCAATCATCTCCTCCCGGAAGGCAGCCATGGTCCAGTCCCCCCCAAGACCGCAGATATTTCGGGTGAAATTGCTGAGCAATTTTGCCCCATCCGTCGTGTGCACAACTTCCGGATGGAACTGAACGGCATAGTACTGACGTGCCTCATCGGCGATGGCAGCGAAGGGTGCTGACGGCGTCACCGCAATCGCCTCAAAACCGTCAGGCAGATTGATGACCCTGTCCCCATGGCTCATCCAGACCTGATAATGCTGTCCCTTCTGCCAGACCCCTTCAAATAACGGGCTGTCGCTGATGACTTCAATTTGTGCCCGGCCAAATTCCCGGTGGTCAGCATTTTCAACTGCGCCGCCCAACTGCGCCACCATGGTCTGTTCACCATAACAGATGCCAAGAACAGGGATGCCGAGATTGAAAACGGCATCATCTGCGCGCGGGCTTGTTTCAAGGGAGACACTGGCAGGCCCGCCCGAGAGAATGATTGCCTTGGGCGCGTATTCTTCAAGAAAAGCAGACCCCACCTTGTTGAAAGGATGGATTTCACAATAGATGCCGTCTTCACGCAGACGGCGGGCGATGAGCTGGGTCACCTGGCTGCCGAAATCCACAATCAGGGCGCGTTCGTGGTGCTTGGTGATCTCAGGGTCTAACATGGTCAGGGGTCACCCTTTCTTGAAAAGTGTGGAAATGAAAAAGCCGTCTGTGTTGGTACGGTATGGCGTGAGCTGAAGGCTTCCGGTTAATGACAGACAAAGCCGCAGGTTCTCAGCTGCGTCATCTTTGAGCAGGCCTGACTGCTGCATCTGTGCAAGCGCGTCAGATTCCTGAAAATCCGTATGGGTCTGCAGAAAATGATCAACACGGGTGCGATTTTCAGAACTGATGATCGAGCAGGTCACATATACAAGCAATCCGCCCGGCTTTACGAATTGACTGGCTGTGGCCAGCGCATCATCCTGCTGCGCGTGTCGTTTGGCGAGTTGCGCTGACGTCAGCCGCCATTTGGCGTCCGGTTTGCGCCGCCATGTACCAGAGCCTGAGCAAGGCGCATCGACGAAAACAACATCCATTTTCTGCGTCAAGTCGTCCAGCGTGGCACCGTCTGCAGGGCTGCGCACCTGCACATTGCGCGTGCCAGCGCGGCGTATGCGCTCATACAGAGGCGCCAGACGCCGCGGCTCCACATCCCACGCGAAGACCTGTCCGGAATTGCCAGAAAGTGCCGCCAGCGCCAGCGTCTTGCCGCCAGCCCCCGCGCAATAGTCCAGAATCTGCTTACCGGCTACATCACCAACAGCCAGAGCAGCCAGTTGGGAGCCAAGGTCCTGCACTTCCACCCATCCTTTGGCAAAAGCAGGCATGGCGTCGAGCGCCGGGCTTTTCTGCTGAGCTTCGGGCGGCGCAATGCGCAGGGCAGTTTGTATAAACGCCGCAGGCTGCGCATTGATTTTGCTCAGGCTTTTGAGAACTTTCTCAGTATCCGCCTTAAGCGTATTGGCCCGCAGATCTATGGGCGCGCGCGCTGCTATGGCCTGCCCTTCTGGCACCAGCGCTGCTTCCTCTACAGCAAAATCCGACAGAAGCCATGCCGGCAGATCTGCCCGATATGCGGTATCTGCGGCATCAATGTGACCATCCGTCTCAAGAGCATACTGCTCTTCTGCTGTCAGTGCACCAGGCCCATGAGGCTCTTCGGCGGCAACACCGGCAAGGTGTTCGGCGTCCCAGCCCCATCCCCAACGCAGCGCTGCAAGGCAAGCCGCGCGCGGTGTATCATCTTGCATCTGAGAGGCCAGAGACTGGCGGCGACGCACAACATCATGACACAGGGATGAAATCCACGAGCGATCCCCGGACCCGGCAAAACGGTGCGCCCTGCCCCAATCTGTCAGGCAGATCTTCAGAGGCACATGCTGCGCCTCGAAATTCTCCAACACTTCTATTGCACCGCTCAAGCGGCCTGACTCTTTCATGGCTGGTCCTGATTCAATCCAAGCTCTTTCTGCTTCTTTTTGGTCAGGCCGAGCGACACCAGCTTGTGAGAGTCTGTGAGGTAATCTTTCAATTCGGCATCGCTAAGACCGGGGCTGTCATAGCTCTGTATCCATTTCATCCCGCGCGAGGCCAGATATGGCGCAGGCCGACACCCGGGCGCTTCTTTGAGAAACTCCCAGGCAATATCCGATACCTTGAAAGTGATATGCGGATGCGCCCCGTCATCCCAGCCACCAACTGCAAACATCTTGCCGCCAACTTTCCAGACATGGGAGCCGCCCCACTGCACCACATGGGTCGTCGCCGGCAATGAGCCACAAAAAGCGTTGTATTCTTCGTAAGTCATCTAGCTCGACGTTGGGTAATTTGGCGCTTCACGGGTGATAGACACATCGTGTACGTGGCTTTCGCGCAAGCCCGCATTGGTAATTTTTACAAACCGCGCCTTTTCCTGCAGTTCCGACAGGGTTGCCGCTCCGACATAGCCCATACTGGCACGTACCCCGCCAATCAACTGATGCAGAATTGGCGCCGCCGGGCCTTTATAGCCGACGCGCCCCTCAATACCCTCTGGCACCAGTTTCATCTGCTCTTTCACATCAGCCTGAAAATACCGGTCAGCTGAACCACGCGCCATGGCGCTGATAGAGCCCATGCCGCGATATGACTTGTAGGACCGGCCCTGATAGAGGAACACTTCACCGGGTGCTTCATCCGTACCCGCCAGAAGGGAGCCGATCATGCAGCAGTCCGCCCCGGCAGCCAGAGCCTTTGCCATATCGCCGGAATATTTGATCCCACCATCGGCGATGACGGGAATGCCTTCCTCTTTCGCGGCGCGGGCAGCATCAGAAACGGCTGTGAGCTGAGGCACGCCGACGCCCGCCACAATGCGGGTTGTACAGATCGACCCCGGGCCGATACCAACCTTGATAGCATCAGCACCCGCCAGTGCCAGCGCCTTGGCGGCTTCATAGGTGGCGACATTGCCCGCAATAACCTGTGTATAATTGGACAGTTTCTTGACCCGCTCCACTTGCCTGACCACCTGCGAGGAATGTCCGTGAGCGGTATCAATAACGATCACATCTACCCCCGCATCCATGATCGCTTCTACCCGGGCAAAACCCTGATCGCCCACGGTGGACGCAGCGGCAACCCGCAACCGGCCTGCAGTGTCCTTGCAGGCAAGCGGAAACTTCTCTGACTTTTCAATGTCATTGACCGTCATCAGGCCAATGCAGCGATAATCATCATCGACAACAACCACGCGCTCAATGCGGCGCTTGTGGCAGAGCTCTTTCACTTCTTCGCGCGTGGCGCCCGGCTTTACGGTTACGAGATCAACAGAAGTCATCAGGTCGCGCACGGGCTGGTCAAAATTCGTCGCAAAGCGCATATCGCGATTGGTCAGCACCCCAACCAGCTTGCCAACACCATTGGCATCGCGGTTCTCGACAACCGGAAAACCCGAAATCTTGCGCTCGATCATGATATCCTGTGCAGTGCGCAATGTATCTTCCGGTGTCAGGGTTACCGGGTTGACGACCATGCCGCTTTCATAACGCTTAACCCGGCGCACATGTTCGGCCTGTTCCTCAATCGAGAGATTGCGGTGCAGCACACCGAGGCCACCATTCTGCGCCATGGCAATGGCCATCTGTGCTTCAGTCACCGTGTCCATGGCAGAGGCAATGATTGGTATATTGAGGGTAATATCCCGGGTCAGGCGCGCAGTAACATCCACCTGCGAGGGGATGACTTCAGATGCGCCCGGCTCCAGCAGGACATCATCAAAGGTCAGGGCTTCACGTATTTGCATTTTGTACTCCAGTCAAAATCTCGCACGGATGGAAAAAGGCACCGCTTCGCCGATCTGATAAGCGCGGCTGGTCCGGTCCGGGTCGCTGCACATCCGGGTGGCGGCATTGGCCATGCGCCCACTCCGCCCCATCAGATCATCCGCGATCGCAACAATACGGGTGTTGGGGAAAGCTGTGGGAGACGCCTCCCTGATATCATCCAGAATGAGGCTTTCATCAATATCCGGATTATGCAGAAACGCAGCGATGAAAGCGGTCGCGGAGGAACGACTGATGCCAGCCCAGCAATGCACGAGCATCGCATCATCCGGGTTCCAGTCTTTCAGGAAATCAATCGCACCGGAAACATGCGCCTCGTTTGGTGTCAGACGACCCTCAATCGGTTTGCGGTCATCATCCAGGCAGACGCGGTGATGAATATCAGGCCCATATCCCTCAACATCAGGAAATGGCGTATCCGGGCCGAGCAGGCTGACAATTCGGGCGGGACTATTATCGCGTGCGACCTGGTGCACCATGGCAAGGCTGGAAACCCAGATTTTCATGCTTTTCTCCCCCTGAACCCGGTGGCAACCACATACATCTCAGCTGAATCCTGTCGGCTGGCTTTCGGCTTGGCGTGCAGCACTTTGCGGAAATTCTTCTTGAGGCGTATCAAAAGGTCATGATCGGCGCCGCCCTGAAATACCTTGGCGACAAAATGGCCACCTTCGGCCAGCACTTCCTCGGCGAAATCAAGCGCGGTTTCCGCCAGAGCAATGATGCGCAGATGATCTGTGGCGGGATGGCCGGTTGTCGGGGCGGCCATATCTGACAAGACGATATCTGCATCGCCATCCAGCAATGCTTTCAGCCTGTCTGGCGCTTCTTCATCGAGAAAATCCATCTCCAGCACCTGTGTGCCGGGCACCGGGGGCATCGGCAGGTAATCGATGCCGACAACCTTGCCGCTGGGGCCGACAACTTTTGCCGCGATCTGGCACCAGCCACCGGGGGCAGCGCCAAGATCAACAACGCGCGCGCCCTTGCGCAATATCCGGTATTTCTCGTCAATTTCCTGAAGCTTGTAGGCCGCGCGGGAGCGGTAACCTTCTGCTTTTGCCTTGGCGACGAATGGATCGTTCAACTGCCGTTGCAGCCAGAGCGTGGAAGAGATTTTGCGACCCTTGGCCGTTTTCACCTTCGTGGCAAGCTCACGCTTGGCGCGCTGGTCCGCATCGCCTGTGGGGCGGGACTTGAGACTGCGCTTTTCCGGTTCCTCGCCCAGGGCGGTTCTGGAAATATCAGTATGGCTTTTGGACTTTTTGGGCGCAGAAGACGACTTTTCGGCAGCGCGGTATTTTGCCTTTTTGCCTGATTTATGCCGTTTCGAGTGCTCCATGTGCCCACATAACGGAAGAGTCGTTTTGATGCCAGTCTCTTTTATGGCTGTTTCCTACCGACGGCGCCGGCGGCGTTTGCGCCGTGTCTTGCGGTCCCTAGCGATCAACTCGGAAAGAATGCCTTCGCGCAGGCCACGATCGGCCACCCTGATTCTCGTGGAGGGCCATGCGGTCAGGATCCCTTCCAGAATGGCGCAACCTGGCACCACGAGATCAGCGCGATCCGGCCCGATACACGGCTCGCGCTGACGTTGCTCGTAGGTCATGCCGCGCAGTTTTTCCGACAACGCCACCGCCCGCTCGGACGCGAGCCAGATGCCGTCCACATCGCGGCGATTATATTTTTTCAACCCCAGATGCACGCCCGCAATGCTGGTGACAGTGCCCGATGTGCCCAGCAGGTGCGCCCGGCCCGCCTCGAAGAGCGGGCGCATCTCGTCTGCGCCCTCAAACGCGCGGACCTTTTCAGCGACCAGTTCAACGATTTCATCATAAGTCTCGCGGGTGAGATCACGCCCGTCAAAGCGCTCGGACACGGAAACCACGCCCAGCGGGATGGAGGTCCAGCTGACAATCCGATGCCGTGCCGGCCGTGTGTCACTGGCTTCGCGGACACGGCGCACCCAGGAAATTTCCGTCGAGCCACCGCCAATGTCAAAAACCAGCACCGCTTCCGAGGTCGGGTCCGTCAGATCAAGGCAGCCCCGCACGGAAAGTCCCGCCTCTTCTTCCGGCGAGATCAGGTCAAAAGTCAGCCCCGTTTCCTGCCGCACACGGGCGAGAAATTCCTCGCCATTGTCAGCCATGCGGCAGGCCTGTGTGGCGATGCTGCGCAGCGCCGTCACGCGGCGCTGCCGGACCTTGTCGGCGCAAATCTTGAGCGCCTCTATCGTGCGATCCATTGCCTCATCGGACAAGCGACCCGACTGGCTCACGCCTTCGCCAAGGCGCACAATGCGTGAAAAGGCATCGACGACGCGAAAACCCTGTTTATGGGGGCTGGCGATCAGCAGGCGGCAATTATTGGTACCAAGGTCAATGGCGGCATATTTGGCCGAAAATATCGGGGCGGGTCGCCAGTCTTTTTCCAAGCGCTTTTCCACCTGCACCTCGCCCTCTGGCGGGGTCTGCAGGCCGGCATGAGCGGCTTTCAGCTTCTTCAGGCGCCGGGCACTGATATTCTGGCGCCTTTTTTTATTTTTTTTCCGGGGGGATGAGTCACCTCCCCCGCCCGCCTCTGCCTTTCGGGAGGGGGTGCTGTCACTGGTCACTGTTGCGTCCTCGCTGACCTGGGGCCACTTGTGCGGCCTTCATGTTTTTTCAAACCGTAGCGCGTGGCCGCCGCCAGTCGCAACCTGATTTTGTAGTCACCTGCCACAGGGGTGCCATCGCATTGCCCTGTGGCGCTGCGAAGGCAGGATGGTGTGTTCGCGCAAATCACCAGGCAGGTGGCTTGATCATAAGCCATGGCAGAAGGCAGCACATAAGTATCTTGATGTTCTTCAGCTTGCCAAAAGCCGGAGACCCGTCATCCTGAGCAATCGACCGGAGGTTGTACGGCTTGCCATGTCAGGCCTGCCCCACTCATGGCTACCCCACTCAGGCCTGCATGAATATCTCTTCGGCCAATGTATCGGCGATGATGCCGGTGGGCTTGTCTTCTGCTTTTGCCCGCTCGAAGATCTGGGTCAGGACTGTGGCGATATTGTCGAGGGCGCCATAGAGTTTGTCCCTGTTCCAGTCGCCAAGAAACTCATGGCCGATGCTGATGACACCGCCTGCATTGATGACATAATCTGGCGCATAGAGGATGCCTTTTTCTTTCAGCACACCATCAAATTCAGGTTGCTGGAGCTGGTTGTTGGCGGCCCCGGCGATGATCCCTGCCTTCAGGCGGTTGATTGTGCCATCATTGATCGAGCCCCCCAATGCGCAGGGGGCGAAGATGTCCACGTCCTGCGCGCAGGCTTCTTCCGGGCTGACCACCTCAGCAGCAAATTTCTCGCGCGCGGCGGCCAGCGCCCTGTCATTGATATCTGCCACGACAAGCCGTGCACCTTCCTGATGCAGATAATCCGCCAGGGCCATCCCGACAGCCCCAAGGCCCAGAATGGAGACCCGCACACCCTTCAGGCTATCGCTGCCCAGCTTGTGGGCCGCGGCTGCCTTCATGCCCTGCCAGACGCCATAGGCAGTGAACGGGGACGGGTTGCCCCCACGGCCCTGCTCATCTTCAACGCCGGCGGCATTGCGGGTGGCCTTGCGCATTTCGCGGATATCATCTGTTGTGACGCCGGAATCCTGCGCGCTGACATACAGCCCCTGAAGCGAGTCAATCGCGCGGCCCATGGCCTGCATCATCTCGGGCGTTTTCTCTGAATACGGATCAGCAAAGACAACCGCCTTGCCGCCGCCAAACGGAATATGCCCCAGCGCATTTTTGTAGGTCATGCCGCGAGACAGGCGCTTCACATCGGTCAGGCCATCCTCGAAACTGTCATATTTGCGCACGCGGCAGCCACCAAGGCCAGAGCCGAGATTTGAGTTGTGCACGGAGATAATCGCTTCCAGCTGCGTCTCCTTGTCCGTGAAATGTACAACCTTCTCCCAGCCTTCCACGTCCAGTATGCGGCTCTCCATGCGACACTCCCTTGATTGCAGTGATACAGGCAGTGAAATATCGCGTTGCCGGCGCCAATGCCAGTATCAGCTTTGCCTGTGGTGGAATTTACCACAGCGCCATCAGATTCGGTCACAAATCATCGCGGTTGTTGCTGATGAGTGTTGCTGTTTAGCATTATATGTCATAAGTCTGTCGAAAAAACAGGAACGCCCGATGAAACTCGACCAAATCGACCGCAAAATCCTGCATTATCTGCAGGAAAATGCCAGAATCACGAATGCCGACCTGGCCGAAAAAGTCGGCTTGTCCCCTACGCCGTGCCTGCGGCGGCTGCGGCGGCTGGAATCCGAAGATATTATCAAGGGTTACCACACCGAGGTGAACCGCGAGGCACTGGGCATCGGTGTGACTGTTGTCATCATGATCAAGCTGGAGCGTGAAGATGAAGCCTCCCTGCGCTCTTTTGAGGCGGAGATCAGCGAGCGTCCGGAAGTGGTGGAATGCTATCTCGTGACCGGCAAGTTCGATTATTTCCTGCGGGTGATCATTCCCAATCTGGTGGATTATGAATCATTTCTGTCAGAGACGCTGCTGCGCATGAACAATGTAGCGTCTGTTGAATCCAGCTTCACCCTGCGTCAGGTCACCAAGAAAAACATCCTGCCGCTGCCCTAGTGGCCCCAGGCACTTGTGCGATCTCAAACCGCCGGTTTCAGGACTGGCGCGACAGGATAAAATCCGCGATGCGCGCCAGTGGCTCCTGACGGGGCGAAAAGACGGCCAGCGCCTGCTTGGCATCTTCTATCAGGGTTGCAGCTTTTTCGCGCGCGCCTGTCTCTCCCAGAAGGTCAACGAATGTCGGTTTGCTGTTCATGGCATCCTGCCCGGTCGGCTTGCCGGTCTGGGCGGCAGAACCGGAAACATCCAGCAAATCATCGGTGATCTGGAAGGCCAGACCGATATCAGCGGCGAAGCGCTGGAGAGCATCTGTTTCGGGCTGGCCAGCCTGCGCCAGATAGGCCCCGAAGCGGCAGGAAACAGCGATAAGCGCGCCTGTTTTTAGCGACTGGATGAGGGCAATATCCTCGGCGGCGGCCATGCCGGTCTCGGCCATGATGTCCATCATCTGCCCACCGACCATGCCCATTGGCCCGGCAGCCATGGCCAGCTGGCTGACAAGTATGGTGCGCACTTCCGGCACCGGGTGAGTCGCCGCATCCGCCAGCACGGCGAAAGCCTCTGTCAGCAACGCGTCCCCGGCCAGAACAGCCGTAGCGTCATCAAACTCGATATGAGACGTGGCGCGGCCCCGGCGCAGATCACTGTCGTCCATCGCAGGCAGATCATCGTGGATGAGGCTGTAACAATGGATCAGCTCGATCGCGCTGCCCGCCCGGATCGACTGGCTGCGAGGCACGTCGAAAAGATCGGCGGCCAAAACCGTCAGATAGGGCCGCAGGCGTTTGCCGCCCGCCAGAGCGCTGTAGCGCATCGCGGCATAGATACGCTCAAGACCTGCCGCCGCGGGTTGTGCCGGGCGGGTCAGCAGATGGTCCAGTTGCTGCTCAATGGCGGTCAGAATTTCTGTATCAAAAACATTACTCTGGGTCATGGAGCGCGCCTGCCAGTAAATTAGCGAGAATCAAAGCGCTTTCTTAAGAAAACAGCCCGACTATGTCACGGACCAAGTTCGGGATCGCCAGATTTTTGGAGCCGTCATGTGTGGCATCGCAGGTATAATGGACATGAAAGCGCAGCGGCAGATTGACCGCGACGCGCTGACGCGCATGACAGATGCGCTGGCCCATCGCGGCCCCGATGGTGAAGGGTTCTTCATTGAGGATGGTATCGGCCTCGGCCATCGCAGGCTGGCGATTATTGATCTTGCAGGCGGGCAGCAGCCCTTTGTTTCGCATAGTGGCGACACGGTGCTCTGCTTCAATGGCGAAATCTATAATTATGCAGCACTGCGAAAGACACTGGCGCAACGCAGCATGGCTTTGCGTACACAAAGCGATACAGAAGCGCTGACGGAAATGTGGGAAGCAGATCAGGCAGCGGCCTTGCCCGACCTGCTAGGCATGTTTGCCTTTGCCGTCTGGCAGAAAAACGCCCGCACATTGACTCTGGCACGTGACCGGCTGGGGGAAAAGCCTCTTTACTATGCGACAAGCGCCGACGGCTTCCTCCTGTTTGCCTCAGAGTTGCCTGCCCTGATGGCAAGCGGGCTTTTGCCAGCCGACCTCTCCCGCGAAGCTATTGCGGATTATTTTGCCTATGGCTATGTACCTGATCCGCACACGATCTATAACGGCATCCACAAGCTGCCGCCTGCCTCAACGCTGGTTTTGACCGCCGCCACGCAGGACCTGCCTGCACCGCAACGATACTGGCAGGTGAGACTGGATCAGGCACATCACATCAGTCTGGCTTCTGCCAGCGAGGAATTGACTGAATTGCTCGACAGATCCGTGCACAGTCAGATGGTTTCTGATGTGCCACTGGGGGCATTTCTTTCAGGCGGCGTGGACTCCAGCGGCATTGTTGCCGCCATGGCCCTGCAATCTGATCAACCGGTAAAGACAACGACCATCGGCTTTGCCGAAGAGACACATGATGAGCGTGTCTATGCACAGCAGATTTCGTCGATCTACAATACACATCATACGGAGAAAGTAGCCGATCTGGATGTTGCCGCACTCGTGCCGCGTATCGCATCGGTTTATGGTGAACCATTTGCCGATACATCCGCCCTGCCCATGTATCTGGTCTGCCAGAAAACGCGGGAACAGGTGACGGTTGCGTTGTCCGGTGATGGCGGTGATGAACTTTTTGCCGGATACCGGCGCTATCCTTTTTTCCTGAAGGAAGAACGTGTGCGCCGCCTCATGCCACATGCCCTGCGGCAGCCCCTGTTCTCAACACTGGCCCGCATCTATCCGGCACTCGATGACGCGCCCCGCCCCTTGCGCCTGAAGTCAGGTTTCAGATCGCTCAGCGAAACGACGGCTGAAAGCTATTTCCGGGCGGTAACCATAAACCGTCCCGAAGATGTGCATTCCATGTTGAACCCCGACTTCATGCATACAATCAGTACCCATCATCCGGCACAGCGCGTTGCCCGGTTGATGGATGAGGCTGATACGGATGATCCCCTGCTGGCCGCACAATATGTTGACCTGCATACATGGCTGCCCGGCAGAATGCTGACAAAGGTGGACCGCGCCTCCATGGCACATTCGCTCGAAGTACGCCCGCCCATACTCGACCACAGGCTGGTGGAATGGGCAGGTCGCTTGCCGGCGGCCCACAAGTTACAAGGACATGAAGGCAAGGTTGTACTCAAGCGGGCACTGGAAAAACGCATCCCGCAGGATATTCTCTATCGCCCCAAACAGGGCTTCGGCCTGCCGGTGGCGGCATGGCTGCGCGCGGAGAAGAACAATCCCCTGCACCTGCTCAGCACCAGTGAGCACTGGCGCACATCCGGCTTTTTTGACAACGCCCGGGTTGAGGCCATGATTCAGCAACATAAATCCGGCCAGCGAAATCTTAGTCAGGAACTATGGAGCCTGATCATGTTTGAGGCATTTTTATCCGTACAGGCTAACGTAAAATCTGACTGAAGATAGTCTGATACTGGCTGACCATCGCTTCATGGCTATAGGCCTGTTCAACACGGCGGCGATTCAGATAGCCGAGCGTTTTTCTGCCCTGTGGATCATTGACCAGTTCTGACAGGGCTTGCGCAAGCCGGTCCTCATCCATCAGCGGCAGAATGAAGCGGCGGTTTTCTTCAGCCACCATCTGGGCCACGTCGCCCACATCTGTTGATATCACAGGAAGGCTGCAAGCCATCGCCTCAAGCAGGGCAATGGGCATCTGCTCTGTATCTGATGACAGCGCGAAAATATCAAACGTGGCGTGAACTTCTTCCGGGTTTTCCGTGTGCCCCGAAAAAGCGACATCATCCTGCAAACCCATCTCCAGAGTGAGGGCTTGCAGTGCAGCCCTTTCAGGCCCGTCCCCGGCAATGACCAGCCGGGCTTTTTCTGCAATGCTGGCCTGCGCGTAGACCCGCAGGAGGCGGGCAAAATTCTTTTCCTTACGCAAGGCGCCCAATGTGCCAATGACCAACCGTTCATCTGACAGACGCTGCCCGCCCTGAAAGCGCTCAAGGTTGACCCCGTTCGGGATGTAAATCACATTTTTAGGGTTCAGCCCCCATTTGCTGCAGGCAAGGTTTTTCAGTACATTGGAGGGCACGATAATTCTGGTATTGCGCAGCAGGAGGCACCGGGCAAAGGAGCGCTTCCAGTTTTGCCGCGTCGGGCTTTCATCCGGCCCGAAGCCATCTTCAAAATGCAGATGCGGCGTCAAAGATTTACCGGGCAGCACAGTGCCATTGGCCATGACCGCTTCAATACTGCCCCAATTATACGTGCACAGAAGGCCTGCTGACACTGTTTTGATATGCTCGCGTAAGTGCCGGATATTGGCCGGGCTGAAGCCGCTGCCTTTTTCGATCTCCACGGGGCGGATTTCGTATGAGCACTGCCCTCGCAACAATTCCTGCGCATCATAGGTATTGTCCATGGCAGAAATCACATGATGGAAGGCGGGCATTTCTCGCGCCAGCGCTGCAAAACGCCGCTGCGGCCCGCCAACAGCGAAAGTCGAAAAGACGTGATATATCGTATGTTCAGGCACTGCCATGGATACGGATTGCCTGATCGATAAAGACGGTCCGGTCACTGACGGGTTGCCAGTTCAGGGTCGTTTTTTCAATGGAAATATCGAATGGGGACACAAGTCCGCGCGAGCGCAGATCGCGCATTGACGGGAAAGCAACCTTGCGCCCGCCCACCTGCTTGATTGCCCATTTGCTCACCTCCGCAGCCTGTTGCTGCCACAGGGACTGAGGCCGATAGACGAGCGGGCGCCCTGTGGCGCCGGCCAGTTCTGACGTATAATCACGGGCACTGAGGCGCACATCACCGACAAGATTGAAGCACTGCCCGGCAAGTGCTGCCGCTGGCACTTCCATGACACCGAGGCGGAGCGCTTCAGCAACATCTTCCACCAGGATCAGCGGCAGCGGGTTCGTGCCATCGTTCCAACCGAGGCAAACCCTATCGCGGTTATAGAAACCAATCCCGCTGTGAAACGGCGACGTACCCTGTCCCAGCACAACGCCGGGACGGAAAATACTCACGGGCACACCCTGTTCTTTATATAACTCCAACAACATCAGGTCGGCTTCTGCCTTGGCGCGTGAATAATCCGCCCGCTCTTCGCGCAACGGATCGACAGGCGTGTCATGCCGAATGGTGGTTTGTGCGTCCCCAAGATAGAGAGCCGCAATAGAGCCCACATGCAGAAGCCTTTCAACGCCTGCGCCCTGCGCGGCCTCTGCTACCGTGCGCGCGCCCCCGACGAGCGCGGCTCGAATGGCTTCCCAGCTATCGCCGCCACCGCCATGGGCCAGATTGACCACACTGGGTACACCTGCCATCGCCGAGGCAAGCGTCGCCGCATCCGAGATTGATCCTTTGACAATTTCAACATTATCGCCATTGAAATGGCTGGGCAGGTTTGCCGTATTGCGCGCAATAACACGCACCACCTCACCCTGCTCTGTCAGCTTACGGACAAGGGCAGATCCGATGAAGCCGGTACCACCCAGGACCAGCACGGAAGGGTTCTTTGCACCGGCCATGGGGGGCGCAGCCGATATGGCCTTTTCCGGCAGTGCTGTTTTGACTGCGATTTTCTCGCAAACCTCAACAACGCGCATTCCCTGAGCACCATCCAGATTGTCAGCTGCTTCTCCAAGGTCAGTGTAGAATTGCTCGATGCTGTTCCGTATGGAGACATAAAAACTGTCACTGCGACCGAGAAGGCCTGCCTGCGCCGCCAGATACTTGCCGGAGGCCATCAGGCCTTGCCCGGTCAGGCTGGCACTGTCTGCAAGGTTGCTGCGCAAGTTTTCGGCAAACTCAATATAGGCGCCGGCCTGTTGCACACGGGTTGTATCACGCATGTAATCAGCCTCGATCCAGCCATCATCCCCCATGAGCGAAAGCCGCCAATCCGGGTGATCTGCGCCCAGCTTCAAATGTAATTGCACCGGCACAGAGCCAGCGCGCAGTACCACGATCCACTCCGTCACCAAAAAGATACCGGGCGCATATTCCTGTGCGGGCCCATGCCACACGGTTTCAACATCCAGCGTGCCCAACACATCATCGACCAGGCTGACAGGGTGGACAGCCTGTTCCAGAAGCAGGTTCAGGGGCGAATCGAACATCCAGTGACCAAACTGGCGCGCCGCAAGCTGGCGCAATGGCACCACATAATCACACTGCACACTGCGCACAGGGCCGATACGGTTCTCCTCCAGTGCCTTGCGCAATTTCTGGTGGGCGGGCGTGAACACATAATTCTGGTTGATGCGCAAAGATACGTCATTTTCCGCCGCCAGCGCCTGAAGCTGCTGGCACTCAGCCACAGTCTCGGCCATCGGCTTTTCCAGAAAAACGCTTTTACCGGCGTTCAGCACTTCCTGCGCCACTGCAAAATGGGTCGCTGGCGGGGTCAGTACGTGAACCACATCAACCGTGCTGGCCAGCAGGCTGGCCATATCGGCATGGGTTTGACGGATGCCAAATTTATCGGCGAAGGTTTCGGCAGCAGCGCCGTTGACATCCATTACGGCGGCAAGCTGCACATTATCCAGTGACTGCAAGGCCTGCGCATGTGTCTGGGCGATATTGCCGGTCCCGATCAGGGCTACCTGTTTCATCTTGTTCCTGCTGGTATCTGCTCAGAACTGTTATGGCCCAAATTCATCCTTAATTTGTTAACTTGTGAGCAAACAGGGCCCGGCAAGAGCGTTCGAAAATCAGCCGCATTTTCGTGTTGACGCCCTGACAGGAAATCCTTATCTCATGCGTTCCTTAAGTGGGCCCGTAGCTCAGTCGGTAGAGCAACTGACTTTTAATCAGTGGGTCACAGGTTCGATTCCTGTCGGGCTCACCATCCCTTTTCATAAAAGTAATGCACTCCATCAAACATGGCAAACACCGGTGACTGGTGTCTGCGCTAATTACATGGCATGGAGGTTGGCGTTCAGATGATCTAACGTGGGGCCCTTGGCTCCCTCGTTCAATTAGAGAGTCCTGCTGCTGAATACTTCATTTGCTAACCGCCACCCGCTCTACCAGTTCGAATAGCTTTCGTTCCGCTTCGTCTTGTTGAGCAAGTGTGAATTCGTGTTTTTCGCGTATATCAGATTTGTTGGTGCCAGTTTGATATAAGTTCACTTCTAAAAATGGCTCTTCTTTGGGCGACAACTGGATGTACCCGATGCCGACATTCCACATGTCTGGGTTTTTGTAGGAAATATAAATGTCAATAAATGCCTCACCTCTGATTATTCGACCACCTGTCTTGACACCTTCACCTGGTAAAATATCGTCACTTAAATCGTACGTAGTTCTGAGTCTGTCGTAAATTTCCTGAAGGAGTTTTTTCGGTTCAGAGTCCTTAGGGCCAAAGAGTTTTGTGGCTTCCTTCGGAAAATCAATTCGCATTCTTTTTTCGATTGCACTTATTAGCAATTCAGATTCCTCTTCTGTTAAATCTCCATATCTCAGACAATTATGATACATATTAACGAGTTGAGTCTTATTTAGGCTCAGGACTCATTGATTGATCCAGAAGATCATCGTAGCTGCGATGCAGATGCTTGAGAAGTATGTGTGAGCACAGCGGTCATAGCGGGTGGCGACGCGCCGCCAGTCTTTTAGCCTTCCGAACATGATCTCGACTTTGTGGCGTTGTTTATAGAGAGTTTCGCAAAACTCCGCTGGATGACGCCGTCCTTTTCGCGGTGGGATGCAGGGCTGAATGTTTTTAGCGGTGAGAGCGCTGCGAAACTCATCGCTATCGTAACCCTTGTCGCCGATCAGGGTTTTCGCGCCCTCCGGCAGTGCCGGATAGATCAGCTTTGCGCCGATATGATCGCTTGTCTGTCCAGCCGTCAGACACATGATCAGCGGGCGTCCCATGTTATCGACAACGGCGTGAAGTTTTGAGTTCAAGCCGCCTTTTGTGCGTCCAATGTGCCTGGGAAAAGCCCCTTTTTTAAAAGGCTGGACGCGGTGCGATGGGCTTTCAAATGCGTGGCGTCAATCATCAGCGTTTCGGAAACGTCCCCTTGCGCAGACAGGTTCGAAAAGATGCGATCAAAAACGCCCAAGCGGCTCCAGCGGATAAAGCGATTGTATAAAGTCTTGTGCGGACCATATTCCTTCGGCGCATCACGCCAGCGCAAACCGTTGCGGATCACGAAGATGATCCCGGACAATACACGCCTGTCGTCAACGCGCGGAACACCACGGGATAAAGGAAAATACGGCTCAATCCGTGACAACTGCTCTTTCGATAACCAAATCAAATCGCTCATTGCAAAGCCTCCTTTGCAATCTTGAATCACCGTTCGTATCAGATCACAAGATTAATAGGTCCTGAGCCTAGCCTCCCACTCTCAATTAGAGTTAGAGCCTCTTGAACACGCGAGCTGATTTTAGCTTTGTCCATAATTCACCTCTGTAAAGCCCCATTGTTATGGCCCATTTCTTGGTGGAGTCTCAAGTGCTGTTGAAGCGCTCCCCAATGTTGGACCACCTGGCCGGAGTATTTTCCGGTTTGATGATCATGGCGGAGATTGGCCCACCATTCGATTTACCAGTTCGACAGGTGGGATATTGCCAATCGCACTGTGGGGTCGAAACTCATTATAGTCTCTACGCCAGTTCTCCAGTTTTTCCCGAGCATCGTCAAAGTTTATGAACCAGTGGGTGTTCAGACATTACGATGGTGAACGGCGTATTCCTCAGGCCCAGAAGTTGGCGATGAACAGGGCCGTCCACATGTATCGCAAGATACGCAGATACTTTTTTCACCCATTCAAGGGCGCGGGAAATATCAGAGATGTTTCAAAAATTGACCAATATCAAATGTCTTCCGCCTTGAGGGAGTATGCATGATGCAAAAAGGGGCGATCCATGCCGGGCGAACAACCAGCGTATCAGCGCGTAACCAGAAGCATTACATCGGAATCGCCATGGCAATGGCTGAACAAAGGTTGGGCAGATATCTGGAAAGACCCTGTGCTCAGCCTGGGGTACGGCTTTACTTTCGTCATGGTCGGTTTTGGCATCAACTATCTGCTTTGGGAAACCGGACTCTCGGCGTGGATACCGGTTGCCGTCGGCGCCTTTGCAATGGTCGGGCCGATGATGGCCATCGGGTTGTATGAATTGAGCCGGTGCCACGAAACACGGGAGCCTTATTCCGCCGCCAGTATTATCTTCGTTCGGGCAAAATCACCTCTTCACATTGCCTATATCGGTTTTATCATCATGTTCGCCCTTTTGGTATGGATACGAATTGCTATCGTTCTGTATGCCCTTTTTGTGTCCAGCACCTATATGCCGCTGACAAATTTCACGGAATTCATTCTGGAGACCCCCCAGGGGTTGATGATGCTGGTCGTCGGGTCGGTTGTTGGCGGGCTCATCGCTATTGTGATATTCGCGATGACGGCATTTTCCGTTCCACTGCTTCTCGACAGGAATTCAAATGTACTGGACGCAGTGATTGCCAGCATGAAAGTGGTGCGTGACAATCCGGGTCCATGCTTTCTCTGGGCCTGGATGATTGCCCTGCTCGTCGCCTTTGGGGCAGCAACCATTCTGGTGGGATTGATGCTCGTCTTTCCCCTGCTGGGACACGCAACCTGGCACGCTTATCGCGATATATTCAGTCAGTAGAAGCGTTAGCGCAGAGCCCGCTCAGTCTTCCAGATCATCATCAAGCAGAATACGGTTTGCTGCACCATCGAGATCTTCATACTGATTGGCATTTAGCGACCACATGAATGCACCGACGCCCAGCCCCCCCAGCAACAAGGCTGCCGGTATCAGAATCATGAGATTTTCCATTGGCTTAGTCTCCTTTTCCGATTTTCAGGCGCAGGGCATTCAGTGTGACAATGAGTGACGACCCGGACATGGCCAAGGCTGCAATAAGCGGCGTGACATGCCCTGCCATCGCAAGTGGTGCCGCAACACAGTTATAGAGGGCCGCGAAAGCAAAGTTCTGCAATATGTGACGTTGGGCACGCCGTGCCATTTTCCACGCTTTCGTAATAGCGCCAAGTCCCGGACCCTGAAAAACATAATCCGCGGCCGATTGCGCCGCCTCCACAGCTGATCCAGGTGACAGGGAAACATGTGCACTGGCAAGCGCCGGGGCATCATTGAGCCCGTCCCCTACCATCGCGACACGCTCACCACGGACAGCAAAATCTGACAGTTTTTCAAGTTTTTCTGACGGGGTGAGTGCCGCATACGCATCTTCTATGCCCACTTTCCTTGACAGGTTCTGCACTGGCACTTGCCTATCGCCGGACAGAAGGGACACTTTGATGCCGGCCTTCTTCAACTGCGCAATGGTTCTGGTCGCATCTTCCCTGACAGTATCTTCGAACCGCAGCACGGTTGGTGCTTCTCCTTCCAAAGAGATAAAGGTCAGGGTACTGTCATCACCTTCATGGTGATCATCTGCTCCGACGAACTCCGACCGCCCAAGCCTTGCCCGCTTCCCGTTTACAAGGCCGCTCACGCCCTGACCCGGCCGCTCCTCAACATCAGTTGCAACAATACCTGTACCGGCCACATCCACTATCGCGCGTGAGAGGGGGTGACGGCTCGCCCGCGCAAGGGCAGCAGCAGCATGTAACTGCGACGGGGCAAGTTCGGCGGCGTTGATCCACTGAGGTTTGCCAAGCGTGAGTGTGCCTGTCTTGTCAAAAACAATATGTGTGACCTGCGCCAGCCGCTCCAGTGCATCCCCCGCTTTTACGAGGACCCCACGCAGGAACAGTTCACCTGTCGCAACAATCTGGACCGCCGGCGTGGCCAACCCAAGCGCACATGGACAGGTAATGATCAGTACAGCTATGGCATTCATAAGGCTGACACGCAGTCCAGCATCAAAGATGAAAAGCCAGCCCAGAAAAGTAACTGCTGCCAGCGTATGAACGATGGGCACGTAAGCACGCGCTGCCCTGTCAGCCAGACGTACATAACGACTTTTACCCTGTTGACCCGCCTCAACCAGTCGCGCCAGTTCCGCAACAAGCGAATTGTCCACAGTGGCCGTTGCTTCCATCGTCACGACTGCGGAGACGTTCAGGATGCCCGCCTCAATATTGTCCCCCGGACCTCGCAACACCGGATCAGTTTCTCCGGTCACCAGTGAAACATCCATTTCGGAAAGCCCGGAGAGAATGCGACCATTAACGGGCACACGGTCGCCTGCTGCCAGTAAAATCTGATCACCTGGCTGGATATTTCTGGCCGGCACCGCATGTAATGCCCCGTCAGCATCCAAGCGGTTTGCTGAAACAGCCTGTAACGCCAGCAAATCCCGTGCGGCGGCGCGCGCGCGATTGCGCAAGGCGTGATCCAGCCAGCGGCCAATCAACAGAAAGAAAAGAAGCATGACAGCCGCATCGAAGTAAACTTCTTCACCCGACTGGAAAGTTTCAAAAAGTGAATAGGAAACGGCAAGCAGCACCGCGAGAGAAATTGGTACATCCATGTTGGCACCGCCCGAACGCAGCGCGCGCCAGGCTGACATGAAAAACGGGCGACCAGCATAGGCAGCCGCCGGGATAGCGATCAGGGCAGAGACGAAATGCATCAATGCGCGCGTTCCCTCTCCCATCTCACCGCCTGTGCCCGACCAGACTCCGATCGACAGAAGCATGATATTCGCCATTGCAAAACCGGCGACTGCCAGGCATCGGATCAGGAACCGCCCTTGCTCATCTGTCTCTTTCTCAGAAGCTTCCGGATCATATGGCGTCACACGATAACCCAGAGATCTGACAGTAGTGGTCACCTGTTCCGCCTGCAGATCACCCTGCCAGATGACACGCAACCTGCCCGTTGAGAGATTCAGACGCGCTTCCTGCATTCCAGGCAAGACCTTTAGCGCACCTTCTATCCTGGCAATGCAACCGGCGCATTTCGCACCGAAGACAGCAAGCTCGAGCCGCGACTGCTCGCCATCCTGGCGCACAAATGCATCCGGACAGACAACATTTTCTGCCAGATCGCTTGGCGGTGCCAGATTGCTTGGGCATCCACCGGGAGGTGTTTTGTCTATCTGAGCCACAGGCGCTTCTCGAAAGTTAGTTGCGTGCCGTCTGGTGCTGTGGCGACAGCTTTCAGATCCCAGACACCTGCCTCAAGCCCGTCAATTTGCGCTTCGTACAGATTACCCTGCGTCAACCTGAAGACAGGCGTAATATCCCGTTCATCTGTAGCAGGTCGGCCAAGTGTCGCCTCAAGGGTCATCTCCTGCAGGGGGGTATTTTCAGCATCGACCAGCCTTACCCTGATAGAAGTGTTACCAGCGGTGAGAGTATCTCCATCGTACAGAATGGCCTGCCATCCGAGAGATTCCTGCAGATCGCGTTCCGCCAGTACTTCATTATACTGAAGGCCCTGCATATAGGATTTCTTCTGCTCTTCCCCTGGAAACGATTTAAGGGCAAGTGTGATCATGACGGCATTGACTGAAGCGATAATGGTGAAGAAAATAATGACGGCTATGAGCACATGCCATCCGGTCAACTCGAATTGTTTTTTTGCCTGCGCGGTCATGGTCACCCCTTCCCTATCAATGACAGTAATTTCTCTGTTGTCTCGCCTGTGCGGTTATTAACAAGCGTGGCCTTGATCTGATTACCTTCCACCTCAGAATTCGGCAGCGTTAAAAAGACGCGCGTGTTCTGTAACTGATCCCCGGGAATGCGCAGCGCCAACGCTCCATCTTCTGGCGTATATCCGACAGCGTCCACAACGAGGGCGTCCGGGCCTGTAAAGGCAAGTGAAAATGATACTTCCTCGCTTACCTTGTTCAAGATACGAACGGTCAGGGCATTACGAATACTGCCGTCAGAAAGAACCGTAAAAGCAGGAGCACGGTTGCGTTCTATTGTAAATTCCATCGTTGCCCGATTAGTGAGACCAAAAAGCATGACAGCTGAGATAATCAGAATAACCGTTGAGTAAAACACTGTGCGGGAACGAAAAAGCTTCGGGAAGATACGTTTTTTCTCAGAATGAACGGTCGACCGATAGGTTGATCCGTAACCAATCAGTCCTGTTGGCCTGTTGACCTTACGCATGATGTCATCACACGCATCAATACATAATCCACAGTTAATGCATTCAAGTTGGTCCCCTTCGCGGATATCTATCCCCATAGGGCACGCAACGACACAGGCTTTGCAGTCAATGCAATCGCCGCGCGCCTCCCAGGACTGGCCTTTCTTGTGCTTGCCGCGCGGCTCACCACGCGCATGATAGTATCCCACGGAAAATGTCTCTGAGTCCGTCATGGCCGCCTGAATACGCGGCCATGGGCACATATATGTGCAGACCTGCTCACGCATTATACCGGCCAGCGTATATGTGGTGAACGTCAGTATTCCCAGAAAAAGATAGGCACTCATCGGTGCCTGTCCGGTGAAAAGATTGCCAATCACAGTAGGCGCATCATGAAAATAAAGCACCCAGGCCCCACCAGTGGCTGCGGCAATAAGTAACCACAGCGTATGTTTGCTAGTCTTCTTGAAAATTTTAGATACGCCCCACTTCTGCTTATCCAGCGCAATGCGTTTGTTCCTGTCCCCTTCTATCAATCGCTCAACAGCGATGAAAAGGTCCGTCCAAACTGTTTGCGGACAGGCATATCCACACCACAAGCGGCCAAAAACCGCCGTTACCAGAAAAAGTAATAATGCCGAGAGCACCAGAAGTCCTGTGACGAAATACAGCTCGTCTGGCCAGATCTCTATAAAGAAGAAATAAAATCGCTGGCCGGTAAAATCTACCAGCACAGCCTGGTCTGGCTCACTCGGTCCACGCGGCCAGCGCACCCATGGCAGGCCGTAATAAATACCCAGCGTAACAAACAAGAGAACCCATTTGATAAACCGGTATTTGCCATGCACCAGCTTGGGGTAGACAGCTTCGCGCTTCTTGTAGAGTTCACGTCTCTGCGTGCTGTTGACCGCAGAGACGTCATATTGCTGGATGCCTGACTGGCTCATTACTGACACTTTTTTCTGATGGCCGGATTATTCGCCGCCACCAAGCGTGTGAACGTATACAGCCAGGGCTGTGATGGTTGGCTCATCAAGACGCTCATTCCAGTGCGGCATGACTGCGTTGCGAGCATTGTAAATCGTGTCCCGAATTGCTGCGCGGTCATCGCCGAACAGCCATTCAGAATCTGTCAGATTGGGAGCCCCCTGTGCTCGATCACCCTGACCGTTTATACCGTGACAGGCAGAACACTGCGCCTGATAGACAGGCTCAATGCGTGCCACTGCTTCCATATCAGCATCACGCCCAGCCAGATTTTCGACATAATCAACCATATCCGTAATCTGTGCTGCGCTCAGTATGCCCTGAGCGCCAAAAGCCGGCATAATCGACATCCGCGCCTGCGGATGCTCTGAACGGATACCATAAGCTATGGTCTGCTTGATATCACTCAGTGTACCGCCCCACAGCCAGACATCGTCATTTAGGTTTGGATAGCCGCGGAAACCGCCGCCACCAACGCCATGACACGTGGCGCAATTATCACCAAAGGCAGATGCTCCTGACGCCATGGCAAATTGCAAGAGTTGTGGATCCTGCTCAATTTCTGGCAGTGAGCTTGCAGACAGAAGGCGCTCAGCATTCTCCGCCCTGACAGATTGTAACTGATCCAGCGCCAACTCCACATTTTCACGCTCTGAATGGTTACGCGTTCCTTGCAGATAGCCGGTAATGCCCGGCCAGGAGGGCATGAATACCCAGTACACCACCGACCATATGACGGTCACATAGAAAAGGATCAACCACCAGCGCGGCAGCGGATTGTTTAGCTCCTTGATGCCGTCCCATTCATGCCCGGTCGTATCGACACCAGACACCTCATCAATTTCTTTTTCGTCGTTATTTGTCATAGTCGTCGCTTTCGTCGAGCGGCATGCGTGCCGCATGGTCAAACTTTTGCCGATTGGAAGGCGCAAGCGCATAGAGAAGGATCATCAGGAAGGCGAGAACGAAGAGTAACAGCCCCAGTGTTTGTGCAAGTTGAGAAAGAAATTCGTACATTTATTATTCTCCTTACCGCCTGTTATCCGGGTCTTCAGCTTCATAGGTTGAGAAATCAACCATCGTCCCCAAAACCTGAAGATAGGCGATCAGCGCGTCCATCTCAGTGATGTCAGTATCAGTTGGAATATCCGGCACGCTCACCTCCGGCCACCTTTCTTCGAAGCCATCATAGTCCTCTGCGATCGGGTTTCCGGCCTGCATACGCAAATCATGCTTCGCACTTTCAATCTGCTCATCTGTATAGGGAACGCCAACGGTACGGTTTGCGCGCATCTTTGAAGCTGTCCGGTCCGCTTTGATCGAATTGTCTTCCAGGAACGCATAAGGTGGCATCACTGACCCGGGTACGAGGCTGCGTGGATCGATCAGGTGCTGCCTCTGCCATTCATCAGAATACTTGCCGCCCACGCGGGCAAGGTCCGGGCCTGTGCGTTTTGACCCCCACTGAAACGGGTGATCGTACATGCTTTCAGCCGCCAGAGAATAATGACCATAGCGCTCAACTTCATCCCGAAGGGGACGGATCATCTGACTGTGGCACACGTAACAGCCCTCACGGATATAGATATCGCGTCCCTCAAGTTCGAGTGGTGTATAGGGGCGCACCCCTTCCACCTCCTCTATCGTGGACTCGAGGTAGAATAGTGGCGCAATTTCTATCAAACCACCGATTGCAACGACCACGAGAATACCTGCCAGCAATGGCCCGGAGTTTCTTTCAAGGAATTTATGTCGATTTAACATTTTTGAACCTCGTTATGCCGTTGCCGGGACTGGTTGGGCTGATGTGACAGCATCTTCACGGATTTCCTTTTCGAGCTCATCGCCGCGTGCAGTGCGCCACAAATTATAGCACATGATCAGGGAGCCAATGAGGAACAATGTTCCGCCCACAGCGCGTATAATGTAGTATATATGCTTGGCTTCGACGGTCTGGATGAATGAATATTGCAGGAACCCGAAATCATCATAGGCGCGCCACCACAGACCTTCCAGAATGCCAGCCACCCACATGGACGTGATGTAAAGAAGGATGCCGACAGTTGAGATCCAGAAATGCCACTCAACAAGATTGTTTGAATAAATCCGCTTGCGCCCCCAGGCCCACTGGGCAAGACAATAAAGAGCACCAAAGCTGATATAACCAACCCAGCCAACGGCACCAGAGTGCACATGCCCGATAGTCCATTCAGTATAATGAGATAGAGAGTTGACCGCACGGATAGACATCAGTGGCCCCTCAAAGGTACTCATGCCGTAGAATGCGACAGCAACAATCATCAAGCGGATCACCGGATCAGTCCGGATTTTGTCCCATGCACCTGACAATGTCATCAAACCATTGATCATGCCGCCCCAGGATGGCATCCAGAGCATGATGGAAAAAGTCATTCCAAGCGTTTGGGCCCATTCCGGCAATGCCGTGTAATGCAGATGGTGCGGACCAGCCCAAATGTAGATGAAAATCAGAGACCAGAAATGCACGATTGACAGCCGGTATGAGTAAACAGGCCGCTCAGCCCTTTTCGGGATAAAATAATACATGATGCCGAGGAATCCGGCAGTCAGAAAGAAACCCACCGCATTATGTCCGTACCACCATTGTGTCAGCGCATCCTGAACACCGGCAAAGACAGAATAGCTGCGCGTTTCAACCAGTGATACCGGCACAGACAGGTTATTCACCACATGGAGCAGCGCCACTGTGACGATAAAGGCAAGGAAAAACCAGTTAGCCACGTAGATATGAGGCTCCTTGCGCTTCCAGATCGTCCCGATAAATACAAAAAGATAGGCGACCCAGACAATGGTGAGCCAGAGGTCTGCATACCACTCCGGTTCAGCATACTCCTTGGACTGCGTAACCCCCATCAGGTACCCCGTGGCAGCAATCACAATGAAAAGCTGGTAGCCCCAGAAGACAAACCAGGGGGCGACACCGCCCGCGAGTCTGGCGCGGCAAGTCCGCTGAACAGCATAGAAGGAGGTTGTGATCAGCACGGTACCTCCAAACGCGAATATCACCGCTGAGGTATGCAGGGGCCGCAGTCTGCCAAAATTGGTCCAGCCCAATTCCTCAAAGTAGAGGAACTCAGGGAAGGCAAGCTGGAAAGCGATCACAACACCAACAAGAAAGCCGACCACACCCCAGAAGGCAGACAGGCCAACACCGACCTTCACGATGCCCATCATGTACGTACTCTCATCACGCGCCTTCGCATTCCCCGACCAGTGTATCAGGGCGAAAATGCCGAGATAAAAAGCGCCAAGAAAGATAAGGGCGTGTACGCGCATCAGCTCATCCGGCGAGCGCATTGTCACGAACAGGAAAAACAGGCTCGCCAGGAGTAGAAAGATACCAAGAATGGTAACGTCACTGCCCCGCACAGGCATATTACCATGTTTATTAGCCACGTCAGATGTCATGTCACAAACTTCCAGTGTTGTTTGAGACATCGGTAGCAAAACCGACAGCAAGCTATTTGACCTAAATCAATCCTCTGCCGCAGAAAGACAATAAATTCAGTAACAGGAAACAGGGAAGAAGTTTGTGGCGATACGGACTCTGCGCCTTGCCGGTTTACTTGCCTTCGCGTTGAGCTTCAATCCCGCGAATACCCAGCATTATGCGCCGGGGGATAACGGTGCCATGATAAAAATCTGCACCAGTACAGGCTTCTATTATATTTCAGAGAATGAGTTGCTCGGAGACGACGACAAAAAACCTGATCCGGCCCCCACAGCCTGCCATGCGGTTTGCGCCTCCGAGCGTCAGAAGTGCATCCCGAAATCAGCTAGGCAGAAATAGTGTCAGCGAAAACCACACGGCGACCTGAAACTTCTTTAAGCGCACCGGATTTTTTCAGGCTGGCAAGTGTGCGGCTGAGTGTTTCCAGGCGCAACCCCAGATAATCGGCCATATCCTGCCGGGACATCGAGAGGAAGACCATATCTTCCGTGCTGCTGCCATGGGCACGCACCATCTCCAGAAAACTCAGCACACGCTCTTCTGCCGTCTTTTTACCAAGAAGCACGATATGGTTTTCAGCCTTCTGCATTTCAGACTGGCCGCGCGCCAAAAGGCGGTTCTTTATGCCCGGATATTTCTGACTGGTGTCATCAAGGTATTCATGGGGGAAACGGCAGACCATGCTCGGCTCCAGCGCCTCAGCGGTGTGGAAGCTGGATTCCGTTGGTTGAAGCCCCAGATAATCGCCCTGGAAAAGAAAACCCACGATCTGACGTCGCCCGTCTTCCAGATGACGCACTAGACGAAAACTGCCGTCGACGACTACAAAGAGGTTGCCGTTCGGCTCCCCTTCTGAAATCAAGGCCTTCCCCTCGGACACTGCGCCATGGGCCATGGTTCTGGAAATTTCACTGATTTCCTGCGCGTTTAATTCCGCGCAAATTGACTTATCCCTCACCTGACATAGTGAACAGAAACCTTCGTCCGGGCCTTTATAAGGGCAGTCCTTTGTCTGGTTCATTCTTTTCGCAACATTCCAGCTAACCCCTGCATATAAAAGGCATTTTAAGCCAGATGGTGTTGATTTGGCAACCAGACTAGACAGCCTGCGTGAGAGATTTCTGTGTTGTTTCGATGTATGGATCAAACGCAGCAGCCACGACACGCGAAAACGCCCGCGCCTGTTCGGGAATGATTATTTTACCGTCTTCCCAGACAGCTATACCATCCTCAATATAGGGGGATAGCCTGGCACGAATCCCGGCCAATTTTGACGGGCTCGTTGCCTCAGCCACCGGGTAATAGTCATTCAGATTTGTGCTCCTGAAACAGAGCAGATCAGAAATAATGCGCCCGCAGGTTTCATCTTCGGCACTTCGAACCCAACCTTTTTCTACGGCCAGTTCTCCCGCTTCAATCAATCGGGTGTATTGATCTGTGCGCTTCGCGTTTTGCGCATAAACCCCCTTCACCAGACTTATGGCAGAAACGCCAAGGCCAATTACATTCTCGGCAATATCATCGGTAAAGCCTTGGAAATTGCGGCGGAGGTTTCCGGTCATGGCCGCATAGGCTAGCGGGTTATCAGGCTTGGCAAAGTGATCAAAACCGACACGGCAGTAGCCATGTTCAACCAGATATGAATCCGCCTGTTGCGAAAGCGCATAACGCGCATCTCTGTCAGGCAGGTCCTCATCGCGGATCAGACGTTGATGTTTGAGCCGGGCGGGCAGATGAGCATAGCCAAAAAGGGAAATTCTGTCCGGCGACAGGCTCTCTGCTTTTTCCAGTGTCGATGCAAAAACTTTTGTTGATTGGTGCGGCAACCCATACAGAAGATCAAAACTGATATCATCGATGCCACTGGCCCGCATCTCAGCGACACATTCCTCAATCAGTTCGTAAGGCTGGATGCGGTTGATTGCAGCCTGAACCCGAATATCGAAATCCTGTACGCCAATACTGAACCTGTTCACACCAAACGCGGCAAGGGAGCGGATCAAGCCGGGCGGACAATAGCGCGGATCTACTTCCATCGCGATATGGGTCTTGTCCGTCAGGCCAAGATTAAGCTCGACTGCGTCAAAGATTTTCCCCAGGTCTTCGCGCGACAGAAAGTTGGGTGTGCCGCCCCCAAAGTGTATGCTGACAACCTCGCCGCGTCCTTCCAGATGCCGCGCAGCCAACTCGATTTCCCGAATTAATGTCTGTGTATAGTGCGCCGCACGATCATAGTTATTCTCAACCGACATATTGCAGCCGCAATACCAGCAAAGCTGTTGGCAAAAGGGCACATGCAGATAGAGAGAAACCGGCTCATACGGCGCGATCTGGGCCAAGGCCCCGGACAGGACATCCCCGTTCACACGATCATCAAAGAACAGCGCCGACGGAAAACTCGTGTATCGGGGCGCGTTAGACAGAAGGTATTTTTGCCAGACCATTTTCATGGTCTATTCGTGACAGATAATTCAGCCACAATAACTGACTTAATCAAATCAGCTGCACGTAACGCAAATTATTCTGCATTGAAACTCACGACGCCCATCTCAAAATCGCCATTACCTGAAGCTCCACATTAAACTGGTTTATAGTCTGGGCCTGTGAGGCTCGCCATTCCCCGGTAAGTGACGAGAGCATAACGCCAAAGGCTATAGACCTGCGTGTTCTCTGGAGTGATGGTCCGAAATGATCCGAGGAGCATTGCGCCCCTAAATTCAGCAACGGAATTTCCTCAAATCTGCATCAACCTAACGCACGCGCTCTTCTTCGTCGGCTTTATCCCCCTCGCCTTCGTCAGGTTCGGCTGTTTTCGGGTCCTCTGGAATATATTCGAAAGCCAGCTGTGAGCTGTCATCCTTATCACGCAGCACACGGACGATGCCACCATGCTTCAGGGAACCGAACAGGAGCTCATCGGCAATCGGCTTCTTGATATATTCCTGAATGGTGCGGGCCAGAGGCCTAGCGCCCATTTCCTCATCGAAGCCCTTTGCGGCAAGCCAGCTCGTTGCCTCTTCGGTCAATTCGAACGTAACATTGCGGTCGGCCAGTTGCGCTTCAAGCTGAAGGACGAATTTGGCAACGATGCGTTCGATAATCGGCGCAGAAAGACCGGCAAACTGGATCGTAGCGTCGAGGCGGTTACGGAATTCCGGCGTGAAGAGGCGCTTGATCGCAGCATCACTTTCATCAACCTTCTTGCCCGCGCCGAAGCCAATCGCCATCTTCGCCGCGTCAGAGGCACCAGCATTGGTGGTCATGATCAGGATGATATTGCGGAAGTCTATTTTCTTGCCATGGGTATCTGTCAGGCTGCCATTATCCATGACCTGCAGCAGGATATTGTAAATATCCGGGTGCGCCTTTTCGATCTCGTCCAGCAACACAACCGCATGCGGATTCTGGTCAACTGCATCGGTTAACATGCCACCGCCCTGGTCGAAGCCGACATATCCTGGCGGCGCGCCAATGAGGCGCGAGACTGTGTGCCGCTCCATATATTCGGACATGTCGAAGCGCAGGAGTTCCACGCCCATCATGTTGGAAAGCTGTTTGGCAACTTCCGTCTTGCCAACACCCGTGGGTCCCGCAAACAGATAGGAACCAATGGGCTTGTCCGGCTCACGCAGGCCTGCCCGCGCCAGTTTGATCGCGGCGGAAAGCTGTTCAATTGCATTATCCTGTCCGTAAACAACACGTTTCAGGTCATCCGGCAGGGATTTCAGTTTTTCTTCATCTGACTTGGAAACAGACTTTGGCGGAATGCGCGCCATCGTGGCCAGTGTCTCTTCAATATGGGGCACGTCAATGACCTCAGCCCGGTCCTCTTTCTTGAACAGCATCTGGCGGGCTCCGGCTTCGTCGATCACGTCGATTGCCTTGTCCGGCAGTTTTCTGTCCGTCATGTAGCGGGCGGACAATTCCACAGCCGTCTTGATCGCTTCATCCGTATATTTGAGATTATGATGATCTTCAAAATATGGCCGGATGCCGCGCAGGATTTCAATTGTATCGGGTACAGATGGCTCGACAATATCAATTTTCTGGAAGCGACGTGCGAGCGCTCTATCCTTCTCGAAATGCTGTTTGAACTCCTTGTATGTGGTGGAGCCCATGCAGCGGAATTTCGTGTCCTGCAAGGCAGGCTTCAACAGGTTTGAGGCATCCATGGCACCGCCGGACGTGGCCCCTGCCCCGATCACGGTATGGATCTCGTCGATGAACAGCACAGCCCCTTCGATTGAGGTGATCTGCTTGAGGACGGCTTTCAGACGCTCTTCAAAATCGCCGCGATAGCGCGTTCCGGCGAGCAGTGCGCCCATATCGAGAGAATAGATCGTGGCATTCTCAAGCACATCGGGCACTTCTTCATCGACAATCTTGCGTGCGAGCCCTTCCGCTATCGCGGTTTTGCCAACACCGGGATCACCAACCAGAATCGGGTTGTTCTTGCGCCGCCGACAGAGAATCTGGATCGCGCGCTCAACCTCTTTTTCCCGGCCAATCAGCGGGTCAATCTCATCCTTGCGGGCCTTCTCGTTCAAGTTGACGGTATAGGACGAAAGCGCATCCTGCCCAGCCTTGTTCTGTGCATCTTCTTCCTGGTCGGCGCCGGCAGGTGTGCGGTTTTCGCCCGGCTGTCCGTTCTTAGTGAGACCATGGGAGATATAGTTTACCGCGTCATAACGGGTCATCTCCTGTGCCTGGAGGAAGTATGCCGCGTGGCTCTCGCGCTCTGCAAACAGGGCGACGATAATGTTGGCACCCGTCACCTCGGAGCGGCCAGAAGTTTCCACATGGATCAGCGCCCGCTGCACCACTCGGTGGAAGCCTGTGGTGGGTTTGGCATCATCTTCGTCTTCCGAGACGAGCTTTTCGAGGTCTTCATCCAGGTAGTCTTTCAGGTTCTGCCTCAACTCGTCGAGATCGACGGAACAGGCCGTCATCACGCCGATAGCATCAGGGTCTTCTATAAGCGACAGAAGCAGATGCTCCAGCGTGGCAAGCTCGTGCTTGTACTCATTGGCGATGGAAATCGCGCGATGAATGGACTTTTCTAGGTTCTCTGAAAAACTGGCCAAAATATGCTCCGGGTTCGTGGGTGACCGTTATGTGGTGGTTCCCTCATTCCTTTTCCATGATGCACTGCAAAGGATGATCATTGCGGCGGGCAAGTTCCATGACCTGCGCGACCTTAGTCTCCGCGACTTCAAAGGTATAGATGCCGCAAATGCCAACACCGGTCTGATGGACGTGAAGCATGATGCGCACGGCCTCCTCTGCGGATTTATTGAAGACTGACTCAAGCAGCCAGACAACAAATTCCTGCGGCGTGTAGTCATCGTTCAGAAGGATAACCTTGTAGAGCGAGGGTTTTTTTGTCTTGGGTTTTTCTCGCGTGATTGTGCCCGTTTCCCGATCCTCGTTGGGGTCACGGTCTGGGCCACAATGTGCTGGCGTGAGAATATACGTGTTGATTGCTGTCATGTTGAAGGCATTATTTGGGGCTTTGGCGACACTCTGCAAGCATCGACTTAACACATGGCGGTAAATAATTCGCGCAACCCGTCAGTCGGGTCAGGCGAGCAGCTCTGCTTCAAGGGCGCTGAGCCAGTCAGATACACGGCGGCGATTGACGCCCATGTCAGAATAGCCAACTTTGGAAGCCGAATAGATCAGGAGTTTCGTGCGCCCCTGGCCTGCGTCAAGAAAGCGGATCGTGATGGTGTCCGGAAAGCGAAACAGGGCGGAACGCTGGACATACTCATAGGTCATGGTGTCACTGTCGCCATCGGTTCTTATGGTACGCGCCTGACGCGCCGTGACAGCCTCCCAGGCGGCATGAACCGTGGCGGGCGGATGCGCAAGAACTGGTGGTTCGCGGTCCGCCCGGGCATTCGGGCAGTTTTCCCGGTCTGCAACCAGATAATTATTGGGCTTGTGTGTGCGCTTCAGCGTTTCGAAATTGATCATGGCGCCCTCCAGAATTGTGGTCCTGTAAACAAACAGGGCCCGGCGCATATGGCCAGGCCCTGATACTCAAACTGTCAATGCTGCGTAACGCAACAGCCTAGAAGCGGTAACCCTGGGCTTTTTCTACAACTTCTGTGTAGCGCTTGCTCAGCGGCTCAGAAGCCGTCTTGGCAGTGGCTGTCCATGCATCAGCAAATTTTTGCATTTGCGCCAGATTGGTTTCAAATGCTGTGCGCACGAAATCTGTCTGGGCCTGCATGAATTCCTGTGGTGTTTTCAGAGAAGAAACAGCCTTCATCTGCTCAACAGATTTTTCAACGGCCTCTTTGGCGAAAGCTGCATTGTCAGCAGCGATTTCTTCAACACCCTTGGCGTAATGTGTGGCGGATTCCATGACAGCGTCGAAATTTTCTTTTGAAAATTCGCTTACGTCAGTCATGCCCTTTGACATTTTTTCAAAGCCGTCTTTCATTGATGTTGTTGCCTGCTCGGCAAAATCTTCAAACTGCTCGGCTGATGCGGCAGCAGGTTTTTTCTTAGTTGCACTCATCGCGGTATCTCCTGAATTATTTTTCATCGGCCCAATCGAACCGACACTTTGTTGCGCTGCAACATATGTGGAGAATCAGGCGTGTTGTCAAGGTGGAATTTGTGCAGCGCACAAAACTTTATTGGTGTGAAAACTGGCCCGCTTCTTGAGACATCAGCTTGGTAAATGATTTATTAACCCGCTGTTTACCGAATTGAAGCAATTTCAAGTTGCCTAGAAGCAGTGTTACAAAGTATCATTCTGGCACGAAGCGGGAATGAGTTGAAACAGGAGTTATAACGTGCTGGCCCCTCGCTTTTTCAACTTTTTGCCTGCCTTACTCGCCTCACTAGCCCTCACCCTGATCGGCGCTGCGCAACCAGCCCTGGCCAACAGTAAATATGCCGCGCTGGTGATCCATGCGGATACTGGCGATATTCTCTTCGACAAATATTCCACGCAGCGGCGCTATCCGGCCTCCCTGACCAAGATCATGACGCTTTATCTCCTGTTTGAAGAACTGGAAAAAGGCAACCTGACACTGGAGTCAAAACTTACCGCCAGTCACTACGCCGCATCGATGCCTGCATCGGACCTTGGCCTCAAGCGCGGCCAGACCATCAAGGTTGAAGATGCCATCAACGCGCTGGTCATCAAATCCGCCAATGATGTGGCTGTTGTCGTGGCGGAGAAAATTGCCGGAAGCGAGAAAGCCTTCGCCACCAAAATGACCAACAAGGCATGGTCCATGGGTATGCGCTCAACACAGTTCCGGAATGCCTCCGGCCTGCCAAACTCAAAGCAATACACAACCGCTCGCGATATGGCTGTGCTGGCGCGGCGAATGATGCAGGACTTTCCGCAATACTGGCACTATTTCCAGAAGGAAAATTTAAGCTGGAAGGGCAACACCTACAACACACATAACAAGCTGGTTGGCAGCTTTGACGGCGCCAATGGGTTGAAGACCGGCTATACCCGCATGTCCGGTTATAATCTTGCGACAACCATCACGCGCGGTGACAACCGGTTGATTGGTATCGTCCTTGGCGGTCGATCTGGTACGACCCGCAACCGCCATATGCGCGAAATTCTCGACAAGGCGTATAAGGATATTGCAGCAAAACCGTATCTGGTCAGTGCTGTTTATCGCGCGAAACCAAGACCTAACATGAAACCGACAACCCTTGCCACGCTTGGCGGTGTCTGGCCACCAGCTGACTATCAGCTGGTTTCTGCCAACGATATTGGCAATGCCCCTACCGTCAATGGCTCAACAGCCATGCAGTACGAACTGGCCAACAGGGCGGCGGAATTGGGCCTCACAGATGATATGGGGATTTTGATCACCGAGAATATGACTGAAACCGAACGTCTCAACGCCATGTCGCTGGCGCAAGCCTATGAGGAAGGTCCCTACGCACAAGGTGATGCAGATGCAAACCTGCCAACAGCGGACCTGATCTGGAGTATTCAGACTGGCGCGTACAGCACGCAGGACAGAGCGAATACGGAACTGGCAGAAATTCAGCAGGCATTCACAACACTGTTGATCGGCGCCTCCCCCGTCATTTCCGAAATCATTTCGGATGGCAAATCGATCTATCGTGTCAGGTTCAATTACATGACAGAGAACCAGTCATCTCTGGTCTGTTCTGCCATCATCGCTGACGGTGGTGGATGTTTCGTGATGCGCGAAACCGACGCATCCGGAAACTAGAGACAGTCTCAACCAGATCATTTTTTTGCCTGTAATACTGGATCCAGCCTCACAGGCAGGCATTAGCAGTACCAAATAAAATACCCCGTCTGGCAAGACAGGGTATTCTCAGTCCTAGTATCACTTAAAGTGCGAGAACACGCTGACTTTAATCAGACAACACCATATGCGACCATCGCCGCTGCGACCTTTTCAAAGCCCGCGATATTGGCGCCGGCAACATAATTGACCTTGCCATCGCCCTCGCCATATTTCACGCATTTTGCATGAATGTCTTTCATGATGTTCTGCAACCGTCCATCAACTTCCTCCGCATCCCAAGAAATACGCAGTGAGTTCTGGCTCTGCTCAAGGCCGGAAACTGCCACACCACCAGCATTTGCCGCTTTAGCAGGGCCGAAGAGGACACCAGCATCAAGGAAGTGATGCACGGCTTCCAGCGTCGAAGGCATGTTAGCGCCTTCAGCAACAACTCTGACGCCATTATCAATGAGCTCTTTGGCATCATCAGCATTCAGCTCGTTCTGGGTCGCGCATGGCAGGGCAATGTCACATTTAACACCCCAAGGGCGTTTGCCTTCAAGATATTTGGCAGATGAGTATTTCTCAGCATACTCACTGATCCGGCCACGACGGACTTCCTTCAACTGCTTTATGAATTCCAGTTTCTCTTCATCAATGCCATCAGGGTCATAGATACTGCCACCGGAGTCTGACGCCGTGAGAGGCTTGCCGCCATAATGGAGCACTTTCTCAATCGCGTAAGTTGCCACATTACCGGAACCTGAAACGACAACATCCTTGCCTTCGACGCTGTCATCAATGTGGTTCAGCATGTTCTGGGCAAAATATACGGTGCCATATCCGGTTGCTTCTTTACGAATAAGACTGCCGCCATACTCAAGCCCTTTACCCGTCAGCACACCAACAAAATTGTTCTCAAGACGCTTATATTGACCGAACATGTAGCCGATCTCGCGCGCACCAACGCCAATATCCCCCGCCGGCACATCCTTGCTCTCGCCAATATGTCGGAAAAGTTCCGTCATCAGAGAGTGACAGAAACGCATGATCTCAAGATCCGAGCGCCCCTTTGGATTGAAGTTGGACCCCCCCTTCGCACCGCCCATGGGCAGACCGGTCAGGGCATTTTTGAAACATTGCTCAAAACCCAGAAACTTCAGGACGCTCAGCGTCACACTCGGGTGGAAACGCATACCGCCTTTATAAGGGCCGATGGCGTTGTTGAACTGCACCCGCCAGGCCTTGTTTGCCCTGATCGTGCCCGTATCATCTGACCAGGTGACGCGGAACATCACCACTCTGTCAGGCTCGGTCATCCGTTCAAGAATACGCCATTTACGAAACTGATCGTGATCAAGGTAATATGGCATGACTGTCTCGACCAGCTCCTGCACGGCCTGATGAAACTCACCTTCATGCGGATTACGCCGCTTGAGGCCTGTCATGAATTCCTTGACTTCTTTCTGGACTGCTTTTGAACCGGCCATTCTTCACTCCCCTGTTTTCTCTCTGTGAAATGCCGCCAGACTTCTCTCTTTTGCCTGAGTTGGCAAGCAGTTTTTGGTTAACCGCCGCGTGGTGAAAGCGTGCAGGTTTTGCTGCGCCGCACAATGATTAATTGCCTAAGTCAGGTAATCAACAAGTCGACTTGTCAACGGCACGGTGGCGTAGTGGCGCAACTCAATATCCGGGTCAATCCAGACATCAATCCCGGCTTGTGTACATTTGGTACTGAAATAGAAATCAGACGCGATAAACCCGTCAGGCTCCCCTTCGCGCGGCGGCGCAATGTCGTGGAAGAACCATGATTTACAGGTGCCCTCCGGGTGATGATATGTTCTGGCATAGTCAAGTTCGGCAAAAACGCTCGTCTGTATGCGAAGAAACGCTGTTGCCGCCAGCCCTGACACCAGATTGCCCTCACGTTTCATTTGCTGCCGGTCAGGAATGGAACAGAAGGATACATTTTTCGGGTCTCGCCGCTGTGGTGCCCCGGCAACAATACGGCAGTGCTGCGGCGCGGCGAAGAGCTTCATAAATTCTTCCGGCTCCCAGCCAATGTCAGAATCGATAAACACGACATCGGTTGCCCCGCGCTTTAATGCCTCCGCCACGAGGATGTTGCGCGCATGGGCAATGTTGGCCTGACCAACAACATTCAACCAGGCGAGCTGCTCCTTCACTGTGCGAAATGTTTTCAGCAAAGAGGATGTGAAATCTGCATCCGTGTTGCGATGGATTGGTGTACAGATGGCTATTTTGCGGGCCATGACATTCCTTAAAGGTGATCAACCATGCACGCCGTCAGGGCCACATTGTTGTAATGGCGCAACCGGATCGTCGGGTCGATCCAGTTTTCGACCCCCTCCTCCTTGCACTTCATGCTGAAATAATAATCCTCGTTGATGAAACCGCTGACACCATGTTCCTTGTTATAATAACGCACATAATCAAACCATGCGCGGGTTTCACCGTCAGGGTGCTGATAGGCTTCTGCATATTTCAGGGAAGCAAAAACTCCCGACTTTATACGCATGAATGCTGTCGCCGCTATACCGGAGACAAGTCGCCCATTGGTTGCCTTTTTATCATCAACGACGCTGCAAAACTTGATATCCTGCTGATCCCGCCGCTGGGGGGCGCCAGCGACAATCAGACAGTCATCAGGCGCCTCAAAAAGCGCCGCAAAGGCATCCGGCTCCCAGCCGATGTCGGAGTCGATGAAGACAACATCATCCACGCCGCGCCTGATCGCTTCGGAAACCAGAATATTGCGGGCCTGCGCGAGATTGGCGTTACCGACCATGTTCAGCCAGGCCAGATTTTCCGGCTTCTTCACGGCGCGATAGGTCTTGATGAGCGAGGCTGTAAAATCCGCATGAGTGTAACGGTGTATCGGCGTACAGATAGCAACTTTTCGATCCATAGGGCGGACCTTAGGGGCACCCCCTTGCCCGATCAAGATAGAGCGGCGAGAGACTTGAGTTGATCAAGAAGTCTGTTCAAGACGGCTTTGCTGCCCTATGTCTTGCGTAGATTTTATCGAGGTTTGAAGATGCTGCTGTTCCTGGTCTGTGCCCTGCTGACATTCTGCGCTGTTGCGATGCTTGTCATTCCGTATTTGCGTCGCGGACAGACAGAACAGGCGGGGACCAGCGAATATAATCTGACGGTTTACCGCGATCAGCTTTCAGAACTGGACCGGGATGTAAGCCGCGGGGTGATCGCGCCGGAGGAACGCGAAGCAGCCAAACTTGAAATCGAGCGACGCATGCTGCTGGAAGCGAGAGCTGTGCAGGAGGAAAAAGCGCAGACAAAGAACGGGCCGCCAATTCTGCTGTTCAGTTTTGCCGGGCTTATGCCCATTCTTGCTGGCATCGTCTATTTCACCAATGGCAGCCCGGACCAGCCTGCTTCTCCCTTTGCTGAGCGCATTGATCTCGCCAGCGCCCCATCCGCTGCAGACGGTATGCATTCAGGGATGAATGACATGATCGGCTCCCTGCGCCAGCGCCTGGCGGCTAATCCTGAAGACGCGGAGGGCTGGGCCCTGCTGGCGCGCTCACTCATCAACCTCAATCGCTATGATGAAGCGATTGAGGCCTACCGGGAAGCCAATCGCGTTGTGGGCGGGCGCGACCGACAACTGGCCGCCGAGTATGCCGAGACCCTGGTTGTGGGCAATGGTGGCATGGTCAGTCAGGAAGCCAGGTCAATCTTTGAAGCCTTTCTGTCAGAGAACGAGAATGACCCGCAGGCAGTTTACTATCTGGCGCTTGCCAAGGCACAGCAAGGAAACGTCCCTGCCGCGGTTGCAGACTGGGAGCGGTTGATCAGCATATCACCGCCTGACGCGCCATGGCTGCCAGTCGTGCGCCAACAACTTGCTGCTGTTTCTGATGGTGATTTCGGGTCCGTTATCAGCCGGGCTCAGCAGACCGGCTCTGCGACTGTTCCACCTGTACAGCAACCCCAGCCTCAGCGCGGGCCAACTGCCGCAGATATTCAGGCCGCGCAGCAGATGACAAGTGACCAACAAAGCCAGATGATTGAGGGCATGGTGGCTGGCCTCGCCGCGCGGCTCGCTGAAGACCCGGAAGACCTTTCTGGCTGGAAAATGCTGGCAAGATCTTACGGCACACTTGGCCGGACGGAAGAAGCGCGGGCGGCCTATGAACAAGTGCTGCGGTTGTCACCTGATGATGCGGATGCAAAAGCGGCGCTGGGACGCTAAGATTCTGGAGTTGATTATGCGTCTTTATTGAGACGGTTCAGCTCTTTTTGTTCTTCGGCGCTTAACGGGGCGACTTTGATATCCGGCTGTTTTTGTAACCGCAGGAAGTATACAGCAAGTCCACCACCAATCATCAGCATAATGATTGGGGAAATCCACAGAACAAGATTTTTTGGTGAAAAGCGTGGCCGCAGCAGAACAAACTCACCGTATCGGTCCACAACATAGTCCGTTACCTCTTCATTGCTGTCCCCGGCGGCGACCCGCTCGCGCACAAGGATGCGCAAATCTTTTGCCAGCATGGCGTCAGACTCGTCGATTGACTGGTTCTTGCAGACGACACAGCGCAAGCCCTTTGAGATTTCCCGCGCACGCTCTTCCAAGGCGGGGTCCTCAAGCACTTCATCCGGGTCAATCGCGAGCGCAGGACTGAGCCAGAAGGCCCCCAGCAAGATGATAAGAAGAAACCGCTTCATCCCTCTGCCTTCATTCTGCAGGCACAGCAACAGGTGATGTGTTCCCCTGCGGCGCCGTTGATTTTGCCTGTTTCGGCTTTGGTGCACCAACGCGATAGCGACGATCAGTCAACGAAACAATACCGCCAAACGCCATCAGCACAGAGCCGCCCCAGAGATACATCACAAGCGGATGATAATAGGCGCGCACGATACGTGCCTCGTTATTTTCGCCGCGAGGCTCCCCGATGGCCACATATATATCAGATGACCAGCGCGGCAGAATGGCAGCTTCGACTGTCTGCTGCTGAGCAACAGGATACCAGCGGCGCTCCGGCTGGACCATGCTGATGACTGTCCCATCCTTGATGAGGCTGAATGTCGCCATTTCAGTTTCGTAGTTGGCGATATTCAGGATCTCGATGCGCTCCATTCTGAGCTGGTAATCGGCCACATCAATGACGTCGCCCGGCTTCATGATGGTCTGTTCTTCTGTAACCCACAGAGAAGTTCCAACCATGCCGATTATACAGACGCCGACACCAAAATGGGCCAGTGAGCCGCCCCAGAAAGCGCGCGGAAAGCCCGCAGCACGATTGAGGCTGGTCTTGACCGGTGTCTGGAACAGCTTCATGCGCAGCGCGACATCCGTCAGTGTACTCAGCATGATCCAGAAACCAATCAGACAGCCAACGATGGCCAGAATGTTGGTGAACCCGGACAGGTAAAAGGCGGTGAGTGTGAATATGACCGTCAGGCCCCCAGCCCATTTGAGACGGCCTGAAACGGTTTTCATGTCTCCCCTCTTCCAGGGCAGCAGAATGCCGAAAGCCATAACCGCCGCGAGAAGCATCATCAGCGGAATAGTCAGGATGTTGTAATATGGCGGGCCAACAGTGATCCGCTCACCAGTCATCAATTCGGCAATAGTCGGCCAGAAGGTGCCAATGAGCACGATGAACAGAATGACGGAAAGCAACAGATTGTTCAGTATAAGGGCTGACTCACGACTGACCGTCTGAAAAGTCCCGCCCGCTTTCATGGCGTGTCCCTTCAGGGCGTATAGAACAAACGCCCCGCCTGTGAGGAGAATACAAATTCCCAACAGCAGAACGCCCCGGTCCGGGTCATTGGCGAATGAGTGCACACTTGTCAGAACGCCTGAGCGCACCACGAATGTGCCAAGCAATGACGTCGAGAACGCGGTAATGGCCATCAAAATGGTCCAGAGCTTCAGCGTGTTGCGCTTCTCGACCACAATAGCGCTGTGGAGCAGTGCTGTGCCGGCAAGCCAGGGCATGAGAGAAGCGTTTTCAACCGGATCCCAGAACCAGTAGCCGCCCCAGCCGAGTTCATAATAGGCCCACCATGATCCCATGGCGATGCCAAGGGTGAGACTTGACCATGCGAGTAAGGTCCACGGGCGAACCCAGCGGGCCCATGCAGGGTCCACGCGACCTTCAAGAAGGGCTGCCACACTGAAAGAAAACGCGACGGACATGCCCACATAACCCAGATACAAAAATGGTGGGTGAAAAGCGAGACCAGGGTCCTGCAATAGCGGATTCAGGTCTGTCCCATTGACCGGCACAGGGTCCATCCGGAGAAAGGGGTTGGATGTGAACAGGGAAAAAGCCAGAAAACAAGCACCGATCAGGGCCTGAACACCAAGGACGCGCGCCTGCAGGGAGGGTGGCAGATTACCGCCAAAGAGACCAACCAGGGCACCCAGAAAAGACAGCATCAATATCCAGAGAACCATCGAGCCTTCATGGTTTCCCCAGACACCGGCGATCTTGTAGATCATCGGCTTTTCCGAGTGGCTGTTCTGATAGACATTCTCGACGCTGAAGTCCGAAGTTACATAGGCATGCATAAGAGCCAGAAACGCGACCAGCACCAGAATGAACTGCGCCATGCTCGCGTTTTTGGCAAACGCCATACCCTTGTTATCGCCAATATGGGCGGCCCGAAGGGGGATGATTGTCTGACCGATTGCCACAATGAGGGCAAGCACCAGCGCATAGTGACCAATCTCAGTTATCATAATCTCAATTATCTAGCTGGCTGCGGCACCCAGTCAATCTGTATGAAGCCTGACCGGGTGAATACTATCAATCCTGCATAACATCCATTGTGTCAGCCGCAACAACAACACTTTGTGGCAGGCTGTCATCGGCTGAGGCGACGGCATCTTCGCGTCGTGGCCACAAGGAAGCGTGGCGTGACCGCGAGGAGTTGTGTGGTGTCATGAATGGCTGATGGGTATCATCATGATATTCATGGCACATCAGGCAACTGGACGGGATGAAGTTCACCGTCGTCTCGCCGCGGTGACAGTCGAGACAGTTATCAATGCCGGGTAGCAGCACATCCGTTGCACTGTCTGATGTCTCAGCCTCGTGGCAGTCGAGGCAGTTCATGAAGTCGTGGCTTTCGTGGTGGAAAGTCGTTTTCGTCATGAATTGCTCTTCGACGGATACGTGTGAAATATCATATTTCAACGGATCACCATCTTCCGGCTCAACAACAACGTGGCAGTCATAACAGGCACCGCCTTCGTTGAAGATTTCTGCAACGCGCTGTTTCGCACGGTCACTTGCAAAGACAAGAGAGTCGACAAGCCTGTTATCTTCCCGCAACTGCGCAACATCGCCAGGGCGGCGGCGCGTGGACCCACCTGTGTTTGCTTCATCAAAGAGGCGTGCAGCAGAGGAGTTGTAGAAATCCTGCATACTGGCGATCACATCCTGCGGCTCGCCATGGCGCAATGTCCGGACATAACCCGTTTCAGGGTCCTGATCGAACGCGAGAGAGTGGCACATGCCACAATTCTCTTCCATGTTTACAGGCAGGAAGAGGGCACCGGCTGCGTTTGTCTGGTGACAGTCCTCGCACCCCAGAACCTCTTCAAATCCCCATTCATCAGCAAGGTCGATTGCCTGTTTGGCAACGGCCCCGCCTGCCTCGAGGTGAATATCATGGGGGAATTTCAGACCGGAATATGACTTCGGATTGTCGTCAAGACTGATCCGCGCGGTCACCGGATTATCAAAATGAGGCTCCGTGATCACTGTGGGTCGGAAATTTGGATGGTCAACATCAAAGTGACTGACGTTGATCAGCTCTGTGCTGGCTAGCCTGGTGTCCATCTCGGCATGGCAATCATTACATGTATTTTCAGAAGTGAGGATGATCCCCTCACGCCCGTTATGCTCCATGTGACACGAACCACAGGCCATCTCGTTCTTGCCGGTGGCCTGTGCCACGGTGCGGAGGATTTCCTCACCGGCAGACAAAGGCGGCTTGGAGGCCCAGAGATCATCCTGCTCGGCGTGGTTTCTGATACCATCATGACAGCCGGATGACAGGCAGGTCACATCCTGTACGGATTCAAAGGCATTAAGGTGACACGCATTACAGTTATCAGCCAGACTGGTATGTGCCAGTGACATTGGCCCGGAAAGCCAGAGCTGATCTACACGTGTGCCGATCAATTCCTGGTCTGCCCGAATCTCAATCGGGTTAGAGACATCAGCCTTACGGTCGCTATAGAAATAATAAAGCGGCGCTACGACGGCCACAAACAGGGTCACCAATGCCCAGAACCAGGCATGGGAGCGTTTGCCAATGACAGCTTTCTTGAGGCTGAAGATCTTCTCTTCATCCTCTGGCTGAAGCATCTGGCTTTTTTCTTCTGTCCGCTCGGTCGCGACAATGATCGCATCATTGCCGTCTTCCTTGTAAATTTTGATCTGGTAAGGACCAATCTTGATGGTGGTTTCATCCTTTGAGGGGAAGACGAACCTGGTCCCGAATTTACCTTTTGCCTTGATCGGCCTGTCGCTGGTGGCCTGTACGCGAATGCTGGTCCCGGCAGCTTCAATCGTCGCGTGATTGAGACTGACTGTCAGGTCCGGCAGGTATATGTCGCATTCTGTCGCCCTGCCGACCGTCAACTCTGTTTTGTTGACAGGTTGATCACGAACCACTTCCTGACCATTGGGACGACGTCGAATTTTTCTGATGATAAAAGTCATGACCGCCCTACCAGTAGAAGAATACGCTAAGAATATGAGCTGTCAGTGCAGCCAGGAGAAATATTGTCGCAGGCACGTGAATATAGAGCCACAATTCGAGCAATGACTTGTACCGGATGTGTCGCCGCACACGGTTCAGCATCACAGACTTTCTGTCGAGAATGCTGATGGCAGAGCTCAGGTCTTCACCATACTGATCAACCATTGTCCCGCCGGAGCCGTCTGCGGCATCACGCAGCCTTGCCAGCGCCCGTGCTGTCGCACATTTATTGACTCGCCCGGATAAGCGGGTGAACAGACCACCAGTAATTTTGGTGTCATTGATGGCACTCTGAACGTCAGAAACATATTGTGCAGAAAGTGGTCGGGCCGCATCTTCAAGCTGATCATCCAGAGAATTCAAAAGCTGGATCATTTCCGCCTGCGTGGTCTCAGCCCTGTTTTCACTCATGGCACGCGGGATATTGGCATAGAAATAGATGCCGAACGCGCCGGAGATAATCACCAGCATCATCAATGCATAGGCTAGTGTGTGGATATTCCAGCCAAACTGAAAGCCGGTATGCAAGGTTGCAATAACGGTCAGGGAAAGGCCGAGATATACGTGGGCGGATGTCCAGCCTTTCAGACTCCACTTGCCGGCCGTAATCGCGCGCTTGCGCACACCGAGCATGGTCAACCAGACAATCAGCAGCGCACCGATCGTACCCATAGTGTAGCCGTACCATGTCCCACCATTATGGCGCGGTGTCGGATCAATCAGGAAATAGGCCACAACTGCAATCAGGCAGATGAACAGCGCCCATTTAAGATACATGAAGTTCTGGTGCCGCAGGAAACTCTCATGCTGGGCATCATCACGATGAGAGCGCTTGTTCCCGTTTTTCTGAGCCATTTCAGATTACCCCTTGCGCTGCGCGACGTTGAGATATTGCTCCGGTGAAACCCGGATCGCAGCACCCGTCGGACAGGCCCTGACGCAGGCAGGACCGCCTTTGATCCCTTTGCACATGTCACATTTCACCGCGACCTTCATGCCTGTTTTCTCTTCTTCTGAAGAAACCTTGTTGACCCATGCCTTGCTGGGCTGCCCCGGTCCTGGCCCTGCCCCGAACAGGAGCCACTGTAACAGCCCCGGCTTTTTGGGTGGCACACGCTCCATCTGGATAACGCCGTAAGGACAGTTACGCTGACAGTTGCCGCACCCGATGCAGGTTTCGTTGATGAAGACCTCCCCATCTGGCGCACGACGAATGGCATCTGGCGGGCAATCCCCCATACAATGCGGATGCTCGCAGTGGCGACAGGATGTTGGCACGTGAATGTTGGCGTAGGTCTTGCCAGCTTCCCTGTCGAGGCGCGAAATACCCTGATGGGTTTCGGCGCAGGCAACCTCGCAGTTGTCACAGCCGACACACAGGCTCTCATCAATCAGCAAGGCGTCTGTCGCCTCCCCGAGGCCTTCTTCAAGGAGGAAGTTGGCGACTGAGGAATACATATCCACAACAGAACCAAAACCGCTCTTTTGTGATTCGATGAATGAGTTAACTTCACGCCGCGCTGCGATCGTTTCCTCGATCCGCTTGCGGATCATCGGACGCTCTTCCATCATGGCGCTGAAAATATCGCCCTGCAATTTGATGATTTCAGATTTGATCGTTGTGCGAACCGTCGCTGTGCGCTTGCCTTCTTCAAACAAAGCCATCTCACCGATAAGCGCGCCAGCAGCCACGTAGGAGATGAAGATCTCCTTGCCGCCAATATTTTTCTCAACAATCACACTGCCCGAGCGGATGATGAAGACGTCTGTACTGACCTCACCTTCCTGGATAATGGTTTCGCCGGACTTCAATTCCAGCATCTCGGACGTTTCTTTCAGGCGATCGACCCATTCCGGGGAGATGTCGTTGCCGAAAATCTGTTTGATCTGACGCTCTGTCGCGATTTCATCCACAGCACGTTTCACCGAAGGGATTGTCGCAATCAGTTTTTTAGCGGCGCGCGCCGGCATTTCCACAAGAATTGACGGGGCATCTGACCGGATGGTCGCGCCACGACGACGACCGGAAATCAGGCCGATTTCGCCAAATATTTCCCCGTCCCCCAGCGGCACCACAATACTCGGGTCGTTGGGATTGATCTCTACATTGACGGTACCGCCGACAACGGCAAACAGGGAGTCACCCAGTTCATTCCGCTTGAAGACTACTTCACCCTTCTTTTTGTAGTGCATGGTGGATTCAAGCATGAATTCACGCAGCTGAAGGATGGAAACATCGCGGAAAATATCGACTTTGTTACGGAGGATTTCCAGCCATTCGGATACTTCGTAGCCGCCGGGCAGGTCCTTGAATATATCGCGCAGGATTGGTTCATCAGCAGGTTTCAGGTCAGTGTTGCCATTGACAAATTCGACAACGTCATAGCCCTGGTTCGCGCAGTGCTTGATCAACGGATAACCGGCCAGCGCCCCAACAACAAAAATGCCGGGTGTGCTTGATTCAAACACTTCCGAGAGGACCGGCAGCGCATCCCGGTCAGGGCCGGTAAATTCAATCCCGATATCTTCAACAAAGCGACGTGGCGGGGCACTGCCGAGACGGGCAATCACGCGGTCTACAGGCAATTCTGCCTGCCCATCAGGTGTCTCGACGGTCATCACGCCGGGCTCCAGCTTGAGCGGCGTCGTGCCTATCAGGAAGTCCAGCTTGCCTTGCGCCTTGGCGTCTTCAAGCAGCGATACATTGGCCGGCTTAGATCGCGGGAAACCGTTGCTCCTTTGCAGCAGGACAACATTATTTCCCTGACCGGCATCTTCAGACAGGCCCAGCGCGTTCTCGATACCGGCATCACCACCACCGACAATGATGATGTTTTCGTCAAAATATTCTTTCGGGTCATCAAGCTGGTACTGCACAAATGGCAGGTCGCCACCGGGGCATCTCAACTTGTTCGGGTTACCCTGGGTGCCAATCGCGAGCACAACATGCTCCGCCATGATTGTATCACCTGCTGCAGTTTCAATTTTGAAATTGCCGCGCTCACCCGTGATCTTGTTGACATCCGCATTATACTGAACATTGGTCTGATGAAATTCAGATTCACTGTCCCATGTGCCAAGGATTTCCTCTCTTTTACCAGCCTGAAAGGATATATCCGAACGCAGAACAAGTACTTCCGGCGTCGCCATGACGTACTTGCCTTTTTGATACTTATATATGGTATCGGAAAGGTGGTCGGTTTTCTCAAGCAGCACATGAGAAATGCCAAGCTTCGCAGCATGGACAGCAGCACTCAGGCCGGCTGGACCAGAGCCAACGATTGCAATCTTGTAGAGTTGCCCCACTCGATGTCTCCCCTTAGTTCGAAAACACTATAGCTAAAAGAAATCCGGTTTGAAATAGCTTCGCCACGAAAACTTTGAGATATTATCACTCAAAACGTGAAATGCGGTGTTAACAAACCCCCAACTCTGGGATATGTTAGCAAGAGGTTCGAAGGGGGGCTCTGCATGAAACTGCGCATTATTATGTTGGGTTTCCTTGCTGTCATGCTTGGCGGCGAGGCAATCGCACAGGAAACCAAGACACCGCTTGTGGATGGCCTTGTCCATGAAGGTGTTTTCTCATGTAGTGGCTCTACCTGCCACAGCCGCCCCTCCCCCACCGGAACGACCGTCAGACAGGACGAATTCGTAATCTGGCAGGACCAATCAAGCATTACAGGGGCTCATTCTCGCGCCTACAAGGTATTGCTGAGTGACAAATCCCGTGTGATTGCCCGCAATCTGGGCATTGGGCCTGCGCACAAAGCAGAGGAATGTCTTGCCTGCCACGCTGATTTTGTCCCGGAAGACCAGCGCGGGGAGCGCTTTGATATTACCGAAGGCGTCGGCTGTGAGGCCTGTCACGGCGGCGCAGAAAACTGGCTGACCAGTCACTATGCGGCCGGACGTACTCACGCACAGAACATTGCTGATGGTCTGTATCCAACCGAAGACCCGGCGGCACGCGCTGAACTTTGCCTCGGCTGTCACCTGGGCTCGGACAAACCTAACCAGTTCATCACACACCGCATCATGGGGGCTGGACACCCGCGGATTTCATTTGAGCTTGATCTGTTTACCAGCCTGCAAGAGCACCATGATGAAGATGATGACTACAAAGAACGGAAAGATTACTCGAATGGCGCAAAAATCTGGGCCGTTGGTCAGGCTATCGCGCTGCAGAACCAGCTGGAACTGTTTGCCAATCCAAAGCTGGGCCGGAACGGTGCTTTCCCAGAACTGATCTTCTTCGATTGCCATGCCTGTCACGTTACTTTTTCCAATGAGCCTGATTATCGGCCCACATGGCGACCAAACCCGAATCGCCAGCTGGGGCCAGGTGTTCCAGTGTTCAATGACGCCAATATGATCATGCTGCGGGCCGCTGTGAAAGTCGTCGCGCCGGAGATGGACCGGGAACTGCGCCAGGCCGGTGTCCGTTTCCACAAAACTGTCTCTGAAACCGGTGGTAACTACGCTGCTGCGACACAGAACCTGTCTGCGATTGCCGGCAAACTGTCTGCAACCATGGCTGAAGCAGAGTTTGGTCGGGGCGAAATGCTTGAGATCATGGACAATATTGTCAATGACAGCCTTTCCTCCACCTATACCGAATACGCCGCTGCCGAACAGGCTGTAATCGCGATTGGCACGTTCCTTGATGCTTTGGAAACCGAGAGTATGCTCGGGGCCGAAACCGTCGATGAAATCATGCCTGCGCTGGATGACGCCTATGCTGCAGTGGATGATCCGAACCGATATGATTTTGCTCGGATGCGCAATGCTATCCGGCGCGTGCAAAGCCAGTTACGGCAGCTTTGATTGCCAGAAGTCGTTATTTTTCGCAGCCTGTGTCCGAGGCTGTCTGATGTGAACTGAATTTGGAGATCCTGAGCCGATGGCGTTGGGGGAGGTATATTTGAGATGACAGTAAGGTCGAGCCTGAAATCCTTACTTTTGGGATCAGCAGCATTGCTGGTTGTTTCGTGTAGTGGCGGCGGCGGCAGCGATCCTGCGCCGGCCCCGAATGAAGGAACGCCCCCAAGCCCGAAGGCGACGTTTGATATTCCTGCTCAGGAAAACCTTACCGTCGCGGACGTTGAAACCGTTCTGGCACAGGCCGTGGCAGAAGCCTCTGCCCGCAACATTCCGGCCTCAATCGCTGTTGTCGACCGCGTTGGCAACGTGCTGGCCGTTTTTTCCATGAACGGGACTATCGACAGTGACCCGAGTGACGACACTGTTACAGACCTCAGCACTTTTGAAAACTCAGTCGAACCACTCCGCTCCGGTCCCAATGTGGATTTCGCTGTTAATCCTGAAGATAATCGCGGTGTACAGGGCATTACCATTGTGCCGCGCCCTGTCACAGCCATCGCAAAAGCAGTCACAGGAGCCTACCTTTCCTCCCAGGGCAATGCCTTTACAACCCGCACAGCGAGCCAGATTGTGCAGGAACACTTCCCCCCTGCTCCAACGACCATCGGGCTTGAAAGCGGCCCTCTTTTTGGGGTGCAGTTCAGTCAGCTGCCCTGCTCTGACCTGAACACACGGCGGCTCGATACACAGTCGCAGTTTGGCGCAACCGGCTTTGGCGGCGCCCTGATCGGCCCCAAGCGCTCTCCACTCGGGCTGGCGGCTGACCCAGGCGGCATCCCTCTTTACAAGAACGGTGTTGTCGTGGGCGCTATCGGCGTTTCTGCCGACAATGATTACGGCTTCGATACCAACACACTCGACCTGGACACAGATATTGAAGAGCTGATCGCGATAGCTGGCGCTGTCGGCTTCGCAGCGCCGACCAATATCCGCGCCGGGCGCATTTCCGTTGACGGAACATTCCTGCGCTTTTCGGACGCAACCGAAAATGATCTGATGACTGATGCTTCTACGGTACCGTCATTTGCCAGCATCAATGGGGTTGAGGGGCAACTCACACCCGTTAAGAGCTATTATGAGAATGCAGGGGGCGTAACCGTACGCGCAGGCACGGCTTATGGCTCCGAAGAATCCGGTTTCCGGGCTGTTACCCCTGCCGAATTCTCCAATCCGGACGCCTATGTGCTCAGTGACGGTTTCGGCAACAATCGCTATCCGCCGATAGCCGGGACAGACGCCGGCACTGTTTCCGCCCCACTGACGGCAAATGAGGTCAGTGTCCTGCTGGAAGAATCTTTCGGTATCATGGCTCAGGCCCGGGGACAGATCCGCCAGCCTCTCAATAGCCTGGCGCAGGTCACCATCTCCATCGTTGACACCAATGGCGAAATTCTCGGCGTCATTCGCGGGCCGGATGCGCCGATTTTCGGCACCGACGTTTCCTTGCAAAAGGCACGCACAGCCGCTTTCTTTTCTGGTCCCAATGCAGCTGATGACTTGCAGAATACAGGCACCAGTCCTGTCGGCGATTTTGCGCGGGCCAACCCTGATGCCGTATCAGGGCAGTTCATTCCGGACCCTCTGGAGCGTGACTACACTCAGATTGTACGTGATTTCCTGAATGACCAGACGGCTTTGACAGGTACGGTTGCTTTTGCTGACCGCTCTGGCGGGAACCTCTCACGGCCCTATTTTCCGGATGGGGAAGTCAATACCGTTAACGGGCCGCTCTCTCTGCCAATCGATACTTGGAGCCCGTTTGCAACCGGTCTGCAGATTGATCTGGTACTGGACAATGTGATCGAACATGCCGCCTTCCTGCGTGATATCACACCTACTGACACAGCCCCGGTCTGCACTTTCCTGCCGGAAGCAGACAATCCGTCTGCTGTAGGAGAAAACCGGCTGCAGAATGGCATCCAGATTTTCCCGGGTAGTGTGCCAATCTATCGTGATGGCGAGCTCGTCGGCGGCATTGGCGTGTCCGGTGACGGGATTGACCAGGACGACATGATTTCATTCCTCGGCCTGCACAATGCGGGCTTGCGTCTGGGCACCATCAACAACGCACCGCCGGAGATTCGTGCCGACAATATTGTCGTGCCGGTTAACGGAGAAGAAATTCGTCTGCGCTATATCAACTGTCCGTTTACCCCGTTTGTTGATTCTGACGCTCAAAATGTTTGCCAAGGGAAGTGAGGGCCACATGCTGCGCGATAAAATGAATTCCCCTCGCCTGCTTCTTTCCACCAGTCTTGCAGCACTGGTTTGCGGCTGCAGCTATATACCCGGCAGTGAAGCAAGTCTGCAGAATGATATTGCTGGCACCGCAACTGACCTCAGTGCGGACTCCATTCTGGCGGATATCAACTATACACTCGCCGATGAGTCCTTCCAGATGGACCTGACACCGGTTGCGACATACGCGTCGGTGGAATTCGACATACAGGACACCTGGGCGGCAAGACAGTCACACGGCACGGCTACACAAGCCTCAAGCGATGAACCGGATGAAGCAATCATCGCTCTGGCCCTGATGCAGCCACCCCGGCGCCAGAACCAGTCGCAGAGCACAGATGCTCAACCTGATGACGGACTGTTATCTGATCTCGAAGCAGCGCTTGAAGGAAGCGTCGAGGACGGAACGGCCCTCTATGTCGAAACCGAAGACTGGAGCGCAGACAGCATCGTTGCGGACATCAATCGCTCTCTGGCCAGTTCGCCGTTGCAGCTTAATCTGGCAACGCAGGTCTATTATGATCCAGATGAATATGATCCTGCGACACGCGACACCATCAATGGTGGCATTCGCCGTCGCCCTGGTCGTCCTGCCCGTATCGGTGAGCAAAACCGGGTCGCTCCCCCAAATCTTGACGGTATCCAGCCGCCGACAGCATACGATCTTGTCGGTGATCCTGTTCCGATACCGGATCGCTGGCGACTTGCGTCCAATCTTGGCCTGGTAAATCACAACCTGCTCAACCCGTATGGGCAAAACACCCTCAAAGGCGACCGGCCCATCAAGGGTACAGATGACTGGTTCATTGCTCTCAGCGGTATCTCTGACACGATTATTGAACCTCGGACATTCCCTGTGCCAGTCGGTGTGCAGACCACCGAATTACCGGGCCGCCTTGACGTGTTTGGCGATGCCTACAGCTTTGTGGCGGCGCAGACCTTTATTGCCCAGGCAGCCCTCATCAAAGGTTCGACTGCTTTCAAGCCGCAGGATTACGAATACCGGATCACGGCTGCCTTCAACTACAATTATGTGGATATCAACGAAAAGCGTGTCCTGTTTGTGGAGCCCAGCAAGGGTTCAACACGCCGCGACGGCTGGATTGGTATTCAGGAAGCTTTTGTGGACTATCACATCCGCAACGTCTCGGACCGGTATGACTTTGATTCCCTGCGATTCGGCATTCAGCCTTTCAACACGGATTTCCGTGGCTTTCTGTTTCAGGACAACCAGTTCGGCATCCGTTTCTTTGGCAACCGGGACAACAACCGCTGGCAATACAATCTTGCAGCATTCGCCCGGCTTGAGAAAGACACCAACTCCGGTCTCAATGACATAACATCTGCGCTGCGTGATGATTACGTCTTCGCCGCCAATGCCTTTCGTCAGGACTTCCCGTTCCCTGGCATGACGAGCCAGGGCACCATTGTCTACAATATGAACCGGGAAAAAGACGATGTGCAGATTGATGACAACGGCTTCCCGGTCCGCCCTGCCCTGCTCGGCAGCATTCGCGGGCGAGATTATGACGCTGTGTATCTTGGCTATAACATGGATGGTCGCTGGAAACGGATGAACTGGACTTCATCAGTGTATTACGCACTGGGAGAGAACCGGAACAGCATCTTTACGGACCAGCCAGCGGACATTAATGCCTATTTCGTCGCCGTTGAGCCTTCCGTTGATTACAACTGGATCCGCCTCAGATTGTCAGGCATGTATGCAAGTGGCGATGATGATCCGTATGATGATGAAGAAAAGGGCTTTGATGCCATTTTCGAAAACCCCCAGTTTGCAGGTGCCGATACCAGCTACTGGATACGCCAGACCATACCGTTTGCCGGTGGTGGCCGCGTTATCAGCGTCAACGGGCGCAATGGTGTCCTGAATTCGCTGCGCTCATCCAAGGAACAGGGCCAGTCTAATTTCACCAATCCGGGTACAATCCTGCTTGGGGCTGGCGCAGACTTCGACGTGACACCGCCATTGCGCATTTCGCTCAACGCGAACCACTTATGGTTTGAAGATACAAGCTCCCTCGAAGCCTTGCGCATACAGGGGAACATTGCCGAGGATATTGGCTGGGATGTTTCTGTCTCAACCATCTATCGGCCGAGATTTATTCAGAATTTTGTTTTCCGCCTTTCTGGCGCAGCGCTTGTGCCCGGAGATGGATTTGATGATTTGTTCGAGAACAAGGAACGGGATGATTATTATTATTCCATCCTGTTCAACGGCACTGTGACTTATTAGGGGGCTTGTCCGTATGCTTACTGGAAGCACGATCAATTTAACCAGACTGCTTGTGCTGGCAGCAGGTGTGATAAGCCTTGTTGGCTTGTCGCCCGCATATGCAGCTGGCGACAAGGAAAAGCCGCAAAAAGTGACATATGTCACGGCGCCCAACGCCCCCAAATCTCAAACACTTGAGATGGTGCGCGCCAAGAGTGATGGCTGCATGAGCTGTCACCTTGAAACAGACGAACCCTCCATGCACGCAACACCCGGTATCAACCTTGGGTGTACGGACTGTCACGGCGGCGATGCAACCGTGTTCCTACCGGAAGATGTGGAATGGCCTGCACATCTGACAAAAGCCAATATCAGCCATGGTGGTGAGCACGCAGGCGGCCATGACAAGGATGAGTATGGCGATGGTGCCGGACATCATGATGATGGCCATGCCGGGTCAGGCCATGACGGTAAAGAGCATGGCGGCAGCAAAAAAGACGGTGACTATTTTGCCCCCAAAAACGATTTCGAGAAATACCGCAATGCGGCGCATGTTCTGCCCACATATCCTGAAAGCTGGCACTGGCCCTCTGCCGCTAATCCCGAACGCTCCTACACACTCCTTAACAAGGAAGCGCCAGAATATATCCGCTTCGTTAATCCATCTGATTACAGGGTAGCCCGCGAAGCTTGCGGTGCTTGCCATATCGAAATCATTCAGGCAGCTGAACGTTCTCTGATGGCCACGGGTGCCATGCTCTGGGGCGGTGCGGCGTATAATAACGGCATCCTGCCATTCAAGAATTACGTGATTGGTGAAGCCTATACGCGGGATGGAACCGCTGCCGGCCTGTGCTCTCCGGGCGTAGAACGCACAGAACCCAATGCCATTCTCGACCTGATGGGCTGTGACAAGATACCGCCCGAGAACGCGCTGGCGCGCGGGGCGCTGCCTGCTCTTGGCACGTTGCCGACATGGCAGGTTGTACCACCCGCCGATGTTTTCCGCGTCTTTGAACGTGGCGGCCGGAATGTCATCACACAGTTTGCCGAAGTTGGTCTGCCGAACTCCCTTGGCCTTATTCAGCGCCTTGAGGAGCCAGGTCGGCCTGATTTGCGGCAGTCAAACCGTGGTCCCGGCACCGGTTTGCGTGTGGCGATTCCTGTCCTCAACATCCACAAGACACGTCTGAATGATCCCTTCACATGGTTCTTTGGGACAAATGAACAGCAGGGTGACTATCGCAGTTCCGGTTGTGCATCCTGTCACGTAGTCTACGCCAACGATCGTGAAATCCGTCACTCCATGGTCTACGCGCAATATGGCCGAGACGGGACATCCGTAACCAAGGACCCGACAATTCCGCATGATGTCAGCGGCCATCCGCTGCGCCACGAATTTACACGGGCAATCCCGACATCATTGTGCATGAACTGCCACATGCACCAGCCCAACATGTTCCTGAATACATATTACGGCTACACAATGTGGGATTACGAATCCGATGCCCCATTCATGTGGCCGGAAGAACAACGCTACCCAACCATCGCCGAACAACGCGAGATTCTGGATCGTAACCCGGAAGGTGCCGCTGTCCGGGGCAAATGGTCTGACCCGGAATTCCTGCGCAATGTGTATGACCTGAATCCGCAGCTTAAAGACACACAGTTCGCTGACTATCACGGGCATGGCTGGAATTTCCGCGCCATCTTCAAGCGTGACCGGTATGGCAATCTCCTCGATGCCGAAGGCAATATCGTTGAGAATGACGATCCTGAAAAATGGCGCAAAGGCGATGAGCCAAAATTTGTGCCGCCTGGTACCAATCCGGGCAAGGCCGTTCACATGATGTCCATTCACGCTGAAGTCGGTATGCAATGCGCAGACTGCCACTTTGCACAGGACAGTCATGGCAATGGCTATATTCACGGTGAAGTCGCCAATGCGGTCGAAATACGCTGCCGTGACTGTCACGGCACAGCAGATGCCTACCCTACCTTGCGCACATCCAACGTTGCAGCGCGTCCGGGCGGCACAGACCTTTCTGCCTTGCGTAACCCTGATGGCCGCCGCCGGTTTGAATGGGTGACACGCGATGGCCAACGTGCCTTGATCCAGCGCTCGATTATTGATCCTTCTGTTGAATGGGAAATGTCCCTGGTCAAGGATTCTGTGAACAGAGACCACCCTGATTTCAATGACAAATCTGCGCGCGCCAAGCTCGTAACCGATACGCGAAACGCTAATGGCGATTTCCTCTGGGGCCCAGGGGCCACAAAAGCAGAGCGGGCACATGATGATGACGATATGGCCTGTTATACATGTCACCTCTCCTGGACGACTTCCTGCGGGGGCTGTCATTTGCCGATTGAGGCCAACTGGAAGGTTGAAGAAAACAAGTTCGAGGGGACTACCACGCGAAACTATGCGACCTATAACCCTCAGGTTGCCCGTGATCAGATGTTCCAGTTGGGTAAGCACCAAACAACAAAAGACAACATCGTCGCCCCTGTCCGATCTACATCAGCACTTGTTCTGTCTTCCACAAACGTAAACCGTGAACGGATTTATGTGCAGCAACCACCTATTGCAGCCTCAGGATATTCCTCACAGGCCTTTGCACCACACTTCCCGCACACGGTCCGTCTGACAGAAACAAAGACCTGTACGGATTGTCACGTCTCTGAAGAGAATGACAATAACGCGATTATGGCGCAGCTCCTGTTGCTTGGTACAAACTTCGTGAATTTTGTCGGCCTGCATACCTGGGTTGGTACTGCGGACGCCTATGAAGCCATCCGGGTGACTGAATGGGATGAGCCACAGGCTGTGTTCGGCTCCTACCTTCATCGTTATGCCTATCCGGATTATTTCGAGAAGCATGTCGAGCAGAATGATCGGGAACTCGTAAACTGGATCCGTGGCCGGATTTTCGATCTGGACAACAAGGGGTCTGGCGAAACCGGTGCCCTGGAAGAGATCGCCAATGTCCGGCAGGATACTCAAGGTGCCGTCAACTGCCTGCAGCATCGTGGTGAATACCTGTTTGTTGCTGAAGGCAAAGGAGGCTTCCGTGTCTATGACATTGCCAGCATCGGCAACAAAGGCTTCTCGGAACGCTCCATCACCGCGCCATTCTCTCCACTTGGTCACGACACACATGTGAAGACCAATAATGCAACCTGCATGGCCCTGCCGACCACCCAGCCGATTGCGCCAGAGCGCAATGTTGGTGACCTGATGCGCGTCGATAATCAGGAGCAACCGTTCCACCCTATCTACAACTACGCTGTGGTCGTGGACTCGGAAGAAGGCCTGATCCTGGTTGATGTAAATACAATGGCTGATGGTGATCCACTGAACAACTTCCTTGAACGTCAACTGACCTGGAATGAAGGGGCAATTCTCAGCGGTGCACGTCACATCACTCTTGCTGGCTATATTGCCTACATCACAACAGATGCAGGCCTCGCCATCATTGATCTTGATGATCCGCTTCAGCCTGTTCACAAGGGCACCATTCCGCTGGATGATGCCCGCGCAACCGCTGTCCAATTCCGCTATCTGTGGGTGACGACGGCAAATGGCCTGGAGTTGATGGATATCACGACACTTGATGCGCCTGTGCACATCCCGTCTGCAACTGTTCCGTTTGCGGATGCGCATAAGGTCTATCTTGCCAGAACATATGCCTATGTTGCCGCAGGCAGCGAAGGCCTGGTCATTGTCGATATTGAAAAGGCGGAGGAGCCTGAAATCTTCCAGCAGGTTACGCTGGACGGAAAGCTTTCTGATGCCAGAGACGTGATGGTGGCCACCACCAATGCTTCCCTGTTTGCCTATGTTGCGGACGGTGTGAACGGCTTCAAACTGCTGCAGCTGACAAGCCCGACATTGCAGCCAAATTTCTATGGCTTCTCCCCCGCACCCAACCCGGAACTGATTGCCTGGAAGCGCACCAAATCAGCCGCGCTTGCGCTTTCCAAGGGGCTGGATCGTGACCGTGCTGTGGATGAAACAGGTCATCAGATGGCTGTCTTTGGGCGACTGGGATCAAGACCTTTCACCCGGACAGAGATGGAAGACCTGTTCCTTGATGATGATGGCGAAATCTTCACCGTAAACGACACACCAGACATGGGCAGTTACCTGCCCGAGTGATCTGATAGATCATGTCACCAAAATGAAAAGCTGCGCTCCTGGAAAGCGCAGCTCCTTTTGTCACTGTTCAGAGCTGAAGAGCGCATGAAAGTCGTCTTGCTTAAATCAAGTATCCCACAACCAGCGGGCCAGAGTCTTGGAAATTAATTCTGCCCGCCCGCATATGCGACAAGGGCAGCGATCCGCTTCTCGATTTTGGGGTGCGTCAGAAAAACACCTGCAAAGGGCTGATCATTATCAATACACATCTGCTGCACATCATTGGGAACTTCCAGCGCTGAGCGACCGCTGATCTTCTTCAGGGCCGAGATCATGGCATCCGGATCACGGGTCAAATCGACCGCCCCGGCATCGGCCAAATATTCCCGTCGCCGGGAAATTGCGAAGCGGATCACCAGAGCCAAAAGGTAGGAAACGGCTATAATGGCGATGGCAATAAGAATGACAGCGCCGCCTCCCCGGCTGTCACCATTGCGCCCTCGTGAATAGCCGCCGGCATGACGCCCGACACGGAAGAAGCCACGAAAAATCAGCTCGCCGATAAAAGAAAATATACCGACAAATATGACTGAGATAATCAGCAACCGGACATCTCTATTGCGAATATGGGTCAGCTCATGGGCAATAACAGCCCGCAACTCTGCCTGATCCAGTGTCTTGATGAGACCACTTGTCAGCGTGACGGTATAATTACTGTCATCAATGCCACTGGCATAGGCATTCAGGGCAGCAGAATTGATGATACACAAGCGCGGCATCGTCATGCCACGCTCAATACACAGATTTTCAAGCATGTTGTAGAGATCAGGTGCCTCTTTGCGACTGACAGGCTTGGCCCCGGTTGCTGCGTTAATCATCTTCTGGTGGAACATCCATGCGATCAAAAACCAGACTGCCGCCCCAATGAGCGCCAATGGCCAGTTTTGCAAGAACATGCCCCAAGAGGCCAACATGGCCTCTGGCAGATTGACAAACCTGCCAGAAACGCCGGCGGTCATCAGGATAAATCCATATAGCAGCACACAGAGCAAAAACGGAAAACCTGCCATCAGTAAAATGGACTTCAGGTTGTTATTCCAAATATGGCTTTGCAGGCCGTATGCGCCCATGGGACTTCAGCCTTAAAACTTGACTTCCGGTGCCTGCTCAACAGCCGCACGACTTGCTTCGGGAATTTCGAAAAACTCTCGTGTTTCAAAATTACCCATTGGAGCAATGAAGTTGCCCGGTATTTGCTGGATCTGTGTATTATATTCCTGAACGGAATTATTGAAGAAACGACGCGCAGCGGCGATCTTGTTCTCAATATCGGCAAGTTCACGCTGTAATTCCAGGAAGTTCGTGTTGGCCTTCAAATCGGGATATGCCTCGGCCAGCGCAAAAAGCTTCCCGAGGGCAGCGCCGAGCATACCTTCCGCCGCGCCTTGTGCCGTAGGCCCATTCGCAGAAACAGCTGAATTTCGGGCAGATATGACGGCCTCAAGGGTGTCTTTTTCATGCGCTGCGTATCCCTTGACCGTCTCGACAAGGTTAGGCACCAAATCGTGCCGCTGCTTAAGCTGCACATCAACATCTGCAAAAGACTGATCGCAACGCTGATTGAGCATCACAATCCGGTTGTAAATACCGATGAAAATGAAGGCAAGAACGGCGAGAACGCCGAGAAAAATCAGTGCTGTACCCATGACGGCCCTCTTGTGTTTTGTCCTGCACCTTTATCGCAAGACTGTTGGCAACCTCTTAAAGGCGAAATTTCACGCGGCTGCAAGATTTACTCAGGATTTGCCGAAACTGATGGCCCTCGGAAAGCCTTTGGGCACGATCTTTCCAGCCTGGGCCCGTTTACCCAGCCAGTCCTTCCACTTTGCCTCAGACTGCACCCGCCCTGCCCGGTCCTGCCACGTCAAGCCTTCCTTGCGGGAGAAAGTGATGGCATCTGCCAGATCACCATTCGAAACCTTCTGCAGGACAACCCCCTTGCCGCGGGACATGACCGGCAACTCCTCTGCCGGAAAGATCAGAAGCTTACGGTTGCTCCCAACGGACGCGAGCATCATGTCTTTGCCGGGCAGACTTTTCATCAAGCGACAAACCTTTGCTTCAGCGTCTCCAGAGACATTGAGGATTTGCTTTCCCTTGCGCGTGGTGGCCAGACAATCTTCTTCAGAAACAAAGAAACCGTGCCCTGCGGTTGAGGCAACGAGCAAAGCGCGATCACCCTTATAGATAAACAAGTTGGTGATGGTGTGATCATTACCCAAATCAACCATCAGCCTGACTGGCTCACCATGCCCCCGCCCGCCGGGCAAATCTCGCACGTCCATGGTATAGAATTTTCCATTCGTGCCAAAAAGCATAAGCTTTTCATTGGTCATGGCATGCAGGATATGTCCTTCCCGGTCACCCTCTTTGTACTTGATATCTGCTGTCTTCTCGACATGGCCACGCATCGTGCGTACCCAACCTTTTTCAGACAGAATAATCGTAACAGGCTCTTTTTCAATCAACTCATCAAGGTCCACAACGATCTCGTCCGGGGCGCCTTCAATGACTGTCCGGCGCTTGCCAAGGTCACTCTTTGGATCAAACGCCTTCTTGACCTCACGCAACTGATCGGTGATTTTTTTCCACTGCGCATCGTCAGATTTTAACAGCGCACGCAAGTCTTTCTGCTCCTTGCGGAGCTCCTTGTGCTCGCGCTTGAGTTCCAGTTCTTCCAGTTTGCGCAGAGAGCGCAGGCGCATATTGAGAATGGCTTCAGCCTGCACATCCGACAGGTCGAACGTCTTCATCAATTCTGCTTTTGGCTCGTCCTCATAGCGGATGATCCGTATCACCTCATCAAGGTTCAGATAGGCTATCAGATAGCCTTCGAGGACTTCAAGGCGGTGCGCGATCTTCTCTAGGCGGTATTTTGTTCTGCGCACCAGCACATCCTTGCGGTGCGTCAGAAACGCCTGCAACGTCTCGCGCAAAGACATCACGCGCGGCGTTCCCCGGGCATCCAGAACATTCAGATTCAAGGAGACGCGCGATTCCAGATCTGTCTGCTTGAACAGCGTTTCCATCAATACAGCCGGGTCCACATTCTGGGACTTTGGCTCAAGAATAAGCCTGATGTCCTCGGCGGATTCATCACGTATATCAGCCAGCAGCGGTAATTTACGATTTTGTATAAGCTCAGCGATTTTCTCAATCAGCTTGGACTTTTGCACCTGATACGGAATTTCCGTGACAACGACCTGATAGCGCCCGCGCGCCAGGTCTTCTGACGTCCATTTCGCTCTTACGCGAAATCCACCCTTGCCCGTAGCATAAGCCTCAATAATGCTTTCCTGCTCTTCGACACAGACACCACCGGTCGGGAAATCAGGCCCTTTGACATATTTTTCAACAAGCGTTTTCGCAGACGCATTCGGATATTTAATGATGTGAACGGATGCATCAATCAGTTCAGCAACATTGTGCGGCGGAATGGATGTTGCCATGCCGACAGCAATGCCGGTTGCCCCATTTGCGAGAAGATTCGGAAAAGCCGCAGGCAACACCGCAGGCTCGGTGTCATTACCGTCATAGTTTTCCCTGAAATCAACAGTGTCATCGTCAATCCCTTCCAGCAAAAGGGTTGCCGCTTCTGTCATACGGCTTTCCGTATATCGCATGGCGGCCGCATTATCACCATCGATATTGCCAAAGTTCCCCTGACCATCCACCAATGGATACCGAACGGCAAAGTCCTGTGCCAGTCGAACCAGCGCATCGTAAATAGACTGATCACCATGCGGATGGTATTTACCAATCACATCACCGACAACACGCGCTGACTTTTTGTGTGCACCTCCAGGATTGAGCTTCATCTGCAACATCGCATAGATGATGCGGCGCTGCACTGGCTTCAAGCCATCACGCACATCTGGCAGGGCGCGCGCTGTAATCGTGGACAAGGCATAGGCCAGATACCGCCGGGACAACGCATCCGACAGTGGCTCCAGGAATATTTCTTCGGTAATATCACTCATGCGCTTGATTTACGGCTCTTCGGGTCACTCTTGCAAGCGTATGTTCGCCTTATGCGCGCTCTAAACGCGATTGCAAACGCTGGCGCGCATCGGGCAGCTGCAGGTCTGCGGGAAACAGTATCCGCTCCTCGATGAAGTGAGATGTCAGCCTCAAAGCTGCTGCGATATCCTGTCTGACAGGCTCGCCCTGATCGATCAGAAAAGGCGGCAACGGAAACATTTTATCCTTATAGGGAAGGCCAGCCTTGTAAGACACGGCATTGCCTGACTTGGGAGAAACAAAGACAAGCTCAGCACCGTCTTCAAGGCGTAGCCCGGTCGCGGCACATTCATCCAGAACGAGGCCAAATCCCAGCGTGCTTAACAGACCAAGCTCCCACTTTGCCAGAACCACCGGCCAGATATCCTTCTCTTCGAGCAAGTCTAGCATGACGCTGGTTGCCTCATAGAGTTGAGGCAATGACTGGCGCTCAGGCAGGGACAGGCGGAGCAAGGCTGTGACAGCACTCAGCGCGGTGACAGCCAACTGATTATACATCAAAGAAGCTGCGCGCGGCGATGTGAGCTCAATGGCAAAGTGTCCGAGGCTATCTTCAGACCTGCCCTTCCACGTAACTGTTACCCCATTGCCCACTTGCAGAAGCGGCTGCTTTTGCCGCCCCTGCCCGCCATGAACGAGTGCCGCCACACGCCCGGCAGACGGTGTGAAAACATTGACCACTGCATGATTTTCACCATGCGGCTTTGCTTCAAGGATAATTGCTTCATCAGACCATTCCATCACAGGCAATCTTTATACGGTGGAAATTATCGGCTGGATCAGGTGGTGAGTGTCAGACCCATTTCGTGCAGCCGCGCCTTGCTGTCGGTCCAGTTTTCCCGAACCTTGACGAACAGAAAGAGATGTACCTTCTCGCCAAAAAGCGTCTCCATCTCTTCGCGTGCTGTCTGCCCGATATACTTTATCGATTTGCCACCCTGCCCCAGCACGAGCGCTTTCTGACCGTCACGCTCGACATAGATAACCTGTTCTATCCGCAGTTCCTTCTTCTTGGTTCTGGTCCAGCTTTCGGTTTCAACCGTCAGGGAATATGGTAGCTCCTGGTGCATTCTGAGGAACAGTTTTTCCCTTGTAATTTCAGCGGCCATGAGGCGGTCTGATATGTCAGACAACTGATCTTCAGGATATAACCAAACACCCTGTGGTGCATTTTCAGTAAGAAAAGTCATGACTGCATCCGTGCCACGCGCTTTCTCAGCAGAAATCATAAAGGTTTCCTCGAACAGTCCTGTATCAGAAAAATGCTGAACCAGTGGCAACAGGTTTTCTGCTGGCAATAGGTCAATTTTGTTCAGCACAAGAATTACTTTCTGGTTGCCCTGCTTCAGATTCTCGATAATAAGGTCTGTATCTTCAGCCGCCTTCACATCGGCTCTGGACGGTTCCGCATTTCGCAACACTGCGTCATAGGCTCTGGCATCAACAAGCAGCAACCGGAAGTCCACATCATCCGCCCCTTCCCAGGCAGCGCTCACCATTGCCTCATCAAGGCGTCGCCGAGGTTTGAAGATACCAGGCGTATCGACAAAGATCAGCTGCGCCTTACCGCTCAGCGCAACACCGCGAATGCTGGTTCTGGTTGTCTGCACCTTGTGGGTGACGATGGAGACTTTCGCCCCCACCATGTGATTTACAAAGGTGGACTTGCCGGCATTCGGCGCGCCAATTACGGCGACAAACGCACATTTGCGATTGTCAAAATCAGTTGATGTCATCTTGTGTCCAGATTTTCTCGCGCAACAGGAATTGCTGCGCGGCCAGTGTTTGCGCTGCCCGCTTTGAACTGCCGGAGGCAACGGCCGGGGCCAGCCCCTCTATACACACTTCGACGGTGAAAACAGGCTCATGTGCAGGGCCTGAATTCTCAACGACCCGATATTTCGGCGTCACTTTATACACAGCCTGTGCCCATTCCTGCAAAGTTGTCTTACTGTCCTTGTAACGCTCAGCGAGATTGTCGAAGTCCTCCAGCCAATACATTGCATAGGCCTTGTTTGCGGCATCAAGACCGCCATCAATGTAGAGCGCGCCAAGTAATGCCTCGCACGCATCTCCCAGAATAGCCGGTTTCTGGCGACCGCCATTTTCTTCCTCTGCCGGGGAAAGGCGGATAATCCTGTCGATGCCTATTGCAGCAGCCGCTCTGGCACAAGTGTCCTTTCGAACCAGCGCGTTGAGCCTTGGGGCCATGTCACCTTCAGCATAGTGAGGATAGCGACGCCAAAGGTTCTCTGCTGTGAGTAATCCAAGCACACGATCACCGAGAAATTCCAGCCGTTCAAGGCTACGAATATTCTCCGTATCGCCAGAGAGGCTCGCATGGGTGACGGCGCGCTCAAGCAGGGAAATATCCTTGAAGCTGTAGTTCAGTCTCTGCTGGAGCCAATCCAGCTCTTCAGCAGGTGTTCGTGTCATTCTACCGGGTCAAATAATCTTGAATAGCGAATAGCGGATGGCCAGTTCCAGAACTGCCAGATCTCTGATTGAGATCCGTCCACAGAGAAAACAAGCCGTTGTGCCTTACCAACGATCTGGTCAGCCGGCACAACTTCCACCATTGATGTACGACTGTCCTGTGAATTATCACGATTGTCACCCATCATGAAAAAATGCCCTGCCGGCACGATACGCGGGCCATAATTGTCCAGCCTGTAATTGTTCCCGGCGCATTCCTGAATAAGATAGGTTACACCATTGGGCAGCGTTTCGCGAAATGTAGCTGCTTGCGACTTTATACCAGAGCACCTGATCGTATCAGTGGAAACAAGTTCCCGCTTGATCGGTTCACCGTTGATATAGAGTGTGCCCTGGACGGTTCTGACTTCATCACCCGGCATGCCAACAACACGCTTGATGTAATCCTTATTGCCATCACGGCTGTTCTTGAAAACCACAACATCCCCCCGCTCCGGGTCACTGCCGAAAAGGCGGCCTTCAAGCGGCAAGCGCGTCAGCGGATATACCAGCGAGGCCTTCGAGTATCCATATTCAAATTTTGACACGACCAGGAAATCACCGACCAGCAGGTTGGGCCGCATGGAACCGGAGGGAATGTTGAATGGTTGCCAGGCGACCATGCGGAAAACCAGCGTAATTGCGACGGCAAGCAAAATGGTCTTGAGAATGTCCCAGGCTTCTTCTGCAGGTGTCATATCTGCTGCTGGTTTTTTTGCAGATTTCCGGGGTGTCGCTTCCCCATCGCTTTTCGTTGCGAATAACCGCTTGAACCTGTCCATACTCAACATACTCCTGCCCCGCCCGTTTTAAGTCGACTTCGCCGCAGCGTAGATGATGACAATGGCCTGCGCCAACGGAAAATCATCTGTTATGGTCAAATGGATTTCCGTCGTCATCCTGTCTGGCGTGATCTCGTTCAGGCGGGCCAATGCGCCCCCCTGCAACTGGATGGTTGGCTTGCCACCTGGAAGATTGACGACTCCCATATCGCGCCAGTAGACGCCACGGGACAGACCTGTACCCAGCGCCTTGGCACAGGCTTCCTTGGCAGCAAAACGCTTGGCATAGGACGCAGCACGGTTCAAACGGCGGTCTGATTTTTGTTGTTCTAGCTCTGTGAAAACCCTGTTGACGAAACGCTCGCCAAACCGCTCAAGGCTCTTCTCGATCCGGCGAATATCTATCAGATCATTTCCAATACCGAGGATCATACAAGCATCCCCGTTCTTGCGTCCTCTATCAGACGCTTCATTTCTCGCACAGACCTGTCCAATCCCATGAAGACGGCTTCGCCGACAAGAAAATGCCCTATGTTCAATTCCCTGATCTGCTGGATGCCTGCTATTGGCTGCACATTGTCGAAAGTCAGGCCGTGCCCTGCGTGTATCTCGAGCCCCAGACTGGCCCCTGCTTCAGCACTATCGGAAATCTTGGCATGTTCCTGCTTTATCAATTCAGGGCGCGTTGCCAGCACGACTTCATGATACGTACCTGTATGCAGCTCAACCACAGCGGCATTGATATCCCTCGCGGCCTCGACCTGCGCAAACTCCGGGTCAATAAAGAGAGACACGCGAATACCGGCAGACGACAATCTGTCCACGAATGATGCCAGTTGCTGCTTGTGAGAGACAACATCAAGTCCGCCCTCAGTCGTGCGCTCTGTGCGGTTTTCCGGTACCAGACAAACCGCGTGCGGCTGCACATCCAGCGCAATCTTCAGCATTTCTTCCGTTGCGGCCATCTCGAAATTCAGCGGCAGGTTCACCTCTTCTTTCAGCCTGTACATGTCTGCATCGACAATATGGCGCCTGTCTTCCCGAAGGTGAGCCGTTATACCATCGGCCCCGGCCGCGGCTGCAAGAAGGGCAGCACGCACAGGATCGGGCATGACCCCACCTCTGGCGTTTCTCAATGTGGCCACATGATCAATATTGACGCCAAGACGGCATGGTTCGTCAGTTGACATCAGGCGAGCCCTCGACTGCCGGGTTTGACAGCAGGCACATCCGCAAGATGTGATGGCAGTTCATCTGCGGCCCAGGACTGCACGTCCAGCGCAGCCAGTGAGAGAATGGGCACACCTATATCTGCAGCACCATTTGAGCGGTCAATGAGGCATGCCACCGCCAGTGGATCACCCCCATTGGCTCTGACAGCATCAACGCATTCCCGCGCGGACAATCCTGTGGAGATAATATCTTCCACAATCAGCACTGGTGCTTTATCTGGCACAGAAAAACCGCGCCTGAGCTGAAACTCTCCATCGACACGCTCGGTATACATGAATGGCACCTTCATGGCGCGGGCGGTTTCGTATCCATAGATAATTCCCCCCATAGCGGGAGAAATAATGAATTGCGGCGCACCAGACAGTTCTGCCGTGGCTTTTTCCGCCAGTGCCTTACACAAACGTTCAGTCCTGTCAGGATACATGGAAACAATAGACTTGTTGAGATAGGTATCACTGTGCCGGCCAGAGGACAGGATAAAATGTCCTTTCAACAAGGCCCCGCAGGCACGAAATTCTTCAAGCACATCGTCGGTCGTCATCGCCATCGTCAAATCTCCCAGGTCCCGGTTTTACGGTCTTGTGATTCATATCGCCTGTCTGCGCCAATGACATGCTCGGACGCACGCAGTCCTGTCAGGACGTTACCTAAATGGCGCACGTCCCGGATCAAGATATCCATCTGGATTTCATTGAATTCGACTTCCCGATTCACAAGCTTGATATCTACAATGTCAACTTCGTAGTGAGCCATAATAGAGGAAACGTGAGCAAGTGCCCCGATGCGATTATTAACATTTATGCTGATCGGTGCGACAAAACCGCCTTCGAGATTGTCACGCCAGCGCATGTCGAGCCACTCATCTTCGGTTATGCTTGTTGTAGCGACACTATCGCAATCAATACGGTGTATGGCAACCATATCATCTTCAGTCGGCAAGCCAATAATTCGCTCCCCCGGCAATGGGGAGCAACAGGGGGCAAGTCTTACAGAGACCCCCCGAGTGAGGCCCTCGACAGATATCGCTTCACGCAACTTCTGCCGGGTCGTGACTTTACGCAAAGTGTCATCACCATCCGAACCAGCATTGGTGCCCGGATACACAACTTCGCGCACTTCTGCCGGGCTGACCTTCAGGGAACCAACTGCCTGATAGACATCTTTGACTTTCTGAAAACCGAGGCGTGCCAGAACAGGCTCAATGGAACTATCCGTCATGACAAAGCCGTGTGCTGAGAACTCAGACTCCAAGATCCTTCTGCCCAGCTTGACCTGTTCCTTACGTTTAAGCTCTTTTATCCGCCGCCGAATTGAAGATCGCGCCCGCCCGGTAACAACCAGTGATTCCCAGTTCTGCGGGATTGGTGCATTTTCTGACCGCAGAATGCGCACCACATCCCCATTCTTCAATGGTGTACGCAAGGGCCGCGTTGCGCCATTGATGCGCGCGCCAACGCACGATTCACCAACCTCTGTATGGAGAGCATAGGCAAAGTCTATAGGTGTCGCACCGGCGGGCAAAGCGATCACTCGTCCCTTCGGGGTGAAACAGAACACCTGATCCTGAAAAAGCTCCAGTTTGGCATGGGCGAGAAATTCATCAGCAGAATCACCCTGCTGCAACATTTCCACAGCATTGCGCGCCCAGTCATAAGGGTCATAACTGCCAGCATTGGTAATTTCGATCATACCGGCATTATCGGTTTCAGGCTGGGCGGAAATATCCTTATAGCGCCAATGCGCGGCAATACCGCGTTCTGCAGATTCATGCATTTCCTTTGTTCTGATCTGCACTTCTACACGCTGTTTGATCTGCGTGTTATCGACAGGCGCCAGAACAGCCGTATGGATTGAGCGATAGTTATTTGGTTTTGGTACAGATATATAGTCGTCAAATTCACCAGGGATCATGGTAAAGTTTCTGTGGATAACACCAAGCGCCCGATAGCAGTCCTCTTCTGTTTCAACCAGAATACGAAAGGCATAAATATCAGCCAGTTCATCAAAACCCTGATTTTTGCGCTGCATCTTGCGCCAGATGGAAAACGGCCTCTTCTCCCTGCTGTAAACCTCCGACTTGATACTCTCGGCCTGCAGACTATTGCGCAATGTCTGGCCAAGATGAACCACCGCACGCACATTATAGTTCCCGAGGCGCTCAAGATTGGACTGTATGGTCTGGTAGCCCTCCGGGTTCATATATTTGAAAGATAGGTCTTCAAGTTCTTCCCGAAATTTCTGCACACCGATACGGCCAGCCAATGGCACATAGATCTGCATTGTCTCCAAGGCAATTCTGTGCCGCTTTGCCTCTTTTGGAATATAATGCAGGGTACGCATGTTGTGGAGCCGGTCAGCAAGTTTCACCAGCAATACCCGGACATCTCGCGACATGGCCAAAACAAACTTGCGGAAATTCTCCGCTTCTTTTGTCGCCTCGGATGACATCTCGAACTGGGAGAGTTTTGTGACCCCGTCAACAAGATGAGCGACCGATGGCCCAAACAGGTCACGAATTTCCTCAACCGTCGCATCCGTGTCCTCGACCGTATCATGCAATAGTGCCGTGATGATGGTTTCAGGATCTGCTTTCAGTTCCGTCAGAATAGCGGCAACCGAAATCGGGTGGGTAAAATAAGGGTCACCATTTTTGCGTGTCTGGCCACCATGCGCCTTCATCGAATAGACATAGGCCCGATTGATCAGATCCTCGTTGCACTTCGGATCATAGATTTTAATCCGCTCGATGAGTTCGTATTGACGAATGAAGCCGACCGGATGCGCGTTGGTAGGTTCTACTTTTTCAGCCGTTTGATCCGCAGCTTGCGCTTGAGCATCGCCTGCGGGGCCGTTCGCCGAACCCGTTTCAGGATGCGGTGTTTTTTCTGAAGTGCCGATAAGATCAGCCCCTGTCTCTTGCGACGCCGCCGCGTGTCGATCATTATCGTTTTGTTGCGGGACAGCCTTCTCTGCGCCAGCCGACGCTTCTGCTGCCGACGCACGTTTCGTCTGTGCGCTATTCGAAACAGGTGCTTGCGCGCCATCCGTGCCTTTCGTACCGATATTGTCTGCACCCATCAATTTGCTCTGAAGAGTCTGGACCAGCCTGTCAAAAGCCGGCAATCATGATACCTCAGCTGCGGTTACCCGGCTGTACCGGGGTCATCCCGGAATTTTGCAATGCACGTAAAAGGTCGTCTTCACTGACTGTGTCATGCTCTGGCAAATCAGCTTTCTCTGCTGCTGCACCTTCTGCGTCTTCAGGCTCATCAATCTCGAGCTGTTTCTGCATTGAAGTGACAAGATCATCTTCAATGATTGGTACCTCAACGGTCTCGTCGGCTATTTCACGCAAGGCAACGACCGGGTTTTTGTCATTATCCCGATCCACGGTGACGGGCGCACCGGCAGAAATTGTCCGCGCGCGATGTGCGGCCAGCAGGACCAGATTAAAGCGGTTCTCTACCTTGTCTACGCAATCTTCAACCGTAACTCGTGCCATGAAAATCTCCTTGATAATGAAGCAGACAGCCTTCTATCGAGCCTGCATGGAATATGCAACAAATGTTACTAAAGTTTAATCCCCACGCCCAAGTATTCTGGTGCCCTGAGCATCAATGCGTCGAAGCATCTGCTCGGTGGTCAACCCGGAAACCGGATGCACCCAAACAGGCAAGATCTCCACCAGTGGCATGAGCACAAAACTACGCACCTGAAGGCCCGGATGCGGTATCGTCAACTCTTCCGTCGCCCCCGAACCAATGATTTCGTCATGGAATGCGAGCAGATCAAGATCCATTGATCTCGAGGCATATCTGTTCTTGCTGTCACGCTGACGCCCAAACGTGATCTCGAGTGTCTGCAGTGACACCAAAAAATCCTCCGGTGTCAGGCCTGTGTCCGTGAGGGCAATAACAGCATTGACGTAAACCGGATCATCCGGGTCAGGCCAGGCTTCACTCTCATAAAGGCTTGAGCTTTTGAAGGGTACACCAAGCCGTGCAACAGCCCTTATCGCCAGGCTGATATTCTCTGCTGGCTGGCGTCCAGACCATTGCAGATTTGCGCCGAGTCCAATGATAATCATGTTGCGCTCCAACCCGGTTTGATTTGACGCAGGAACATCTGTAATTTGTCATGCTTGCCGCAAGGGCAGTCATATTTGGAATTTATATTTAAGAGGTAGACATTCATGAACTGGCTTGGACTGGATGAAGACGATAAATGCGCAATTTTCATTGACGGCGCCAATCTTTACAAGACCGCACGGACACTTGGCTTCGATATCGACTACAAGACACTGCTGAGCAAGACCCGCAGCGAAAGCCGCCTGATAAGAGCCTACTATTATACAGCGATGCAGGAAGATCGCGATCAGGACTATTCTCCCCTGCGCCCTCTCGTCGATTGGCTTGACTATAACGGCTACACCATGGTCACGAAACTCGCGCGCGAGTTCACCGACAGTCAGGGCAAGAAGCGCTTCAAGGGATCTACTGACATTGAGCTTGCTGTCGATCTGATGACGCTGTCAGATACCCTTGATGCTGCAGTGATCTTCACTGGCAATGGCGACTTCAGATATGCAATCGAAGCCGTTCAGGCCAGAGGGGTTAAAGTAATCCTCGTCTCAACGGTTAAAACATCGCCGCCAATGGCTGGTGACGATATTCGGCGGCAGGCGGATCACTTTATCGACCTTGTAGATATTCAAAACGTGATCGGCAGAAAAGGTGCGCCGCCTCGAAAGGAAGCCAGCTATGATGATGATTTCGAAGACGAATTCGCAGACTGATGGGTGATCCTGAATACACCGCCGAGCCGCGTCCCGATTGTGACCTTTGCCCCAGACTGGTGGCATTTCGGGATGACAATCAGCAGAAATATCCAGACTGGTTTAACGGCGCTGTGCCATCTTTTGCGCCTGCAGGCGGGAGCGCACAAACAGAGTTGCTTATTGTTGGCCTGGCTCCAGGCCTGCAAGGGGCTAACAAAACCGGCCGTCCATTCACAGGCGACTGGGCTGGCGACCTTCTCTATGCGACACTTCTGAAATTCGGGCTTGCACAGGGCACCTATGCCGCAATGCCGGATGACGGGCTGGAGTTGAACGGGGCGATGATCACAAACGCTGTTCGATGTGTTCCGCCACAGAACAAGCCAATCGGGGCCGAAATGAAAAACTGCCGCCCTTTCCTGAAAGCGCGGATTGATTCACTCCCCAACTTGAAAGTGATTGTCTGCCTCGGACGAATTGCACATGAAAACACGCTCAGCGCGCTGGGGCTAAGGCGTGCAGAATATAAATTTGTCCATTGTGCGGAACATTTACTCTCTCTGGACGCCAGAAAGCTGACGCTCATCGACAGCTATCATTGCTCGCGATACAACACCAACACAGGTCGTCTTACCGAAGAAATGTTTGAAGACGTTTTCCGGCTGGCAACGTCAAGAATAGGTGCGTAGAGCTTACCCTGACGGAGCCCCACCCCTTGCTATCCCCTGTCACGCAGCAGCCGCTGCTTCTGACGGTTCCAATCCCGGCTCTTTTCAGTTGCGCGCTTGTCATGCAGTGCCTTGCCCCGACCCAGACCGATTTTCAGTTTCGCCATGCCTCGATCATTGAAATAGAGACGTAAAGGAACAATAGTATAGCCTTTACGCTCGACGGCACCGATAAGCCGATTGGCTTCTCTCTTGTGCAATAACAGCTTGCGCTTGCGCTTGGGCTCATGGTTTTCCCGATTACCCTGACGATATTCAGGAATATTTGCATTGATGAGCCATATCTCCACGCCCGCAGGGCCAGCCTCGGGTGAAGCATAACTCTCTGCGATATTGGCCTTTCCGGTGCGCAGGGACTTGACTTCCGTTCCTGTCAGAACCAGCCCGGCTTCAAATTCATCCTCAATTTCATACTCATGCCGGGCCTTGCGGTTTTCGGCCACAGATTTGCCACCGGCACTGACTGTTTTTACCATCAGATCATCACAACAGGTTCAGACTTTCGAGGGCGCTGTCGACCTTGCAGCGGGCTGCTTCTGCAACTGGTGCAATCGGCAGCCGCGCTTCTGGCGAGCAGAAACCCATTCTCGAAAGTGCATATTTTACTGGACCCGGGCTGGTATCTGAAAACAGCGCATCATGCAATGGTGCAAGTTGGTCCTGAATATCCAGTGCTTCCGGCCACTGCCCGCCCCTGCATGCAGCTTGCATCTTAGCACATAAATCCGGTGCCACATTAGCTGTCACGGAAATGCACCCCTTCCCGCCCATGGCATTATAGCCAACGGCCGTCATATCTTCGCCGGACAGCTGCAAAAAATCCGTGCCGCAGCCAAGCCGTTGCAAGGCAACACGTGCCAGATCCCCGGTGGCATCTTTAACGCCAATAATCCGTTCCAGTTCGGACAGGCGCTTCATCGTTGCCAGCTGAATATCAACATTCGTCCGCCCGGGGATGTTGTAGAGAATGACCGGAAGAGACGTCGCATCGTGGACTGCCCTGAAATGCAGCCAGAGGCCCTCCTGGGACGGTTTGTTGTAATATCCGGTCACGCAAAGGACAGCATCTGCCCCCGCGTTCTCGGCGGCTTTCGCGTAATATTCTGCCTCTGCAGTATTGTTAGAACCCGCTCCTGCAATCACCGGGACTCTGCCGGCAGCAGCTTCGACACACAAAGAGACAACACGACAATGCTCCTCGCTGCTCAATGTTGGCGATTCCCCTGTCGTCCCCACAGGGACAAGAGCGTGTGTTCCTGCTTCTATCTGGCGGTGCACGAGCTTGACAAACGCATCCTCGTCAACATGCCCCTGATGGAACGGGGTTACGAGTGCCGTAATTGATCCAGTGAACTGCTCATGCATACTGTCAGCCATTTCTTATCCTTGTTTTTCAACCGGCCAACCTTGTTACCGGAAGAAGTGGTCGCCATAGGGCAAAATCACGATGCAATCGGGAGATAATTGCCCTTTTTGCATTTTGCGATGTGTGTTTATCATGCCTTGCGGGATTCCATGCAAATTTTTGCCACAGGACGATCACATAACAACCGCCGGATAGCAGGTAACTTGAAGTACATGTCGTTAATCAGGAAATGCATTACAGCAGCGGCCACGCTGATAATTCTGGGCTTCTGCACAAGCGCATTGGCTGCGCCAGTCCCCCGTATCAAACCGGCTGCGCCAGAGCCCGTTTATCTCTCCCCGGCAGATTATGCTATGCTGGCCTCCTATTTCGAGGCGCTGGACGCACGGCAATGGTCCCGTGCACGCGGTCAGCAGTCACAACTCTCTGACACCGTGGCACAGAGCATCGCGCAGTGGGCCTGGTTTCGCAAAGACCCGCCTGATCTTGATTTTATGTCAGCCGGCAGGTTCATTGATGCCCACAAGGACTGGCCAAGCATCAGCTATATCCAGCAGCTGGCCGAGAAAAGTATTCCGGAAGATGCACGGCCTGATTCCGTCATAGCGTTTTTCAGCAACCGTACACCTCGTACCGGCACAGGCCATTTAAGGCTGGCGCAAGCGCTGTTGGCCAAGGGCGAAACAGAGCGTGCCACAAGCCATTTTCGCAATGCCTGGATTGACCATGACTGGGGCTCAACCAATGAGCGTGAAATCGCCAGATATTATGGCGACTACCTGAGACCGGAAGACCATGCCAGGAAAGCAGACCGGCAACTTTTTGAAATTGTGGCAACCAACACACGGCGCCTCCTGCCCTATCTTTCGCCCAGTGAAAAACGCAAGGCAGAAGCCAGAATCGCCTTGTTGCGGGCTGACGGCAATGCCGTATCCCTGTTTAATCGTCTCACGCCCGAGGAAAAAACAGACTCTGGCGTGCTGCACGCCGTAACGCGATATTATCGCCGCAAGGGCGAGGAACTGACCGCGATCAGTTACGCCCGTCAGGCACCTTTTGCCGAAAAGGAAATCCGCAACCGCGCGCGCTGGTGGACAGAAAAGCGGCTGTTGGCGCGCTGGGCACTGAAAAACGGATTTTATGAAGATGCCTATGCCATGACGGCTTACACCGGCCTGATTGAAGGTGCCAACTTTGCCGCCGCCGAATTTGAAGCAGGCTGGATCGCTTTGCGGTTCCTCAATGATCCTGAACGCGCCCGCCCACATTTCGCCTATCTCAACGCCGGTGTAACAGCCCCGATCAGCCTGGCCCGCGCACAATACTGGTTGGGCCGCACCTTCGAGGCTGCCGGTGATACAACACGGGCAAACCTGCATTATCAGGTCGCTGCAAAATATCCCCTGACATATTACGGCCAGCTTGCCTGGGAAAAAGTTCAGGGCTCGATAGCACCGCCAGGGTTTCCCCCCGTCACGACACTGACAGAGGATGCAAAAGTTGTTTTCGATGCCCGGCCTGTCGTCTATGCCATGCGCGTTCTGGCAGAGCTGGATCGCGACCGGGAGTTTATTATTTTTGCCCGGCAACTTGATGACCAGTTACAGACACCTGAAGAATACGCCGCCTACGAAGAGTTCATGACTGAACAGGGAATGGTCTTCCTCTCCGTACGCGCCGGCAAAGTTGCCGTGCGGCGCAACGCCGATGCGCCAAGTGTCTCTTACCCCCTCATCGCCGTTCCAGACGAAGCAAAAGCCTTCGCAGAACATGCTCTTATCCTCGGCCTGTCACGACAGGAAAGCGAGTTCAATCCGCAGGCATTCTCCTCGGCCAAAGCGCGTGGCATTATGCAATTACTGGCCTCCACGGCGCAGATTACCGCGCGCAAGGAAGGACTGCCTTATTATCGCTCGCGTCTGCTTGATGATCCATCCTACAACATGATTATTGGTTCAGCACATTTGAAGCACCTGCAGGCGCGTTTTGACGGTTCCTATATCATGACACTGGCAGGGTATAATGCAGGCCCCCACCGCGTTGACCAGTGGGTTGAGACATATGGCGATCCGAGACAGCCAGATGTTGATCCAGTGGACTGGGTCGAGCTGATCCCTTTTGGCGAAACCCGGAATTACGTGCAGCGGGTGATGGAAAATGTTCAGATTTACCGTGCCCGGATTAACAGTCAGCCCATCACCGGACAATTATCACGCGATCTGGTGCGCGGTGGCGGTACCACCACAGCCATTGGCATCACGCCGCCGACCTCCGCCATCACGCCAGCAGCCAACACGATGTCCGCATCGCAAGCCAGCCGCGGATCAATGCCGCAGCCGGTTGCTTTCCTGATCGCCGCCGACATGACGGCTGACGACATGCTGCGCCAACCTGCGGCCGACACTTCCTCGCCTGACACAAGATTGCTCACAGACCGGCTGATGATCGACCAGCTGATGAGTGGCCCATCCGCCACAAGCTCTCAGCTGTATGATGGCGCTGCAGAGGACGGTGATAGCGCAAGCCAAAACAGCTTGGATGATTGCGACCTTGGCGAGCAAAGCGTCTATCTCGAAGCCGATGATCTCAACAACCGGGAACTTTCAGACACGCCCTGTTAGGGTCTTGCCATAAATTCGGCAGTTTTTTCGCAAAACGCATGTTCGCTCTTGCATCTTTGTCGAAATCTGGCAGTTTCGCCGGTGGAGACGTGGCCGAGTGGTCGAAGGCGCTCCCCTGCTAAGGGAGTATGCGGCTTAAACCGTATCGAGGGTTCGAATCCCTTCGTCTCCGCCAGAACCCAACCAAATCAACGCTTTAGCGAAAACATCCCAAATTATGATTGCCCCGATGGGGCCAGAAAAAACCACCAAATAAAGCGGAACCCAACGAGAACGCGCACAAATTGCTTTACGAAATCTGTACGTTTTGATCCCCTTGTGTTCACACCATTAGCCAAAACTGCGGGCATCTATAAGTATCTGTCGAAGGTTTGTCGGCATTTTATCGCCAGTTGCCGGACATCTTTAGGAACATCCCCTCGGTCTGCCCCGGGGAAGCCAAATCAAATAGCTCATTGCAAAGTCTCCAGTGAAATCTGGAATCACCCTTCGCATTAGTCCACAAGATTAATAGGTCCTGAACCTAACCAATGGCAGAATAGAAGTTGCTGATGCCGCTCGTAATTTGCTGAACCATTTTTGTGTAGCGTCGCAGTGGCTCGATGAATTCAGCACGAATTGAATCGTTGAGTTTCGGCATATCAGCAGGATAATTTGCTACTTCCGCCATATCAAAGTCTTCCATTGCAAGACTGTCACGCGGAAATGTTTCCTCCAGGAGTGCTGTTGCTTCATCAGTCTGAAGGCGGAAAACCATCTGCAGAACATCTTCTTTCTTTGTGCCAGCATATGGCGCAAGGTCTGGCAATCTGGCCGCCAGCAGGAAAATATGTTGCAGAATGGCAATCCTGATGGCGTGCAGAATATCCAACTCATCCGGCATGAAAACTTCCGATTGTCGCAGTTGCATTGCTTCAAGTTGATCTGACAGCGCAATACTGTCTGACCGTAGCTGCGCAGCCAGTTTCAGGGCTGCAAAATACCGTTTGTCCTCTGAAAGTTCTCTTGCCAGAACCGCGCAAGACTGCCCCAGTTGAGGCTCTCTGCGGGACAAGGGGCGCGTCGCCCAGAACGACCCGTCAAACAGTTTCATATAAGCGATAAAGATTTTTATCTCGCTCAGACTGCGCGCTCGGGTGACAAGCCTCATCAAGCGTCCGAACCTGTCCGAATTTTGCTCAAGCCAGACAAAATAATCCTGCTCTGCAGATATCGCCTGACCAATACCGCCTGTCAGATTTGCCAACAGGCCCATCTGTTGAAGAATGGCGTTATGTGGAATGGCCCGTATGCGTCTCAATGACATATCTTCCTGGTCTTGAAGAGATTGTCGCTTTGACTGCCGTGATCCTGTTACGGGCAGGAAAGCAAGCCCGATAGCAGACACTGTTGTCTGGTATGCCTGATCTGCATACAGCTTTTCCTGCATTGACTTGACAGTGCGGTAAAAATCAAGACTTGTGCTGATATCCTCATAAAAGGGATCAGGCTTTCTCTGCACACACTCAGCAGAATGACGCGCCTCCAGAATAGAGCTGACGACGGACAGCGCCAACTGGCGATTGCCAAAAAGAAGGTATCCGTCTCCCCCCTGAAAACTGTTTTCATGCACAAGCGGAATACCCCTTTTGGCGAATTGCGCGCGTGCCCATGGCGACAAGGCGTATAACGCCCTGTCTTCGAAACTGCCCTGATGATTGCCACGCCCCATTGACTCACCGTGGGTATTGAAAATGATCGCCCTGTGATGGCCAAGATCATTCTTGTCCATAAGGTCGGCCATATGCCCTTGCAGACGCTCAATAGCCAGGCCAGCCGGGATTTGCCCCATGAAACGACCTGCATCCGAAAACCCTGCCTGAATACTGATACAGCCACGCTTCTCAACATACTCACGGTACGCCTCTTGCCTGAAAAGGACATCCAGAATACGACGAGAACGATCGAGCGCGCGCGGCGTTTCAAACAGCGGACAGATATCTATTCTGTCCTCAACGCCAAACAGTTTCGTCAGATAGAGCGCCGCGAGCACTGTGACCGGATTTTCCAACTCGGCAATCAGCAATCGAATTGGCTGCTCGGCATCAATATGTTTCAGTATCTGTGCCATCGCAATGACCAGTCTTGAGGCTGCAGATTTTTCGATGGCCAGTGAGGCAAAATTGACCTCAACTGATTGCGCATCCCGGATCAGTTTCTGAACCTTTTCTAGAGCAGAACGCCCGAAGAGGTCTTCATCCGTGTCCAGTTTCAAAACTTGGCGGGCCGCGTTCCTGATCTGGGCGGCATTCAGACGAAAATGGATATGCCCCATACCCAGATTAAACACGTTCATATCAGAAAGCAGCGCAATCGCTTCGCGTGCTGCTTGGTCTGTCCCATTTCTTGCCACATATTCAAGGCCTGTACGGACTTTATCGAGAGTGGCGTATTTTCCCCCAGCTGCCGTCAGGCTATTGGCGGCATCAGATATGGCACTGATAGTTTCTGGTCTTTTGTCGAAATATGCCAACACCTCACGGGTATGAGATTGCATCTCCTCAAGTTCGCACAGTGCTTCTTTGAGTTGAGACGAAGAATCAAGCTGGCCAATTTGGCCCAATCTCTCCTGATATATCTGCAGCCTCTGGTTTTTCTCTTCCAACCGGTGTCTGATAACATCCTGCCAACCGATATCTGTGCGCCCATCCATGTCATAGCCAACCCAGGTAGAAAGATGCACTGGGGCCGGGCGCAAACTGCGCCAGTCATCTGGAAACTCTTTGCGGGCAATATCTATAATGTCCGTATGCAACAAACTTATAGCTTGAGATGCCTGTCCCATGGCCTCCAGAACGGCAGCATGTTCAGCTGCTAGCGTGATCGGGCTGTCAGGGTAATGCTCTACATCATCAAGGGTTGCTCCCTGCCCTGTGGCACCATTGATCAGCCATTCCCGTTGTCGCTTTGACAAAATAAATGTTGGGTGACCTGTGAAGACCACAACATCTTTCGTCTCTTCCCAATAGCGGGAAAATGCCGCAAAACTGTTCGAAACAGCAGGTTTCAAAATCGCTCTCTTCAGTCGAGCTTGCGGATCTTCGCCTTCTTTCAATTCGACATACCGCTGCAGCGTCTTTGCCCTGTCCCTGAAAGCATTGTCACTGAACAATTTGATAAGTGTCGACAAATCCGTTTCATTTAGCTCCTGGTTTTCCAGCTGACAGGAAAGCTCATGCGCGAGCTGACGTACCGGATTTGATAGCGGGTCTACCGAAATAAAATCCCGCAGCTCTGCCAGTCTCTTGCGCAGTGATACAGCCAAGTCGCTTGACAATGCTTCTTGAGTCTCTGTCATCCCATTCTCCTGATATCATCGCCGGGCGGCTATCTGACGCATACAAAGGCACGCACAGTATTTTTCAGTCATACTGCGAACCTACGCCCCGGCGCAAACTTCAGCACCTGGCGGTATAGTTTCAGCTAATTACTGTCAGGTGCCGTTGATGGCCCCTGCACAAGGCGGGAGAATGTAGCCTGAGCATAATTACCGTCAGCCTTGTCAGTCGCGCAGTCTCCGGTGCCCGGACAGGCTGCATACCAGAAGCCTTCTATATCCGATGTGCTGCACTGATTATAAATACCGGCTTTGAAATACAGAGAGTCACCGCCATAGCTGTATTCATTATCATCAGGATCAACCTGGCCGAATGCATCGACATTGCTCACAAGACTCTTGGTATAGGTGACCGTGCCCAGACGCTCATTTCCAAATGTCAGATACATCGTGTTACGATGAACATTGATCATATAACTGAATTCTTCTCCGAGAGATATGCCTGATGACTGGAGATCAGCCGAGTCATCACGTAAACTGCTATAGTAGTGTCAACCTGCCTAACATCAGATTTGCCACTGACATGAAAAGTTCATTTTTTTCGACCGTGACAATATCGGCCTATTCTGATATTCGGTTCGGCTGGCAAATTAAGAACAAGCCAGCGTATGCCGAGAGATTTTTCGATGCTGTTTCGCTGGTTTGAAAATATTGTCCCCCCTTTTCCGGAAGACGCCCCTGAGCGGCCGCCTGAAAAACTGGGCAGTTTTATCTGGTACTACACTAAGCCGTTCAGATGGCTGCTGCTGAGCGGCTTGCTGATTTCCGGCTTCATGGCTGTGATCGAGTTGATGATCTTCGATTTTATCGGGGCGCTTGTTGACTGGCTAGCCACGGCGGATCGCAGCACATTTTTTGAGACCCACGGCACGCCCCTGATCATCATGGCTGTTCTTGTGATGCTCATCTGGCCAGTTGCTGCACTTATTGATGACACCATCACCCATCAGGGCCTACTGGGTAATTTCGCCATGCAAATCCGCTGGCGCGGACACAGATATCTGCTGCGGCAGTCAACCAGTTTCTTTGCAGATGATTTTGCCGGGCGGCTTTCAACCAAGGTGATGCAGACAGCACTCGGTGTGCGCGATGCTGTCATCCAAGTGACAAATCTGTTTGTTTATGTGGGCGTGTATTTTGCCGGTGCCATCTTCCTGTTTGCCGGAAGTGACTGGCGTCTGACCATCCCGATCCTTCTCTGGGTGCTCGGTTATGGCACAGTGATGGTGATCTTTCTGCCGAAATTGAAAGACCTTTCACAGGAACAGTCAGATGCGCGTTCTGTTGTGACGGGGCGTATTGTTGATGCCTATACCAACATTCAGACTGTCAAGATGTTCTCTTGCGGCAGTGCGGAAGACCAATATGCCCGCAAGGGAATGGAGGGTATGCTCGACACGGTTTATCGCCAGATGCGTCAGGTTACCTGGCTGTCGTTCTGGCTGCATGTATTGAACAGTGCGCTGATTACAGCAACGCTCGGGCTTGGTTTCTGGCTCTGGGCCGCGGGACAGATTGAAGCTGGCGCGCTCGCCGTTGCCGGTGCGCTGCTGATGCGCCTGCAGGGCATGAGCCACTGGTTTTTGTGGGAAGTGGCAGGCCTGTTTGAATCAATTGGCTCTGTTCAGGATGGTATCGAGACCATTTCACAGCCCATCAGCGTAACAGATGTCGCATCGCCGCAGGACTTTTCGGTGACGCGTGGTGAGATCAGGTTCGACAATGTCTCGTTTCATTATGGCAAAAGCAAAGGCGTTCTCAGTGACTTTGATCTGTCGATCGACGCTGGCGAGAAAGTCGGCCTGATCGGCCGCTCTGGCGCTGGCAAGTCCACCCTGATCAATCTACTACTTCGCCTGTATGACACCGAAAAGGGAAGCATACTGATAGATGGGCAGCAGATAAATTGCGCGAAGCAGGAAGACCTGCGGCGCAATATAGCCGTTGTCACGCAGGATACATCCCTTCTGCACCGCTCCATCCGGGAGAATATCGCCTATGGGCAAGCTGACGCGAGCATGGAGTCCATCATCAACGCCGCAAGGCTGGCTGAAGCACATGACTTCATTCCCGACCTGACAGATGGCAAAGGGCGCTCAGGCTATGATGCACATGTGGGGGAGCGCGGCGTGAAACTTTCGGGCGGGCAGCGCCAGCGCATTGCGATTGCGCGGGTGATCCTGAAGGATGCGCCCATTCTGGTTTTGGACGAAGCAACCTCGGCACTCGATTCGGAAGCCGAAGCCGCTATTCAGGGGCAACTGAATAACCTGATGCAGGGCAAAACAGTTATCGCCATTGCTCACAGGCTATCAACTATCGCCGCCATGGACCGGCTGATCGTGCTGGATCAGGGAAAGATCGTCGAAGAAGGCACGCATCAAACCCTGATTGAAAAAGATGGCATTTATGCCGGATTATGGTCGCGCCAGTCCGGCGGCTTCCTGATGCTGGACGGTTCAGCGCAGACTGCAGCAGAATAATTCAGTCTCGCTGAATCGTAAAAACCTGCTACTCTTCGATCATGCACAGTGATTCTGCGAAGGGTTCAGCCCTTTCTACCGATGACCTTCTGAAAGCCTACACACTCGGCTACTTTCCCATGTCAGAGGGCCGCAACGACCCGGATGTGTTCTGGGTGTTGCCCGAACACCGGGGCGCGATGCCCATAAGGGACTTCCGGGCCTCCCGCTCCATTCGAAAACTGGTCCGGCAGGATGTATTTGAGGTGCGGATCAATTCAGATTTCCGCGGCACCATGTGCGCCTGTGCTGAAATGCGCAACGGTCGGGAAGATACCTGGATCAATCAACGTATTCTGGAAACATATTGCGAATTATTCGAGATGGGCTTCGCACATTCAGTCGAGGCCTGGCAGGATGACAGGATGGTCGGGGGCCTTTACGGTGTCAGCCTTGGTGGCGCGTTCTTCGGCGAAAGCATGTTCTCCCGCGTGAACAATGCCAGCAAGGTGGCGCTGGTTCATCTGGCCGGGCGTCTGATTGCCGGCGGCTACAGGTTGCTTGATACGCAGTTCTATACAGAGCATCTCAGCCAGTTCGGTGTTGAGGAAATCCCAAAGATTACCTACCAGAAATGGCTGGATGAGGCGCTCAGCTATCGGGGGGATTTTTACGCCCTGCCTCAGAGTGTCGGCGGCTCAACCATCTTGCAGTCTATCACCCAGACATCATAGACAGGATGCTCCAACGCATTGAGCGACGGGCTGGACGCGAACATCCAGCCGGAGAACAGATGATCTGTAACCTCTGCTGTATTCAGATCAGGCTCAACCGTGACAGATTCGGTCAGGGCGGCATCTATGAGTACGGCTTCAGCCGGGTCATCCTCACGCCCCAGTTGCCCTTCATAATCAGCGTCGAGCACTTGCGTCCGGGTATCGTCCAGATCATCAATTTCAAGAAAAGCTGTTGTCTCAGGAAACTCTTCCGGGGGGCGCTTGTCGCAGGTGCGTGGCGTAATCGCGAGTTCGCCAAATCGTGAGGTTTCGTCAATTTCTATTGTTAAATCAGTGTATTTCGCCGTGATCTTGTCGAGCGCCCTCAAGGTAACCGAAACCGGGATAAGCGGATTATCGGACTTGGCATCATACAAGCCACTGCCATATTTCAGACCGGAAGCAGAAATCGATAACCGCTCAAGTTCAGTGAGCTCTGCATCCGTGTCACCCTGTGGCGCGTTGACAGAGAATTGCCAGCCAAAAGCCTGATTTCCCCGCATGACAGGGCCGGACGCGACAGGCGGTGTTGCCGGCGCTGTTTCTTCACGGCGCTGTTCTGCCTGTGGATCTTCAGCAGTCTCCCAGCCGGCAGTATTCCGTTGCGTTGAGAAGCCGTCACCAGACTGGGCAAGCGCCGCAGAAATGGCCCCGGCACCAAGCGGCGCGATCAGTAAGGAAAGTGCGTGGACAAACTTCATTCTTCACTCCGGCTTACTGGTCTTCAGGCGACCATGCTTCATAGTCACGGCCAACACCTGTCTTGCCACCCTGCCCTGTGTGATAAAGGCTGCCCTTGGGGTGGTAGGCCAGCGGCGTACCGGTCATGTTTGGCAGATGCTCTTTTTCAAACTTCTGGCGCAGCAAGGGGGCTGTGGTCGGCGGTTCGTCAAATGTATGGTGGAGCCAGCCATGCCAGTCAGCAGGCACCCGGCTTGGCTCCGCAACACCATGATACGTCACCCAGCGGCGACGGCGCCCATCAGGAAAGCTCGGCTTGCCGCCTTCTTCAAAATAGCGGTTGCCCTGCGCGTCCTGTCCGATCTCTTTGGCGCCTTTGCGGAATAGTGTCCAGGAGGTGCCAAGGGTAGCAGTATCCCACCAGGCGAAAAGTTTCTTTATCATATTGCCTTGCCTTTACGGCTTTCTAGTTCGGAGTTTGGGCCAGAATATGGCCCGCTATGGGCAAGGCGTCCAGTTTTAATCAGGATTTCGCGCATCTGACTGTTGAAATTCAGTTGTTTACTTCTGACAGAATCATTGTCCCAAAAATGCTTTTCTATTGTGCCGAACACCTGAATAAAACGCACAGCATCACCATATATGGTAGAATATCAAAGGCCGGGTAAGAGAATTCGGCTGAAAAACAACGGGCCAAGAGATGAAGATAGACCGCTTTTTTACGACATCCGAGACCGGCGCTTACGGCGACATGGTGTTTCGCGAGGCAACCAGCGAACTCTATTCAATGGCTCGCAGCGCCTCGGCGCGCATCGAAGGTCTGACTGTGCCCGAAGAATGGTCGCAGACGGCTATTGATATTCTCGCGCAGAAATATCTACGCAAGGCGGGTATTCCGGCAAAGACGAAGCCTGTTGATGAAAAAGGCATTCCCGGATTTCTCGCCCGTCATGTCGCAAACGAAGACGCCCTGGCAAAACTGCCAGAGTCTGAACGCCTTACCGGCGAGCGCGATGCCACGGCAGTGTTTGACCGTATGGCGGGCGCATGGACATGGTGGGGCTGGAAAGGCGGCTATTTCGCCAGCGAAGAAGATGCCCGCGCGTATTACGACGAGATGCGGTTCATGCTTGCCAGCCAGATCGCAGCTCCCAACAGCCCGCAATGGTTCAATACCGGTCTGCACTGGGCTTATGGCATAGATGGCCCTGCCCAAGGTCATTTCTACGCAGATCACAAAACGGGTAATGTTGAACTCGCCACAACAGCTTACGAACGCCCGCAACCCCAAGCCTGCTTTATCCAGTCTGTCGAGGATGACCTCGTGACAGAAGGGGGCATCATGGACCTGTGGCGTCGCGAAGCCAGACTGTTCAAGTTTGGCTCCGGTTCAGGGACAAATTTTTCGAACATTCGCGGGGCCGGCGAGCCTCTCTCAGGTGGCGGTGTTTCATCCGGCTTGCTGAGCTTTCTGAAGGTGGGCGATGCCGCCGCAGGTGCCATAAAATCAGGCGGTGTAACCCGCCGGGCAGCAAAAATGGTCATTGTCGATATCGATCATCCGGATGTGGAAGACTTTATCGACTGGAAAGCAAGAGAAGAGCAGAAGGTCGCAGCTCTGGTGGTCGGCTCAAGGCAGGTTCAAAAGCATCTTGATGCTGTTCTTGCCGCCACGAAAATACCCGATGGAGAGGACCCATTTGACCCCGCACAAAACCCGGAGCTGAAACGCGCCATAAAAGCTGCACGGCGTGACGGCGTACCTGAGACACTTCTCAAGCGCACCATCCAATGGTCTTCGCAAGGGTATGGCGACATTGTTGTCGATACATTCAGCACAGACTGGGACGGCGAAGGCTATCGCTCTGTTTCCGGGCAGAATGCCAACAACTCAATCCGCATCAGCAACGACTTTCTCAAGGCCGTTGACAATGATGATGAATGGAATCTGACACGCCGCACCGATGGTGGCGTACATAAATCCCTGCCCGCCCGCACTTTATGGAGCAAGATCAGCGAAGCTGCCTGGCTCAGCGCCGATCCGGGTTTGCAATTTCATGATACAATCAATGAGTGGCATACCTGCCCCGCAGATGGTGAGATCAGAGGATCAAATCCGTGTTCTGAATATATGTTTCTTGACAACACGGCCTGCAACCTTGCCTCGATCAACCTGGTCAAGTTCCTTGGTGAGGACGGGACGTTTGACGCACAGGGTTTTGAACATGCCTGCAAGCTGTGGACACTGACACTTGAAATATCTGTCATGATGGCAGCCTATCCAAGCCATGAGATCGCAAAGCGCTCTCACAGTTACCGCACATTGGGCCTTGGCTACGCCAATCTTGGCGGATTGCTGATGCGTTGCGGCCTTGGCTATAATTCAGATGAAGGACGTACCGTTGCCGGGGCGATCAGTGCCCTGATGAGTGCAACCGCTTACCGGACCTCAGCCGAAATGGCCGCTGGTGTCGGTCCCTTCCCGGCCTGGCAGAAGAACGCGGCAGACATGATGCGGGTCATTCGCAACCATGCTGCAGCGGCAGGTGCTGTCTATAGCTTTGAAGGATTGACGGTCCGGCCGCAGGTGCTGGGCAAAAGCGAAACATTCAAAGGGCTTTCACTCACCGCCGCTGATATCTGGCATCAGGCAATCCAGCTTGGCGAACAGCACGGATATCGCAATGCGCAGGTTTCGGTCGTCGCCCCCACAGGCACGATTGGCCTGATCATGGATTGTGACACGACCGGCATTGAGCCGGACTTCGCATTGGTCAAGTTCAAGAAACTGGCTGGCGGGGGCCACCTGAAGATTATCAACCATGCAGTGCCCCGTGCCCTGAAAAAACTGGGCTATACTGACAGCCAGATTACTGACATCAGACATTACGCGACAGGGCGCGGTAGCTTGCGGGACGCGCCGGGCGTCAACCATGATACTTTGCGCGGCGAGGGTTTCGGTGATGCACAGATCGACGCACTGGAAAAAGCCCTGCCTGCAGCTTTTGACCTGACATATATTTTCAATGTGCACACGCTAGGGGAGTCTTTCCTGCGTGGCACGCTGGGCTTCACAGATGAGCAACTGAGCCAGTCAGGCTACAGAATGTTACGCGATCTTGGTTTTGATGACGAGGATATTCACAAAGCCAACCTTTATTGCTGCGGCACAATGACCGTTGAAGGGGCACCGCATCTGAAAGAGGAGCATCTGGCGATCTTTGACTGCGCGACACCATGCGGGCGCATCGGCACACGCGCCCTGCCCGTCAGCGCCCATATTGACATGATGGCGGCAGCGCAGCCATTCATCTCCGGCGCGATCTCGAAAACGGTCAACCTGCCAACTCAGGCAACCGTTGATGACTGCGCACGGGTTTATCGCAATGCATGGGCCAAGGGCCTGAAATCGATTGCGCTCTATCGTGACGGGTCGAAACTGTCACAACCGCTCACCAGCACCTTACTGGCCGAAAGTGATCTTGAAGACGAACTGGAAGACACGCCATTAGCAGAGAAAGCACGCATATTCACCGAGCGTGTGGTTGAACGTATTGTAGAGCGGGCGCCTGGGCGCAAACGCCTGCCCGACCGGCGCAAAGGATATATCCAGAAAGCCATTGTCGGTGGCCACAAGGTCTATCTGCACACGGGTGAATTTGATAATGGTGAACTGGGTGAGATATTCCTGGACATGCACAAGGAAGGTGCCGCTTTCCGCTCCCTGATGAATAATTTTGCCATCGCAATTTCACTCGGCCTCCAATATGGGGTGCCGCTCGAAGAATATGTGGACGCCTATCTGTTCACGCGATTTGAGCCTGCCGGCCCGGTTCAAGGCAATGACAAGATCAAGAATGCGAATTCCATTCTGGATTACATCTTCCGGGAGCTGGCTATTTCCTATTTGGGCCGTGAAGATCTTGCCCATTCAGCTGGTCAGGAAAGTTTCGACGAACTCGGTCGTGGCGTGAATGAGGAGAAAATCCAGGAAGAGGCATCGCGTCTCATTTCCAAGGGGTTCTCCCGCTCATCTACTATGGACAATCTGGTCGTCCTGCGTGGCGGAGAGTTTGACCGCCTGCGCGAGAAATTCGCACCGGCAAATGAAAGTACCGCCAGGGAGGCAGGTGTGAGTGGTGCCGGTCAGGCCAATTCCCGCCTTGCATCCGCACCAACTTCTGTTCCGGCCGGCAAGTTTGCCTCGCCCAAAGGAGAGCGGGAAGAAGCCATCATCAAAGGGTATGAAGGCGATGCCTGCCCGGATTGTGGCCAGTTCACGCTCGTGCGCTCTGGCACCTGCCTGAAATGCGAAAGCTGCGGTGCCAGCACAGGTTGTTCGTAAACAAACTGTAAATCTACTCTCCAGAACCTTAATGGTCCTGAAAGCCTGCCCTTAAAACTTTTAAGGCAGGCTATTCTGGCTGTGCGGGGGTGAATGCCATAATCTGGCATCAGGAGAATTGTGATGTTTCGCATTGTAGCGCTGGTCGTGACCGTTTTTCTGGTCCTCTTCACATATCTCTACTCTAACGCTTCCTATGAGCAGCAGCGCAGTCTGCCTGCCCCTGTGCGTGCTGCCGCGAATGACACTCTGTATGCGGTTGCCAGTCTCGTTAAAATGACCAATGATACATTTGGCACGAAACTGCGCTATGGCCTTCGACGCGCAGGAGAAGGATTTTCCCGTACAAAACCCCAAGCCTCGAAGCACGATACAGAAACCTATATCGCTGTCGGCAAGGATTTCACAGGCGCAGATTTCTCCTCTCGCATGTTATCACATGCCACTTTTACGCGCTCGTCGCTGGATCAGGCAGATTTTACCAAGACCTATCTGGATAAAGCGGCCATGGACAGTGTTGCCGCAACTGGTGCCATTTTTGACCGAACGATTATGACAGCGGCCTCGGCGCGTGGTGCAGATTTCTCTGCGGCAACCTTTGACAATGCCGATCTGACCGGATTGATGGCACAAGGGGCCATGTTGAGGGGCACGACGATTGAGTTGACTTTATTCTCTGCCGGACAGTTCACCGGGGCAATTTTTTCAAATGCGAAAATCACCAGCAGTTACGGCGACAGAAGTGTCTTCTATGGGGCTGACTTCTCCAATGCGCGCATTTCACACACTGACTTCGCCAAAGCGAATTTTGAAAAAGCGGTTTTCCATGACGCCATATTGTCAAATGTTGATCTTGCCCATGCGAACCTTGAAGGTGCGGACCTCACGCGCGCAGACCTGTCTACAACAACTGGCCTGCTTCAGAAACAGATTGATCTGGCCTGTGGAAGCAGTAAAACAAAGTTACCACAAGGACTTTCTATTAAAAACTGCGCTTGAACCTATCAGCACGCACCTGTTCACAGATCCGGTATGGTAAAAAATTTCTTAATCCGCTAACGGATGGTAACGAACGCGTTAGCATTTTGATAATGCTAGCGCAGAAAAAATACACCCTCCATTAAAGCATCCCTGAATGTGACACAGCAATGTGTCTAAACGGATCATCCTGTCTCTGAAATTTCAAAAAGAGACATCCAAATGGTTCAAAATCATCAAATTTACGAGGTTTTAACCGCAAAACCCGCTCAAAAGTTAATGGCACGGTAATTGTACTCCTCATTGGGCAAACACGTAATGAGGGAATTGATATGTTCAGTCCGGTTGCCCGCCCAACGGCAAATCAATCTAGAAAAACGGAGCGTTCCAGCTTCAAAAAGGTTGCCGCCGCCGCCGCATCACTGATTGTCTTACAGGGATGCAGCACGACTGGTTTCGAGGAACATGTGCAGCCCGTCAAAGGGCCTGACTCAACGATCAGCAAGACTGACTATACATCAGCCCTGCGCTGCGTTGCCTATCATGCGGCACGTCAGTCATTTTCTGCACCACGCATTGCTGTCGGCCATATTTCAGACATGACAGGCGCCAATGATGCCTTTAGCGGGCGCAGGATAACACAGGGCGCAACCCTGATGGCCATGACCGCTGTCAGCGACGCCGGAATGCGTCTGGTAGAGCGCTTCGACCTTGGCGTTCTTCAGGTTGAACTGGATTACGCCAATGCGGGTCTTATCCGGGACTCTGAACAATCCCTTCGCACCGTTCAGCAAGGCCAGCTTCAGGGCGCCGACCTCTATATTGTAGGCGGTATCACGGAATTTAATCCGAATATTCAGTCGGGCGCTACAGACTTCTTCATCGGCGGCTCCTCTTCATCCTCCGGTGCGCTGGCTGTCGGGCAAAACTATCAGGTGTTTGATGTCGGTATTGACCTGCGCCTTGTGGATGCTCGCTCCAGTGAAGTCCTGGCGGTACGCTCTTTCAAGAAACAGATCGTCGGCTATGAGCGCGAAGCTGGTGTGTTTGACTTCATCGGCAGTGTACTGGTTGATGTGGGCACAGGTCGCAGAGCCCTGGAGCCAGTGCAATCTGCGGTTCGGGCCACGATTGACCGGGCTGTCTTCGAATTCACCGCCGGCCTTTATAACCTGCCCCCAAGCCAGTGTTTCAGCAGTGTTGAACGCGCGCTTGACCATGCATCACCCAAACGGGGGACGGACAGGTTTGAAAACTATCATCAGCGTGCTGCATTGCAAAACAGCCAGCCTCTCGCACAAGCATCTGTTGCCGCAGAGCCGGAAGCGGTGCGCGCAACCCTGGCAAAAAATTTCTCCATCTACAGCACAGGCCCTAACAGCTATTTTGCCAAAATCGGCTTTTACGAGACTGAACAGGCCGCTCAAAGTATCTGGGAAAGTTATGCCCGGAGGTTTCCGCAGCAACTTGGCGCTGCACCATTTGAAGTCATCAGAACATCAATCGAGGGCACGAAACAGGATCTGTTCATTCTGCGCCTTGGCCCTCTGACACAGAATTCCGCCAACACGATTTGTTCACTGGTTGAGGGCAACTGCAGCTCAATCTCAGCGGGCACGTCGGTTTTATCCCAACCCTATCAGCGTCAGCCTGGCGGATCCCTGGCGCTGCGTCGATCTCTCAGATCGCGATAACAACCAACCACCACACTACCCAGGTTTCAACCACCGAAAGGAGACCACCATGAAGAAAGCAACTCTAACATCAATCGCCCTCATCAGCGCATCCTGTCTGAGCATGGGAACAGCCCTCGCCGGGTCTGACACAGTCAATGATCTCGACAATGATCAAAACAACTGGGCCAAAGTCCGTGCGACTCTGAATGCCAGTCTGGATGCTGTTTCTGAAGAAGTAGAACTGACTTCAGCTGCAATCGGCAACAGCTTCGCTGCTGAACTTGGCGGGCGCACAAATATTGTGAACGATCAGGCTCAAGGTCTGCGCCCGAACGATCAGCAGTTCTTCGACAACAACGTAACGGCTAATGTGAATCTACATGCGTCCGATACTGTAGGCTCTATCAATGCAACGGCAGCAGCCATCGGAAACTCAGCGTCCATCACTGTTGATGATCCAGAAGGCGGCGCATCACAACTGACACGCGTTACAAATAATCAGGTTGACTATACCGCAGGCGCGCGCGCTAGAATTGATGCTTCAATCGCTGGCTCTGACGAGACTGTCGAGTTGACATCAGCTGCCATCAACAACAGCTTTTCAGCTGACGTAACTGGCAACGCCCGCATCACGAACACCCAGTTCGGTCTGCGAAATAATGATGCATTTGCCACAACCAATCTGACAGCAACTGACACTGTTGGCACGATCGCAGGCACAACGGCTGCTATCGGCAACTCTGCAGCCATTGCATTCGATAATGATTTGAACCCTGGTACTTCAGGCACAAGCGTTATCAACAACAATCAGTTCGTCAGAGGGCAGAGCGAAATCGCTGCACACCTCAATGTGAACGGTCGCAATCTGAGTGGACCGAACGGTACAGCTATCGAAACGACAGCTGCCGCCATCGCAAACTCTTTCTCTGTCGAAGGTCAGGGCAGCCTGGTTTCCAACAACCTGCAACGCTTCAACGGCGATGCGCGCGCTGTGGCAAATCTGGAGCTTGATGACATCACCGGTGATGTGACACATACTTCTGCCGCAATCGGCAACTCTGCATCATATGACATCGAAAATGCAGACCATGTGTCCATCAACAACCGTCAGTGGGCGTCTTATGACCCAACTGCGATCACAAATGCCAATTTCGGTGAAATCGAAGGCGACGTTAGCCTGACAAGTGCTGCAATTACAAACACCTTGTCAATTACGACATTGCCATCCACTGCTGTACTTGATGTGAACACGCAACAGTACAACGGCGCCCTGACACAGGCTGTCGTCAATGCAGACCTTGGTGATGTAACAGGTAACGTATCAATCACAGCAGCTGCCATCGGCAACTCTGTGAATATCGCCAACCTGCCTAACTAATCGACAAGGCAGTCCACAACAAGGTCAGGCGCAACCGCGCCTGACCAACTGTCGAAAAGGGTAAGAAAATGCGTATACTTCCACTTCTCCTATCAGGCACAGCAACCTTTCTGACTCTGTCAGCAGGAACGGCCAGTGCTCAAAATCAGGGTGGCGAAAGCCTACTGACCCCATACGGTCAGACCCGCAGCGCCTATGCAGAGCCCTACCAGACCAATAAGCGCGATCCTCAAGGTACGCGCATCATCGTCAATGGACGTATCATTGATGCCGGTGATGCTTCCGGTCCTGCACCGGGTGGCCTTGCAACAAGCTATCGTGCTGGTGTTTCATCAGGAAACGGGTCAACCCTCAGATCAACAACACTCAATGCAGTCAGCATCGGGAACAGTGTAGAACTGAACGGGATCAACAACTCTGTCATCAATATCAATCAGCGTAACTTTGGCAACCAGATGTCCGTTGTGAATGCACGCTGAAGCTTATTGGACGAAATCGTACTTACCGCCCTTGGCCAAGGCTTTCTGATAATTTGGTAAGGCGTGAATACGATCAAGAAACTCGCTGATGTTCGGGAAGGACCTGCCCAATCCGGCCCGGGCAGACGCTGCTTCCAGCGGAAAACTCATCATGATGTCAGCCCCGCTCATTTCTTCGCCGGCAAACCAGCCGGTTTCAGACAAGGCACTTTCCCAGTGCACCATGCTCCGCTGAACATTCGGGTCAACATAACTCTCAAGAACCTTGTCAGCAATCTTGTGAGCGATCTGTTTCACCACGATTGGCAGTTTCTGTTCCTTGACACGGGTAAAGATCAACTTCAGAACCAACTGTGCAGCCGCAGTGCCCTCAGCATGATGCAGCCAGTAACGATAGTTGAGACGGTCCTGCGCTCCGCCGACAGGCTGTAGTCTGCCATCACCATATTTCTCAATCAGATACTCAACGATCGCACCACTTTCAGCCACCACTAGGTCACCGTCAGTAATAATCGGGGACTTGCCAAGTGGATGCACATCCAGCAGCTCTTTCGGTGCCAGCGATGTTTCCTTGTCACGCTCATAATGACGGATCTCGTACGCCGTCCCGAGTTCTTCCAGCAGCCAGATGATGCGCTGTGAGCGCGAATTTTCCAGGTGGTGTACAACAATCATCAGGCTGCCCTCGTTTTCGTGCGACTACAGGTTCAATATATTGAACCTATTGAATGTTTTATCTAGTGCGACAACCATCAATGACCATCCTGAAAACCGTCTCGCCGCTTTTGAGAGGATCGACGCTCGCCTAAGCGCCGTATGTAGCTTTCAGATAGCGACGGATCTTCAGCGCGCCTGTATATGTTTCGTTGGTATTCGGGTCTATCAGTTGCGGTATGCCGCCACCTGCCAGTGGTGCTGGCTGCCACAGATATTCAATTTCCATCTCGCAGAGTTTTTCTTTGACAATACGCGTCGCGGGTGAGCGCTCCGACCCATAAAGCTCAAGGGCTTTGGCCGGCGCAATCGACTTGCTCCTGAAGGTCCCGCCCATCAACCGCATCAGAACAGCAAACTGGGACAGTATCTGACCAACTGGTCCCAGCCAGTGCACCAATGGGCGTTTCCTGTCGCCATATGTATCACGCAGATAACGGGCAATATCAGCACTTTCATACATGCGCACATCTGTATTCGGATCAATCAGATACGGAAACTGTGCCTTGCCGCCAATTTCTTTCAGCTTCGGGCGAAATCTCTCTCCCCCTTTCGGGCATGGCCGCATCAGCACGGTTACACCCGTCTCGGAAACAGCTTCGCGGGCGATACGGCAATAGGGACAGCCCTCAAACTCATAAAGCACGAGAGGCTCGTCGGTCAGCACCCGGTCAGGCGCACTGCCCGCACCCAGGCGCAAAACAGACGCTGCAAAAGACAAACTGATATTTACTGGATGAAGCAGTGTCATTGGCTCAATCCCCCGGATTTTTTTTCTTCATATCAGCTTTTGAGCAATTTGGCAGCCTCGGAAATCGCAAGCCGCTAAAGGCTGGTAGGTTGACAGCAGCGTGATTAGTTATTATGTGAACTTTATAAAATAAAGTATATGACTTTGATTTTAACGATCAGGGGGAACAACCGGTGACTGCACGAGACGACTTACCGATACAGCTGGCAGGCACAGCAAAAAAATATGGCAAGGTGCGTGCACTTGAGGGTGTAAACCTGACGATTGAGGCCGGCGGCATAACTGCCATTCTGGGGCCCAATGGCGCAGGCAAAACGACTCTGATCAATATCCTTCTCGGGCTTGTCGCACCAAGTGCTGGCAAGGCGACGGTCTTTGGCGGCAAGCCCGGCCGGATGGCCGCGCGGCGGCGTATTGGCGCCATGCTGCAGGATACGGAACTGCCAGAAAACCTGACGGTTTCCGAACATCTGGCCCTCTTCTCCGCCTATTATCCCGATCCGCGGCCAGTAGAAGACTCACTGGCTCTGGGGGGGCTGGGTGACCTTGCCGGGCGCAAGTACAATAACCTTTCAGGCGGGCAGAAACGTCGGGTCCAGTTTGCCGCGGCAGTCGCGGGCAAGCCGGAACTGGTCTTCCTTGATGAACCGACAACCGGCCTGGACCTGGAAGCACGCCAGAAACTCTGGCAGGTCGTTCAAGGCCTGGCCGAAGAAGGCGTGACGATCATCCTCACGACCCATTATCTCGAGGAAGCAGATAATCTGGCCGACAGGATAGTAGTTATAGATCAGGGCCAACTGGTTGCTGACGGGGCAACAGCGGAAATTCGTGCCCGGGTCGGGGGGAAGAAAGTGCGCTGCCTGACAACCCTTGAGGCAGCACAGGTTGAGGCGCAGGCGGAAGTACGCTCTGCTCTCCGGGCCGGTCGCTATCTGGACATTCTGACATCAGATGAAATTGCTACACTGCGGATGCTTCTCTCACATGATGAGACCATCAGTGATATAAGCGTCTCCGGCACCGGGCTGGAAGACGCCTTCCGCGCGCTCACAGGCCATCAAACACAAGGAGACCTGTCATGAATATTCTGACCGCCCTCTCCCGCGAATGCGCTGCAGAAACACTTAAGTTCCTGCGTGCGCCAGAATTCCTGCTACCGACAATCGCCTTCCCCGTTATTTTTTACTCCATCTTTGGTGTCATGATGGGGCGTGGCGGACCACAAGCTGCCTATTTGCTGGCAACATTCGGTGTCTTTGCTGTCATGGGGCCAGCCATGTTCGGCTTTGGTGTTGGCGTTGCCATGGAAAAGGATCGCGGCTGGCTGGATCTCAAGCGTGTCGCGCCTATGCCAGTCTGGATTTACCTTGTTTCAAAGCTGTTTGGTGCACTGATTTTTTCAGCTTTTACTCTGGCCATACTTTACGCGGTCGGCGGCTGGCTTGGCGGTGTTGAACTGGCCCGTCCGATCTGGGGACAACTTGTCCTTGTACATCTGTCAGTGACATTACCGTTCGCGTTACTGGGTCTTACCATCGGGTTTCTGGTCAAAGGCAACGGCGCCGTTGCGATTACCAACCTGATCTTTCTCGGCCTCGCCCTGCTTGGCGGTTTATGGATGCCCGCGAGCATGTTTCCTGACTGGTTCCAGGCGGTTGGCAGCCTGACACCGTCCTATCACGCCGGGCAGACCGCCCTTTCCGTGATCGGTATGGGTGATGATACCGGACAACATTTATCCGTACTTGGACTCTACACTGCAGGTTTCGCCGCCCTGGCGATGATTGCCTGGGGTCTGCAACGGCGCTGAAACGATATTCCCTGGAAGGACATCAGACATGCTGAACAAGACAACGCCCATATTCCTGATTGCCGCCGTCGTCCTGCTGCTGACGCTGGTGATGATACTTCCCACACCCTGAAGCTAATGAAACAAGTTGTCAGCAGGGCACTTTTCCTCTTGTACAATCGGCGCTAAGTCAGGCCGCATAAAAGAGGACAAAAGCTGATATGAGCATCAATACACCATCAGAAGACGGCGCTGACCTGCAGATCGGTGCGACCGATGCAGGCATGGTAAGGCTTTATGTTTTCTCGGACACGCTCGACCTGCCCTTGGATTTTGACCCGGAAGACGCCGAAGCGATTGCCGAGGAATTGATCGCTGCTGCCAAGGCTGCCCGGCAGGTGAAAGGCTGACCTTACCAGCCCCCACCGCCGCCGCCGCCGCCGCCGCCGCCAGAAAATCCGCCACCGCCACCGCCTGATGACGATGAACTCTGTGGCAGGGCAGCTGTGACGCCGGAAGACAATCCGGTGACCAAAGCGCTGTTCATGGCAGCCAGGGATTGCCGACCACTGCCATGGTGAAAACTGCCCCAATGGGGGGTGTAGTCCTCTGCTTCACGCGGGATCAGTTTCTCAAAATGTTCTGTCCACGGCTTTTCAAGATCAAGCGCAATCGCATAAGGCAAGAACCGTTCATAACGCTCTTTGGTCATGGCAGGCGGCACAGCTGCCCCCACTTCTGCCGTATTGAGCTGCAACTGTTCGGCCGTTTCGAGATATAATCTGAAACCTTCTATCTCGGTGCGTATATCCTGCCCTTTCCGGGTCGGTGCCGGAATGACATACATGAACCAGAAATTGAGACCTGCCAGCGCCAGAACCGCCAGCGTATGCCAGACAGTCCATGTGGTGACAAAAGCCAGCGAGATCAGGACAGCGATGATACTTAACCCCAACGCCATCAGAACATATAGAATGTTCCAGCGGAAATAGTCCTTCCCGTAGCGTGCTGATAGCTGCTTGCTGAATTCGGTATAGGCCGACGTAAAGGTCTCATCATATTTGCTGCCAAGCATGAAAACAGACCGTGAGGCGAAAAGTGCCTTGAGAAATTTCTGGCTTTCGTCAGGCAAGTCCCATTCTTCACTGGCTGATTTCACCAGCGTCACGCTCGTCTTTTTATCAGAATGTGAATCAAGTCGCAGAACCGCTTTGATACCCGCATTCATCAACGTCGCGATGAGAGCATTATGCCCGCTCACGGCCCTGTACCAGAGATGGTGCACGGCAGCCGGAGAATATCCTTCCGGCGGGGCATAGCGCGGAAATACCGGTCCCTTGACCGGGTCACGCCCAACCCGGTTGAATTGACTGTTAAAAAGCACAAACAGGCCAAACCCCGAAACGATCAGGATGGCGAGCGCTCCGTTGCGTTGCCACCATCGGGAGATTTGCTCCTCTCGTGTAGGCGGGTCGATCACTCCCTTTTCGAGCGACAGGGAAACTGTCAGGCCTTCGCGAATAGCCAGTTCACCCAGAGCAGTGAATATGTGTCTGTTGCCCTGATTACTGTAGCTGTAATCCTGCGCCGAGGAGCCCAACGGACCTGTGTAAGCGTCCTGGGCCACCACTTGCGAATCTGATGGCAGGACGATGGTGGCACGGGCCGACAGGATGGGGAAATTCCAGTAAGAGCCAGTGGCATTCCAGTAAAGTTCATCCACCTGCTGTTGATAACGTATCTGGTTCGCGACCCTGTACTCGATAAGATAAGTATGCTGACCAACGGGCAGAAAGTAATCTGCCCGGCCGATACGAATGCGATACGCCTGCCCGTCGGTACTGAACTGAAATCTTTCAGATTGGCCATTGCGCCTTACGTTCAGCACATCATAGTCGAACGGCAGGCGCATCATGTCATCTTCAAAATAGCGCGGCAGATCACGGAAAATGCCGCGTTTGATCTGGTTGCCTTCCACGGTGACTGTAATCTCTTCAGTAACGATAATATCGCCACTCGTTTCAACCTCAATGGTCACATTGAAACTGTTGATGACCTCAGCTGCCTGCGCCGAAAAGGTCAGGAATACAGACAGGAAAATGCTCAGCAAAGCTGCTGACGGAACTGATTTACCAGACATCATGCAGCATCCAGTCTAACTGGCGGCACCATCTTGTCAGCCGTGGTGATTTCAAAATATGCGGCGATGACAAAGCCAAAGGCACCTGCAATGATCGAGTTGGGGAAACTCTGAACGCTTGTGTTCAACTTCCGCACGGCACCATTATAGAAGCGTCGCGCCATTTCGATTTTTTCCTCCGTTTCAACCAGCTCCTGCTGCAGCTTCAGGAAGTTTTCACTTGCCTTGAGATCGGGGTATTCTTCAGCCACGGCCACCAGTCGCGCAACCGGGCGGGACAAGGCTGTTTCTGCCGCCCCGCGCTGTTGCTTGTCATCCCCGGCTGCCAGCGCATTGGCTCGTTTTTCTGCAATACGTTCAAATAGTTGCTGCTCATGGAGGGCATACCCCTGAACACTGGCCACCAGTTGCGGCACCAGGTTGGCCCGCCGCTTCAACTGAACGTCTATATCTGCCCAGCCATTTTCCACCAACTGGCGCCGCTGGACCAGACGGTTATAAATAAAGGCAGCAGCACCGCCGACAGCAATGAAAAGAGCAATGATAAGCATAGGTAGATCCATGAAGCCCCCGCTTTGTTTCTACGCACTATCCTCCAATCCGTTTGCTTTGTTAAGAACACAAGACGCTGCAGCTGTCAGGAACCAAATTCCGCGCCATGAATTGGACTTAAAGTCGCTTTAGCCCCGGCTCTATGTTAAGTGTCGGGTCAAATGTTGAGGAGAATTCTACCCATGCGCATTATCACATGGATTGTCGGCGGTATCGTAGCGCTCGGTGTTATTGGCGTGATCGCCCTGAATGTCATTATATCGGGCGGTGACCACAAGACCCTGATTGAAGAGCAGGCGACAAAAGCGCTGGGCCGCACGGTGACTGTGGAAGAAGTCACAGACAGCCGCATTTTCCCCAACCCGAGCTTCGGCCTGAAAGGACTGGTGATTGCCAACGCAGACGGCATGAGCGACCCCTATTTTGCGTCGGTCGGTGAAGCCCGCATCCAGGTCAAACTGATGCCGCTTATTACGTCACGCGGCAATGACATTCAGATAGACGGATTTGTGCTGACCGCCCCCCAGGTAAATCTTGAAAAACGCGCAAACGGCGACGTCAACTGGCTGCTTGGCACAAGCACAGACGCACCAGAATCAGAAGCAGACAGTGAAACGGACAGTGCGGGTACGAGCGATCGCGACTTCAATCTTGGCACCGTCCAGCTGACAGAGGGAAAAGTCACGTACCGTGATGGTGCATCCGATCAGGTGTTTATTGCAGATGATGCGGATATTACGCTGACGCTGACAAGTCTCGCAGATCCGTTGAAAGTAGACGGCACCATGCTTTTTCAGGGCGAGCCAGCTTCCCTGAAAGCAACCGTCACAACGCCCCGGGCGCTCATGGATAATACAGCTGCATCCATCAATCTGAATTTTGGGGTAAGCGACAATACGGTGGACACACAGATCAATCTTGCTGGGGGTGATCTGGCCTATGATGGCTTTCTCGACATCGACGCCCCATCCCTGAAAAGCCTGCTGGCAACGCTCGGCATGGATTTACCAGTAGAGAACGGCTTCAACAGACTGAATATTTCGGGTGATGTTTCAGGCACCGGTACACGCATGAGTTTCAGTGATGCCAATATCACCTTTGATGAAATCAGTAACGACGCCAACGGCACAACAGATATTGTATTTGACTGGGGCGGCACCCGCCCGAAAGTCAGTGGCCAGATTGACCTGACGGCGCTTGATCTGCGTCCCTATCTGCCGGAACCCAGTGAGCAGGTAACCGCCGCAAAGGCCGACAAGAATGCTGCTTTTCCGCCATGGCCGGAAGACAGGATTGACTTCTCCCCGTTGCGCGCTGTTGACGTTGATCTTAAAGCAACGACAGAGAGTATCTTTCTGCACGGGATGACGTTTGGCTCCAGTGGCCTTGATTTCAATATCAACAATGGAGTGCTGACTGCTGCGCTTACAGAATTGAACCTGTATGATGGCGGTGGACGCGGGACCCTATATGTAAATTCCCGTCAGAATTCGCCAACAGTTGAATTGCGCAATGTCAGCCTGACCGGGATGAATGCCCAGACTTTCGCAACAGAAGTGCTGGGACTTTCCCGATTGAGCGGCGTTGGCGGCCTGGACGCAAACCTTTCCGCTCGCGGCTCAACCGTCGCTGATTTCATGCGTACATTGAGTGGCTCAGGCAGTTTTGCGATCGACAAGGGAGCAGTTGAGGGTGTTGATATTGGCAAGATCGTCAAATCTGCCAGCGCCCTGCTTGACGGCGTTCAGGGCGGCAATTTTGATGTATCCGCACTGGCAACGGCTGTAGCAGCAGCACAAGGACCGGCATCAGAAACACAATTCACCAATCTCAATTCCAGCTTTCAGGTCAATAACGGTCTCCTGCAGGCGCAGAATATTCTCATGCAGGGGCCGTTCTTCATGATCGAGGGGAATGGCCGGGTGAACCTGCCGGATCAGAGCATGACAATGCAGTTTGTACCGACAGTGTATCAGACACTGGAAGCTGTTTCTGGCCGTAAGCTGAATATTCCGCTGCAGGTCAGTGGCACATTCAATCAGCCCAAAGTCGGCTTTGACACACAGGGCCTTGTCCGCGGCGTTGTGGAAGATCGCCTGCGGGGATTGCTTGGCGATGCGACGGGCACGCAGTTAAACGGTGAGCAAAGCATCGAGGACAACCTGCGCGGCCTGGCGGGAGATGCCCTGAGCCGGAGGCTTGGCGGTGGCGATCAGGACGACACTGCCGGAGAAGAGAACGAAGAAGAAGCTTCAACAGAAGAAGAAATTGCCGGCGCCCTGATCAACGGCCTATTTGGCAATCGCCAAAAGGATGAGGACTGATCTTCATTCTCCCCTCTCCTGTCGAGGATAAATGACATGCCAAAACTCTACATGATCCGTCATGGCAGGGCCGCAGCAGGCTGGGACAGTGACCCTGACCCCGGCCTTCACGAAGAAGGTCACCAGCAGGCACAGCGGGTGATCGACCATCTTGCCGGACTGGCCCCAATGCCCATCATCACCAGCCCGATGCGGCGCTGCCGCGAGACGGCGACACCACTTGCGCAGCACTGGAATATCATCCCGCAAACAGAGCCACGAGTCTCTGAAATCGAAAGCCCGATCCCGGACCTTGCCCAACGAACCGTCTGGTTGCGCCAGTTGATGACAGGCACATGGTCTGACAGCAGCACTGCCTGTCAGCAATGGCGAAACACCGTTATCGACACACTCAGGCAGTACACAGAAGATACTGTTATCTTCTCACATTTTGTAGCCATTAACGCGGCGCTGGGTGCCGCGACAGATGACGACCAGGTGCTCATAAGTCATCCGGATTATTGCGCCATCACAATTTTTTCAACCGATAGTGGACGCCTTGCTCTGGTTGAACAAGGCAAAGAGGCCGAGACAGTCGTCAGATAGTCCCGGCCCTTTCAGGCGCGCCTATTTTCCTTTACGGCGCAGGAACGGAAAGCCGGATTTTTTCTTTTCGGCATCAATGTCCGTCGCGGAAGCGCTGGCTGACATAGAGGTGCCACCGCCCTCACGCAATTCCGGCAGCACATAATCCTTGAACATTTCGCGCAGCTTGGTTTTCAAAACCTTGCCTGTTGCGCCCAACGGAATTTCGTCAACGATCTGAATATCATCCGGCCACGACAGTTTTGGCAACTGGTCCCTGACGGATTGCAATATCTGTTGCGGATCAGCATCTGCGCCTGGCACCAGTTCCACAATAAGCAAAGGACGCTCGTCCCATTTCGGGTGCGGCATCCCGATCACAGCGGCCTGTGCCACGGCGGCATGGGAAAGGGCTGCATTCTCAATGTCGATGGTGGAAATCCATTCGCCACCGGACTTGATCACATCCTTGGCGCGGTCAGTAATCAGCAACATGCCGGTCTCGTCAATCGTCGCCACGTCACCAGTGTCAAACCAGCCATCGGGCGTCAGGGTCGGTTTGTCGTGGTCATAATAGCCCTTGAGAACGGATGGCCCGCGCACCTGCAAGTGGCCGGACTGCTCCCCGTCATGAGGCAGAATTTTGCCATCATCGGAAACGATCCGCATGTCCACAAATGGCAACGCCTTGCCCTGTTTCAACTGATAGGGAATGCGCTCATCAATCGGCAAGTCGTAAAAGCCGACTGGCTCGAAATTGGTCGTGCCGGTCGGTGACATTTCTGTCATGCCCCAGCCCTGACGACAGCGCACACCATGCTTGTCATAGCCACGAATGATTTTTTCCGGCAGCGCTGACCCACCGATCAGGGAGTATTTCAGCGAACTGAATGTCTTGCCTTCACCCTCAATATAATTCAGTAGATTCAGCCAGACCGTCGGCACACCAAGCGCATAGGTGACCTTCTCGGCCTCCATCAGTTCATAAAGGCTGGCGCCATCAAGACCCGGCCCGGGGAACACGAGTTTCATCCCGCCCATCAGGGCAGAATACGGCACGTTCCAGGCATTGACGTGGAACATGGGCACAACCGGCAACACAACATCGGAAAGTTCAGCCCCGAATGAGGTCGGCAGGGAGGTAACCATCGCCTGAAGAACAGTTGAGCGGTGAGAATAGAGAACACCTTTCGGCTTGCCAGTCGTGCCGGAGGTATAGCACATGGCGCTGGCCGTGTTCTCATCGAAATCCGGCCAGTCAAACGCTTCAGGCTTGCCCGCAATCAGTTCCTCATAGGTATCGGCCTTCAGCTTGGAGTCCGGCTTGTTCGCCGCGTCGGTCAGGACGACAAACTTTTTGACGCATTTGATGCCGGGCGCCAGCGCTTCCACCAGCGGCTGGAAGGTTGTGTCATAGAACAACACGCTGTCGCCCGCATGGTTTATCACGTAATTCGCATTTTCCGGCCCGAGGCGCGGATTGATGGTGTGGCAGATCGCGCCAATGCAGCTGATCGCGTAATACAGCTCCAGCTGACGGTGGGTATTCCAGCCCATGACGGCAACGCGGTCGCCTTTCTTGACTCCCATCTCCTGCAGGGCATGGGCCGCCTGACACATGCGCTTGTAGCTGTCGCCATAGGTATAGCGATGGATGCCGCCTTCCACGAGGCGCGTGACGACTTCCTGCTCGGAAAACGTCCTCAGCGCGTGGTTCATGATGCCCTTGATCAAGAGCGGATAGTCCATCATCAGTCCCTGCATGCGAATACTCCCTTTTGATACTTCTTGTATGCCCTGCCACCAGCGACAGGTTTTTCCAGATATTGTCCCGGAAAACTGCCCGCTTCAAGCAGAAAAGGCCAATGAATTCTGCGGCAGATAAACCGGCCCAGTGACGTTCACGCCGCTTGCCTCCATTTCCCGGTGATCCACCGAAAGAGAATAGGCCATGCCACAGGGGGGCACATAAGTTTGCTCAGATGATTGAAAAGACTGCGCCTTGTGACCACGGGCGTCAATGGGAGCACGTCACATTAATATGCCAATAAACCATTTACCCAGTTTTATTGTTTGCCCTGGAAAAAACCAACCAAAAATGAAACAAAAATACAGGCATAGACGATATAATCATCGGACTGTGAATCATATTTTGAATAGAATATACACTGAAACCATTATAAAAAATCACTGCTGACAATAATAAATGCAAGAATAAAAACAAAAACTCTATTAATGCACCCGTTTTAAGGATCACGGAAAACAGGAAAGAAAGCGGATAATAAAGCAAAAAAATACCGTATATAATTACTATCGCCATTAAAAATCTTATTGTATTAAAAAAATATTCCCCCCAGACATTTACACCGCTTAAAGTCTCCAGTGTAAGAAAAGTTACAATAAAGATAATTAACTCTAGACCTCGCCTAACAATCCAGCCGATCAAATTTTGCTCAAAAATTAACAAAATGGACTTCTCCTAATTAGAGATCCGGCACACGCGAAACGGTTGTCAGCTCTGATTGCATCAGTAAGCGCGTCCCCTATTGCAATTCTATCACCCATATTTGCAAAATCTAGATTTCTTCACAATTTATTTCTGAGCCTGCGCAGTACAGTAAAATAGTTTCTATCTAACCTAACTTTCGCACCATTTAAGTTATTATTTGTAGCTCTAAAGAGAGACCTATATTGATTAGGGTTTCTAAGTGCTAGAGATTCTAAATGAGCCTGCATCAATTTTTGTTCATTTAATCGCATTTTTCATATTCATTACCTTTGACCTGCTCCTCATACGTCTTTTATCAGCCACACGGCTCCCCTCTTGGCCAGCGACGGGCGTGGATGTGGTTTTCCTGTTCTTCTTCCGGGATGAGACTTTCCGAGACTAGGTCGGCGCGGACGGCAATGCCGGCTTCGGCGACACTCTCACGCCGACCACTGACCAGCGGGTGCCAGTCTGCCAGGCCCTGCCCTTGGGCCAGACGCCGATAGGCGCAGGTCTCGGGCATCCATTTCAGGTCCTTGATATTCAGCGGCGTGAGGTGAACGCAGCCCGGCACTTTTGCCCGGCGGTTGGCATAATCCCGGCACCGGCGTGTCTTGCAGTCAAACAGCTTGCAGGTCAGGTCGGTTTCCCAGACCTCTTCCGTTTCGTCATCCTGAAACAGGACGAGGCAGCACCTGCCACAGCCATCGCACAGGGACTCCCATTCATCGCGGCTCATCTGCTCAAGTGATTTCGCCTCCCAAAAAGGCCGTTCGCGCTTTTCTGACATGCCAGCCTGCCTTTCCGGTGAAGGGGGATTGTCAGTGCCTTCAAATTTACCAGCTTTTGTACTGAAAGCTGCCTGTTTCATGCTACAGGAAAAGGGATAGTTCAGGAAAGCTGGCAGAAGCAGTGCGTAACAAGCCACACAACAGGAATAATTCAGCGCAGAATGGTCTGTCCGATATCTGGACCAGAACCCGGCCTGCGCTGCTGGATGTCTGGGCCGGCGTGAAGACGCTTGGCTGGGTTCTGTGGCAACTGCTCCGGCCGCTCGGGCAGATCAGCTGGCGCGGCATGTCGCACTGGCCTTTCTGGAAAAAGACCCTTCTCCACGGCTCCTCAGTCGGCTTTGCAATGATGATCGCACTGTTTCTGGGCCTGTTCATGATTACCCGGGCGCACACGCCTGACCCGCAAACCGATCTTTGGTCGATTAACCGCCCGCCTTCCGTCACCCTGCTGGACCGGCAGGGCGAGCTGATCGGGATTCGCGGCAGCCATTATGGGGACCCGGTGCCGGTCACTGAACTGCCGGATTATGTGGTTGCCTCATTTGTCTCGACCGAGGACCGGCGCTTTTACAGTCACCACGGATTTGACCCGCGCGGCTTCACTAGAGCCATACTGACGAATATCCGTTACCGGGCGCTGCGTGAAGGGGGCTCAACCATCACACAGCAGCTTGCGCGCAGTCTGTTCCTCTCCAACGAGCGGACACTGAACCGCAAACTGGTGGAGCTGCATCTCGCCCTGTGGCTGGAGGCACGCTACGAGAAGGACGAGCTTCTCTCGCTTTATCTCAACCGGACCTATCTTGGCTCTGGCGCTTATGGTGTTGAGGCCGCGGCGCAGGTCTATTTCGGCAAGTCGGCCAGAGAGTTGACCCTGCCGGAAGCCGCGTTGCTCGCCGGGCTGCCCAAAGCGCCCTCCACCCTGTCTCCGACCGTTAATTTTGAAGGCGCCGCCCGGCGCTCCGTGGAAGTGATCGACAACCTGGTGGAAACGGACATCATCAGCCCGGCCACCGCCGAACTTGCCAAAATGGCGCCGCCCATTCTGCAACTGAAAAATCTGAATACTGATTTTGGCTATGTGACGGACCATGCTCTCGTGCGCACGGCGGACCTGCTGGGGGGCATCGAAACTGATATTGTCATCACCACAACGATTGATCGCACAATACAGGAATATGCTGCCAGTGCCGTACGCGCGGTGATGACAGAGGAAGCGTTTGATCTGGGGGCGGAACAGGCAGCCCTGATCGCCTATGATAATGAAGGTGAGCTTCTCGCGATGGTTGGCGGGCGGGCTTATGATGACAGCCAGTTCAACCGTGCCACACAGGCCGTGCGGCAGCCGGGGTCGGTTTTCAAGCCGTTTGTCTATCTGGCTGCGCTTGAAAACGGCATCAGCACCCGCACATTGTTCATCGACCAGCCAACGGAAGTCGAGGGCTGGCAACCGCGCAATTATACGGGCACAAATCGTGGTCCCATCCGGATGACAGAAGCCATCGCGCAGTCCATCAACTCTGTCGCCGTTCAGGCGTCGGAGGCCGTGGGGCGGGCGGAAGTTGTCGAGGCGGCACAGCGCCTGGGCATAACGCGGGATCTGCAACCACATCCTTCCGTCGCCCTTGGGGCAATGGCAGTGACCCTGGAGGAGATCACCTCAGCCTATCTGCCCTTTGCCCGCAGCGGCCTTTCGGCAAGCCCGTATGTGATCTCCCGTATCGAAAACCGCCAGGGTGAAGTTGTCTATGAGCGCGCGTTGCAGCCGCAGCAGCAGCTTTTCGACGAATCCGTTTCCCGCGACATGACGCATCTGATGCATCAGGTCATGGTCAGCGGCACAGGGCGGCGGGCACGCCCCGGATCACGCGCGGCGGCTGGCAAGACAGGCACGACCAATGACTGGAAGGACGCGTGGTTTGTGGGGTACACGGCGCAGATGACTGCCGGGGTCTGGGTTGGCAATGATGAAAATGCTTCCATGCAGGAAGTAACCGGCGGCACCCTTCCCGCCAGTATCTGGCGCAGCTTCATGCTCGCCGCCCATGAGGGCATGGAAAACAAATCCCTGCCCGGTGCTTTTGCCGCTGATGCGGGCTCAGAGAATGTGCGCCAGCGTGAGTTTTACGCCGGACTGGAAAGCGATTTCGACATGGCCACAACGGTCACGGCGGGGGCCAGCTATGCGCAGGCCAGAGGCGATTTTGGCAATAGTGTTACCGGTACCGAGTTGCCTGTGGCGCAAACCTATCCCATGGACAGCGATATCCCCATCGCGCGCGACACGGAAAGTGACCCTGAACCGGCACCACAGCGCCCACGTTGGTGGCCATTCCGGCGACGTGGTGAATAGCCGGTTAACGCTCCTGCAAGTTCCAACATTTTTGTTAACAGCTTTTTTCCACTTCGCCCGTAAGGTTGATCCATCGGGACCGAGTTTGATATGGCTGCACGTAAATCACCACTTGAAGCATTGATCGATTTTCCTCGTGACGGGGACAATGAAACGCGGCGTGAGCTGCTGCGTATCAATACCGACAACTTCATGACCGCCGCGGACCGTTATGGCTCCCGCCGGCATGAATTTTTCGACCTGATGTTTTCCCGCACGTCATTGAAGATAGATCATTTCCTGCGGCGCGTGCTGGCTGTAACCTTGGCGAGGGCCAGCGCAGACCAGCGACTGGCCAGGAAAATGCTTGGCGGCAATGACCGGGCGGTAAGCCTGATCCTGCGTAAATCTGCGACACAGACCGTTCCGGATCTCCTCAATATGATCCGGGAGCGTAGTTCAATCGCCTTTGATGCGCCGCGCCGGCCTGACCTGATGGCCGCAGACATGCCGGACTGTAACCGGTTCTCCATGCCCCCGATGATGGTCGAGGAGATCTATCGCTTCATTTATTTCAGCTTGCGCCACCCTTTTAGCAAGGCTGGCAGTCCGAAATTGCTGGCTCTTCTGGACCAGACGGCGAAGAAATATCGCCAGAAAATTCTTGATGAGGCCCAGGCAGAAACACGGGCCGAACTGGTTGCTGCCTCAAAAGCGATCGACCACAAAGTGCGCCTCAACAAGCTCACTGAGGTCTATGTATCCGAATTGTTGCTGACAGACAGCAAGACAGAATTTACACTCGCCATGTGCGCGCTGCTGAACGTGGACAGCGCTACCATGCAACGTATCCTGAACGATTCGAGCTGGGAAGCACTGGCCATTACCTGCCGTGCTGCTGGTCTCAGCCGCCCGTTTTTCACCAACCTGGTCAACAGCATGAACAAACGCGAGTCAGACCAGCATGGCAACTCGCGGATTGTAACGCTCTACAACAAGATCACGGAAGATTCAGCAACACGCGTCATGCGGTTCTGGCAGGTGCGCGCATCAACACTGAAGTCTGAAGCGCCCGCCCAGGACGCCAGCCCTCAAGACAGGATAATGCCGGACTCAGACTTTGATGATTTTCAGGATGAGCCGCAGCGCATGTTCGGCCGCGGATAGTATCCAGTTTGAATTTCTGCCTGACAGGAAATCTTCCGGTCAGTCAGTATCCAGAAAATTTCGCCCCGCCCGGTCTTCTGCTTCCACCAGCCACGCATCGGAATCAAACTTCAATTCCCGGTTGACCTTCTCGTCAATCTCACCTTCCGGCATGAACGCATCAGTCAGCGCGCGCCACCTGTCTGCTTCACGCTCGGCATAGGTTTCAATCCACGCACATGCCTGACGCTCGGCATTGACCACCTTGACGATCACAAGACCGCCATCCGGGTCCCCCTTGCGCACCACGGCCGCAAAAGCACCTGCGGCCTGTGCCCGGCGCAGCCAGGCCTTGATGAAAATTGCTGTCTTCAGTCTGAGCATGATTTGAGTATCGCGCCTATGGCATCTCGCAACACAGGCCCTGACTCCCTGCCGCTGCGCAAAGTGTACAGCGTTGCTTCGGCCACAAGGGCATTTATCAACGCAGCCGTCAATCGGACATCTGCAACATTTATTTCCTGCGCGACATTCGCCAGTTCCAGCAAATGCTCAATCTGCTTCAGGCTGTAACTGTCCTCGATCTCCCTTGCCTGCTGTGGCCCAAGAGCCGCAGGGCCGATCTCAAACAATATTCTCGAAACACTCGGCACCCTGACTTCCTCTGTCCAGGCAAGGCAGGCGCCAATCAGTTTTTCCAGCGGTGACGAAATATCCTCAACACGCGCGGCGGCCCGTGCAATCGCGCCGCGCGATTCTGCTTCATAGATGGCCTTTATGATGTCCGTCTTGCTGTTGAAGTGGTGATACATCGCCCCTTTGCTGAGACCTGTGCGCGCAAGCACATGCTGCGTTGTCGTTGCCGCGAGCCCACGCTCAAGCAGTGACGTGCGGAAAGCCTGCACGAGTTGCGCTCTGGTAGATTCGGTGCGTTGTGTCTGTGTTGCCATGCCACCCCTTTACAACGATCAACAATTCCTACAAATACAAACCAATGGTCTGTTTTTAGCCTAAAGGAGCCATCATGTCTGCCAATACCGAAAATCTGGATAAAATGCTGGCCTTGTGGAACACGACCGATGAAACACTGAAAGCCACGATGGTTGAGGAAGCGCTGGAACATAACGTCCATTTCGCCGATCCCAACCATAACATTATCGGGCGCGCTGCCTTTCTCGACATGGTGAAACTGGTGCAGCGCCAGATACCTGGTGCTGTTTATAGCCGGGCCAGTAAGATCGGGTTTCAGAATAATTTTTGCCGCTATCACTGGGCGATCCACCTGAATGGTGAGTTGTTGATGCCCGGGTTTGAGGTGGCCGAAATCAACGATGCGGGGAAAGTCGTCAAGGTTCTGGGTTTTTTCGGCGAACTGGCCCGCACGTAGACCTGAGGGACAGGCTCAATACTTAATCAGCACGGCCCCGGAAATCGGCGGAGGTGGCCCTGCTGATTGCGTATGCCCGCCTGGGGGCAGCCTCGGGTCAGGCCATGGCGGTGATCTCGTTTAACAGGTCGGCTGTCGCGGCTGGCATTTTGCGCGCGGCCTTTGCCTGACGGCGGCGCTCCGCCCGGCTGAGATTTTTTTTCAGGCTGAGGCCGGGCAAAACGTCCTCTTGTGCGGCGGGGGCTGGCTGTTGTGAGGCGGATTGCGGCGGTTTTGCCCCTTTGGTGGTGATGGCTGCTTCTATTATCTCATTGCCGGGCGTGGTGGTCCGGTCAGATTTTTTTGTAGCTGGCGTGGGACGGGCGTGTACTTTGTCGCTGGTGTCTTTGTCTTTTGCCTCTGCCCTGTCCGTTACGTCTGTTGCAAATGGGGCATCTGTTGGGGCGGGTGTACAGGTTCGCTGGTTGTACACGGCCATCGCCTCGGCAATGGTAACTTTCAATCCCATGTCTTTTTTCAGGGCTTCGAGTTTCTCGTAAGAGCGGATCTGGCTGGCCACAAGGCGGACCTGATCCTGCAACAGGCGCACGCGCTTTTCCTGCGGATTGAACAGGCTGCGTTGATCGGCGATCTGCAGGGTCAGGCTGTCGAGGGCTGTCTGCAGGTTGGTGATGCGGGACTGGGGCGTGAGCAGAAGGTCCCGGCCGTGGCTGAGTGGGGCTGATGCGGTTGTTGATGCAGTCATTCGGGGTCTCCTTTTTTTTGAGGCGCGAAATGCGCCGGGAGACCCAGACTAAAGGCTGACAAAGGGGGGCCCATAGATTGTAATGTTTACGCTGACAACATGAGGGCAAGAGGCTGAAGGGGCGCCATCGCGCACAAGCGACCAGCGCTTGCCTGCCAGTCGAGTGGCCTGCCTTTACCAGCCCCTGAGTTTCACAACCGGTAGCTGTTCGCCGAAAGGTGACATTCAGTATCTTTCATAAAATTGCCACATTGGCGCAAATCTCGACGCCACGGGAAGGCTGTTACTCAGACAGATATCCGCCCGTATATGAGCTTACAGAAGAAAATAGGAAATAGTCTTGGCTTTTACAGTCCAAAATTCCATGCTATCAGCCTACCAAGTGTGTGTATGGGGAGAATTCATGTCAGATTCCAAACCGATCATTTCGGTGCATGGAACATTTGCAGGCGACGCCTCGGATGTTGGAGACAAGTGGTGGCAACAAGGCTCTTTTTTCTTCGAGGGTGTTGGGAAATATGTTTCTGAGAAACTTGATGTCCAGCCATTCCATTGGAGTGGCGCAAATTCCGAAATCGAGCGTCGTAAGGCTGCTGTCGACCTCAGTGATGCCTTGGGTATACAACCAGAAAAACCCTTGATCATAGCGCATAGTCACGGCGGATCGATTACCGCAATGGCGCTTGACAAGCTCTCCCGTGATAATACTGATGATGTCTCGCCACGGATCAGTGGGGCGATAAGTGTCGGAACACCGTTGTTGAAATTCCGACAACGCCTCAACCCGTTTGTGACTACAAGTGCCTTTACAAGATTGCTGCTGTTGTTGGCCGTGCTCTTCGTTTGGAGCTCAGATTACGAACGGCTGGGAGATGTAATAGGCGAATTTGAAGGATTGTCTTCGCTCTCAGAGGTGCCTGTCGCACTATATTATGCAATTGAAATTTTTTTCGAATATTACCTAAGTGATATTTTCTTGTTGCCATCCGATTTGGTTGACGAGTTCTCATACAGTCAAACGTGGTTAGAAAAGATCCTAGGGTCCATGGACTTGGTACTAGGGTCTGTACCCAATTTAACTGATTGATTTGTTTGTGCAAAGCGTGATTCAGGGATTTCCGAAAGGGAGTCTTAAATGGCGCGGTTTGATTTGTCGGATGAAGAATGGGCGGTGATTGAACCGTTGTTGCCAAAGGTTAGCCGCGGCCCGAAGCGCAAAGATGATCGTACGATCCTGAACGGCATCTTTTACATTTTGCGCACAGGCGCGCCATGGCGGGACTTGCCGGAACGATATGGACCGTACACGACTGCTTACAATCGGTATAACAGGTGGGGCGAGCGCGGCGTCTGGAAGGGCATATTCGATGCGCTCGCTGAAGAATGTGAGGACAGTCTGATCTTCATAGACGCCTCGATTGTCAAAGCTCACCGCGCAGCGAGTGGCTCAAAAAGGGGGAACTGGCGGAAGATATTGGACGCTCACGGGGCGGTCGCACAAGCAAAGTTCACGTGGCCGTAGATGAAAATGGCAGGCCATTGCGCATTGAGGTCACTGGCGGCCATGTTCATGACAGCCAGGTGATGAATGTCTTCCTCGACTGGGAGATGCCGCCTCTGGCGATGGTCCTGGACAAAGCCTATGGCAGTGCGAAGATCAGGCGCGATATCGCCGATGAAGGTGCGTTGGCGGTTATTCCCGCCAAGTCCAATGCGCGCAATCCGGTCCCGCATGACACCAGCCTTTACGCCATGCGTAATATTGTCGAGCGGTTCTTCTGCAAAATGAAAGACATGAGACGGCTGGCTACACGGTTCGAGAAATCTCGAAGGAACTTCATCAACATGATATATCTCTTCGCAGCAAAATGCTGGATCAATTGAGTCCACACCCTAGCATCATTCGCTCCGCTTTTCACGCTCTTTCTAATCGTTTATTTAATCAGATACTTGATTGCGAATATCAAAAACCGCGCGGCTATAAACGCGCTCGGAAAAGCATCTTTCACTTCGCGATTTCCCGGTAAATTGGTGAGCCTTGTACATTCTCGCGACGAGGCTGTTTCAGCATTGCGCCGAGTCGTTGATCTGAAATTGAATTTGGCGCGTCCAGCTCAAATATTTCTGGGCACCGTGACAAGTACAGCCTTTATACTTATCCTAATTGATATCTTGTCGACCGCAACGCCGTCCGTAGGTCCGTTACTTCAATCCAACTACGGGATTTCAGAAATTGTGGGGGTTAATTCGGCGCAATCTGAAAGTATCATAGATTGGCCCGAAACGTGGCCGGACGGGGACGGCGTAATAACCGTCACTGGTAATAGAACCGTTCCAAATCCATTTGGACAAAGTTCAGATACCCGCTCTACGAGCCGTGTTTTACTCGAGCGTAGCGTAAAGCCAGGATCCGCCGTCAACGTACTAGCGCCTCGTTTTCGTCTGACAACTGACCTTGGGGCCATTTCAATTGAGAACATTATCGGATTTGAGGCGACATGGGCCTCCATTATGGAGGTTGAAAACCCACTGGCCCAGGCGGTTTTGTACGGCGCATTATCTGAGACATATTTGCTGGTCCCGATCGAGGAAAATTTTGTGACGGGTCCTTCCCAGCAACATGGCCTAAGGGCACAACAGCAATTCTATCAACAGGCTCTATTAGATTTTGTAAATATTGCTAATAATAAGAAATCTGTTGAAGATAGTTTAATGAGTAATATAAACTCTTCAACAGCTGCGATTTATTTCCTTGATTATACGTGGGATTACCGTCGGATTGGTGATTTGCCTGCGTTTGTAGTACCTCCACCATCATTCTTGCTGGATAATAGAGGTGTAGAGTATTTTGTGCAGTATAATGGCGCAACACAATCCTCAAAAGTCGAGAACGTAGCTTTTGTAGTTCCGCGTGAGGAGCTTATTTTTGCGACTGAAGGGTTCTACACATACTATAGAGCAGCCTGCGGTGTACCGTCCTCTTACCTAGACCTTGGGGTTTGTAATGTGATTACGCCGATCTGGTACAGTGTGGTTCCCTCGCTGTTGAAAACAGAGCTTTCCAGCCTTGAGCAACGCGCATTCAAAGCAGTTACTGGACTAAAGAGCTTAGAGGAAAACGGTTTCACAGGTGCACTTGCAACTGCCATTATCTCTATTTTGATTGCCGGCTTCTTCACACTCATCATTACACCTAGCCTGGCGCTCAGTGTACCCAGACTGTTAAAGGCGAAGGCATTTGGAAATGATGTGAATGGGGAAACTGTGAGTGGTGTTCTTGATTCCAAAAGGCTCGGAAACATCAGCGAGATTGCGCTGCCAGAGTACATTGAGCAAGAAATGGAGATGATGTCGCGAGAAGACGCAGTCGATGCGATTGAACGATTGAGAGCACTCTTGGCATCTGGAGATTTGCAGTCTACCGCAGGCTCAAACCCCATCGAACTTGCGACACGTTTCGAGCGGGCGGAACTACTTCATAATGCCTATTTTCATTCAGTGTCTTTCCAGAAGTATGTCGCAGCTTTGCTGATTGCCAGGTTCGGTTATGAAGCCAGTGCTCTCGGTCGTGATGATGCGGAATTGATGGGGACAGTGGAGCAGCTAAAGCGCGCCTAAATAAGCGGCCCCTTGAGAAATGGGCAAACAGCCAAAATTTGGCGTTCGTTATATCTCCGCTTTTGGATGGAGGTGGACTGTTGCTGTGCATTTTCGAATGGCAAAGCGGTCACTCCCGGCGCTGATTGCATAAGGCGCTGAAAGCACGGTAGTTGACCTCTGACGTCCGTTTCTGGGTGTCGTTGCCAAAAGGCTCTGCACGCAGTAGCCTGCCCGCATAGACAGGCGCGGGGCAGAAATGGCGAAAACACTTTTGGTGAATGGCGTTGAAAAGACCATAGATGTGGATCCGTCGACGCCGCTGCTCTGGGTTTTGCGTGAGCAACTTGACTTGACCGGTACAAAATTCGGATGCGGTATCGCGCAATGCGGTGCCTGCACTGTTATGGTTGACGGCGTGGCTGTGCGGTCCTGCATCATGCCGGTTGCCAATCTGGCAGGGCGCGAGATCACCACGATCGAAGGGCTCGCCACTGACGATGCAACGCCCCATCCCCTGCAACAGGCATGGATTGACCATCAGGTGCCGCAATGCGGCTATTGCCAGTCCGGTCAACTGATGTCAGCCGCGGCCCTGTTGCAACGGAACCCTCAGCCCACGGAGAGCGAAATCAACAGCGCCATGGAAGGCAACATCTGCCGCTGCGGCATGTATGGCCGGATCAAAAGTGCGATAAAAACGGCCGCTGATGGAATGCCGAAGAACAGGCCGGCTGCACCAGCCCTCCCGGCCGGGGAGGACGCAGACAATGGGTAAATGGACAAGAAGAGCCTTTCTGAGTGCAGGTGTCATCGCCGGTGGCGGCATTCTTGTGGGCGTAGCGCTGCGACCGGGCAACCGCGCCGATGATGTGGCCGGCCTGGTCGAGGGTGACGGCGAGAAACTGGTTCATGCCTATATCAAGATTGATCAGGACAATGTCGTGACCGCGATTGTTCCACATTCCGAGATGGGCCAGGGCGCGCAAACGGCGCTGGCGCAAATGCTGGCGGATGAACTGGATGCAGACTGGGACCTGGTCAAGGTTGAAGAAGCACCGGCGATCGGAGAATATGCGTTCTATTCCATCGGGCGCGGCTATCTTTTCAAGGACATCAATTTGCCCGGCATTGTCGTGCCCACGATAGAGGGCGCAATGATGATGCTCTCGGATTCACTCGACCTGCAGGTGACCGGTGGCAGCATGAGCGTGCGGGTTACCGGCACCTATGGTATGCGTGTTGCCGGCGCTGCAACACGCGACATGCTCAAACGTGCTGCGGCAAAAGAATGGGGCGTGCCTGCGGCTGAGATCACCACCGAGAAAAGTATGCTGATCCATGACAGCAGCTCACGGCGGGAGCCCTATGCGGCCTTTGCCGCGGCGGCAGCTGAAATGACGCCCTCCTACACGCCGAAACTGAAAGAACTTTCAGACTACAAAATCATGGGCAAACCCGTGCAGCGCCTGGATATTCCGTCCAAGGTTGATGGCAGCGCCATGTTTGCGCTCGATATTCGACTGCCGGGCATGGTCTACGCAACCGTCACCCGCTCGCCTGTATTTGGTGGCAAAGTTGTTTCTGTTGATGATGCAGCAGCGCGCGCTGTCAATGGTGTGCTGGATGTCATCCCCCTGCCCGCCAGCAGCGCAGACATGATGATTGGCGGCTTTTCCGCCGGAGAAGCGGTGGCAGTGGTTGCCAACGGATACTGGGCAGCACAGCGCGGGTTGCGCGCGCTTGATATTCAGTGGGACAGCAATGGCAACGATGCTGTTTCCAGTGCGCAAATCGCCACGCAGCACCAGCAGGACATTAGTCTGTCAGCAGACCGGAAAAATGATCGCACACAAGGCGATATGCAGGCGGCCTTTGACACAGCCGAAAAAGTGATCAGTGCAGAATATAACGTACCCTATCTGGCCCATACCTGCATGGAACCACTGAACGCCACCGCACACGTACAGGACGGGAAATGCGAGGTCTGGGTCGGCTGCCAGAATCCGCTCGGCTTCAGGCGCGCCGTGGCCGAGGCACTGGGGTACAAGGAAGACCAGGTTACGCTCAATAACCTTCTGATGGGCGGCGGCTTTGGGCGCAAATCCCGGCCGGACTGGGCCATTCAGGCGGCGCTTCTGTCTAAAGCTGTTGGCAAGCCTGTCCAACTTATCTGGTCACGGGAAGAAGACGTGAGACAGGATTTTTACCGGCCAGCATCCAGAAGCAACTTCCGTGCAGCGATGGCGGCGGATGGCACATTGACCGCCTGGGAAAACACCTATGTCAACAAGCAGGAACCGGCAGAAGCACCACTCATTCCGTATGCGGTAGATGCGCAGGATATCGGATACCTGCAAAGCCCCAGCCACGTTCCCTGGGGTGCCTGGCGAAGTGTGGATGAATCACAGCACGGGTTCTATACGGAAAGCTTTATTGACGAATGCGCCGCTGCTGCCGGACAGGACCCGCTCTCCTATCGCGCGGAGCTGCTCAAAGACCATCCGCGCCACCTGGCTGTGCTCGACCGCGTGGCCAGAGAGGCCAACTGGTCGCACCCCCTCAAACAGGGGCAAGGGCGCGGTGTGGCCATAAAGGAATCGTTCGGCTCAATCGTCGCACAGGTTGCAGAAATCAGCCTCGTGAATAACGAAGTCGTAATCGACCGCATGGTGGCGGTAATAGACCCCGGCTTCGCGGTTTCCCCTGACGGGGTCGTGGCGCAAATCGAGTCCGGCATCATTTATGGCCTGACAGCTGCGATCTATGGTGAAATCACGATTGAAGACGGCGCTGTTAAACAGAGCAACTTCCATGACTATCAGGCACTGCGCATGACGGCCTCACCCCTGATTGAAACCCACATCATCAACAGTGGATTTAGCCCCGGCGGGGCAGGCGAGCCGGGCACGCCGCCCGCGGCCCCTGCCCTTGCCAATGCGATCTTCGCGGCCACGGGCAGGCGCATCCGGGAGTTACCTTTAAGCAAGCATATTCAGTTTACAGAAGGGTACAGGGCATGAAGAAGCTCTCGCTATATGCCGTCTCTTTATTCCTTGCCGTCGCCCCGGCAAATCTCGCGGCAGCGCCGGAAAGCGACCGGGAAGAACCGCAACTCGTCACAACCGCGCAGGCACTTGCGCATTGGGACAAGGTTTTTGATGTATTCTCGCACCCGCGCTGTGCGAACTGTCATGTGCCCGCAGATAATCGTCCGCGCTGGTCTGGCAAAAGTTTCGGCCTTGATGACGGGAAATGGCAATATCACGGCATGAACATTGATGGCGGTGAAACCCGTGACGGATCAGACAGCATTCCGTGTGCAGCATGTCATGCTGATTCGAATTCAGAATTGCCACATGGTCCACCGGGCGCGCCCCACTGGGCACTTGCCCCTGTTGAGATGGTCTGGTGGGATCAGACGTCACTGCAGATTTGTGAACAGATCAAAGACACGCAAAGAAATGGCGGGCGCACCCTTCAGGCTGTAGCAGACCATATTGCGCATGACGCGCTGGTTCATTGGGGATGGGAACCGGGCCCGGGCCGGGAACCAGCGCCCTATTCTATCACCGAGACGGTTACAGCCTTTGAGAGCTGGGCAGCGTCCGGCGCGCCCTGCCCCGCAGAATAACCGGTTCGGCTCAAGCCGGAGCATCCTGAAAACAGGACCGTCTACAGATCAGTTCGCACTTGCCAGAGTTCCGGAAACAGGACTGTCGAGAGCATTTTTTGCAGATAGCCAACTCCTGATGTGCCCCCGGTGCCCTGCTTGAATCCAATCACACGTTCAACGGTTGTCACGTGATTAAACCGCCAGCGACGAAAATAATCCTCAAAGTCCACCAGCTTTTCAGCAAGCTCGTATAATTCCCAATGTTCGAGAGGTTTTTCGTATACCTGTCGCCATGCCTTCTGCACATGCTCATTATGCTGATACTTCCGTGACCAGTCCCGCTTCAGCACGTCAGACGGTAGTTCAAAACCACGCTTGCTCATGAGAATCAGGACTTCATCATAAAGGCTTGGCGCTTCTAGCAGGGATTTCAGTTCAAGCTGCTTCTCTGGCAGATGCGCATGTGGCTTCAGCATCGCTGCATTTTTGTTGCCCGCCAGAAACTCGATGGCCCGATATTGCCAGGACTGAAACCCCGACGACAGGCCAAGCTTGTCCCGAAATTCCGTATATTCGCTCGGGGTCATGGTGCGCAGCACATCCCAGGCCTTGTTGATCTGTTCAAAAATACGGGCAATGCGTGAGAGAACCTTGAAACATTCCCTCAGGCGTTCATCACGCAACATCTGCCGCGCGGCCTTCAACTCATAGATGGCAAGGCGCATCCATAATTCAGATGTCTGATGCTGGATGATGAAAAGCATCTCATCATGCGCTGTGGAAAGCGGTGTTTGCGCTGTGAGTATCTTTTCAAGCTGAAGGTAGTCCCCGTAAGACATTTTATCAGAGAAATCGAGCTCCGCGCCGTGATGTTCAACCGGCTTTTTCGTATCAGTCATGTTACTTTTGCCCGCTCAAGAAATTGCGGCCTGTCCCAAAGTTGCTCCTGCAGCACACGCGCCAGCGTTTCAGCGGCTGTGATAACATCCGCATACCGCAAATAGAGCGGCGTAAATCCAAAGCGTATAATATCAGGCGACCGGAAATCGCCAATAACACCTTCTGCTATAAGGGCTTGCATCACGGCATAGCCATTCGGGCAACTGAAGGAAACCTGACTGCCACGCAATTCATGTTCGCGCGGTGTGAGCAATTCAAGACCCTGATCGGTGCAGCGCTTGGCTACTTCTGCAATGAACATATCCGTCATGGCCAGAGATTTTTGTCGGACATCCTCCATGGAAATGTCGCGCCACAAGTCCAGCGCGCTATCAAGCGCGGACATGCTGAGGATTGTTGGTGTGCCAACAAGCATACGGTCAATGCCCTTTGCCGGCTTGTAGGTAAGATCAAAATCGAACGGCGCAGCATGGCCCATCCAGCCGGAGAGAGAGGGCGCAAAGCTGTTCAGGTGATCCGGGCGCACATAAACAAATGCCGGGGCGCCGGGGCCGCCATTAAGGTATTTATAGCCACACCCGATGGCAAAGTCGGCCTGCGCCGACGTCAAGTCAACGGGCACTGCGCCTGCTGAATGGGCAAGGTCCCAGATGGTCAGAACACCGGCCTGATGGGCACGCCGGGTCAATGCCGCCATATCATGCTTGCGCCCAGTCCGGTAATCGACCTCGGTTAGCATCAACACAGCCACAGTGTCATCTATGGCATCGACAGCCATCTCCGGCGCCACAAGTTTCAGCTCATGATCTGCACCAAGAGTACTGGAAATTCCCTGCGCCATATACAAGTCTGTGGGAAAATTACCTGTGTCAGACAGGATAATTTTTCGCTCTGGTCGCAAGCTGAGGGCGGCAGAGAGCACCTTGAGCAGATTAAGGGAGGTGGAATCTGCCGCGATCACTGTGCCACCCGGCGCTCCGATCAGGCGGGCAATTTTGTTGCCAACACGCTGCGGCAGGCCAATCCAGTCATGATCATTCCAGCCCTTGATCAGGCTCTGCCCCCATTCCTCAGCAACAACCCTCTGTGTACGCGCCGAAACATCACGCGGCAAAGGCCCCAGAGAGTTTCCATCCAAGTAGATTATGCCTTCAGGCAGGTGGAACGCGCCCCGTAAATGGCGCAATGGATCGCGCTGATCCAGCTGCTCTACATGCTGCATATGGCACCTGCCTCAGGCATCACTGATCCCTGAATCGGAGGTAAACGCATTGAAGCAGATGATCGTTTTTGTATTGGCGATCCCGGACACTTTATGCACTTGCTCATTGACGAAGCGTCCAATATCCATATCCGCAGGCAGATGAAACTGCGCCATCAGATCAAAGTCACCGGAAATTGAGTAGACGGAAGGCACCTGCTCAATGGAGTCAACAAGCTCACCGGCAACGTCATAAGCCTTGCCCAGTTCACATTTAATCATGACAAAGATTGTTCTCACAGGTCTCTCCTTCTCATAATCCTGATAGCGCCTGTTCGAGGTCCGCCTTCAGGTCAGCAAGATCTTCAATACCAACAGATATGCGCACAAGTGAGTCATCGACGCCCAACTCCGCGCGACGCTCTGGTGGTAGTGACGCATGTGTCATAATGCCAGGGTGTTCAATCAGGCTTTCGACACCGCCAAGGCTTTCGGCAAGTGTGAACACCTGGACGCGCTCAAGCATCGTGCGCGCCGCCTCAAGCCCGCCTTTGAGCAAGATGGTAATCATGCCACCAAAACTGTCCATCTGGCGTTTTGCCACATCGTGGTTGGGGTGAGATTGAAGACCGGGGTAATAGACGCGGTCTACCGCCTCATGCGCTTCCAGCCAGGTCGCCAGTGCCGCACCTGACTCAGCGTGGCGCGTCATGCGCAAGGCAAGAGTCTTGATGCCGCGCAGGGCAAGAAAAGAGTCAAATGGTCCGAGCTGGGCGCCAACCGAATTCTGCAAAAAAGCCAGCCTGTCGGCAAGGTCATCATCCCGAACGACAAGCACACCGGCGATAACATCGGAATGGCCGTTCAGGAATTTAGTGGCTGAATGCATGACAATGTCAGCACCAAGATCGAGAGGACGCTGGGCGAAGGGTGAAGCAAAGGTGTTATCGACACCAACCATCACGCCTTTGTCACGCGCAATGCGCGACACTGCTTCAATATCAATGACCTTCAGCATCGGATTGGTTGGCGTCTCCACCCAGATGAGCTTAGTGTCAGACGTTATTGCATCCGCAAGATTGTCCGGGTTGGTCATATCAATGTACGTAAAGGATAGATTCGCGGAGTCTCTACGTACACGCTCGAAAAGTCGAAAACTGCCACCATATACATCGTCGCTGGCAATGATATGCGACCCTGCGGGTAACAGTTCCAGCATGGTGGAAATCGCTCCCATGCCGGACGAAAACGCAAACCCTCTTGTGCCGTTCTCAAGATCGGCAATCGCCCGCTCATAAGCGAAGCGGGTCGGGTTATGCCCACGGGCATAAACAAACCCCTTATGCTTGCCGGGGCTTTCCTGTGCATATGTGGATGTCTGATAGATCGGCTGCATCACCGCCCCGGTCAATGGATCATGTTCCTGACCGGCATGAATGACACGTGTTGCAAATGCCTGACGGTTCTTTTTATCAGTAGTCATCCTGCTTCTCCTCAAGCCAGTTGCAGACGCAGATGGTTCAACAAATCAGAGCGCGTAATCAACCCCTGAAAAATATCATCCTTCATGACAACAGCCACATGACCCTTGGCAAAAATAGGCAACAGGTCTTCAATCGCCGAACCAGCCTGTACCGTCTGCACACGATAGGTCATGGCAGATTTCACAGGGTCCTGAAATTTGTCGTGATTGCGCACAACGGCAAACAGGATATCTTCTTCATCCAGAATACCTGCGACTTCTCCCTTTTCGTCCAGCACCGGCAACTGGGAAATATCATAGAGTTTCATGCGGCCATGGGCCTGCATCAGCGTGTCATCAGGCGTGCAGACAACTGTGGCTCGTTCCAGATGTCGCCGTGTGATAATGTCCGTCAGGTCACCAACAGACTGGCGTGTCAGCAACCCCTGGTCGTACATCCAGAAATCGTTGAACATCTTGGACAGGTATTTGTCGCCGCGATCACACACAAATGTTACGACACGTTTTTTCTCGGTCTGCTCCCGGCAGTATTTCAGGGCCGTCGCCAACAATGTGCCGGAAGATGAGCCGCCGAGGACGCCCTCTTTCAGAACCAGCATCCGGGCTGCTTCAAAACTTTCCTTGTCAGATATGGCATAGGCCTTTTTGACATGCTCCAGTTCACACGTATCCGGAATAAAATCTTCCCCGATGCCTTCGACAAACCACGATCCAACATCATTCGGGATGTTCCCTGTATTTACGAGATCTGCAAGAATAGAGCCAACAGGGTCAGCCAGGATCACCTCCACATGAGGTGCGACCTTCTGGAAGTAGCGTGCAAGGCCGGAAATCGTACCACCTGATCCCACGCCCGTGACAATCGCATCCATGTCTTGGCCCATCTGCCCCCAGATTTCCGGTGCAGTCTGGGTCTCATGCGCGTGGGGGTTGGCTTCGTTCTCGAACTGATTGACGAAAAAGGCGCCCGTTTCCTCTGAAATGCGTTTGGCCACATCCTGATAATATTCAGGGTGCCCTTTCCCCACATCAGACCGGGTCAGATAAACTTCCGCGCCGAGGGCCTTAAGGTGGAAAATTTTCTCCTGCGACATCTTGTCGGGCACAACAATCGTCAGTGTATATCCCTTTTGCGCCGCAACAAGCGCCAGTGCAAGACCGGTATTCCCGGCTGTCGCCTCGACGATGGCACCGCCGGGTTTAAGCCGGCCATCTTTTTCGGCCTGCTCGATCATGGCGACGCCCATGCGGTCCTTGATCGACCCGCCGGGATTTTGCCCTTCCAGCTTGAGGAAAAGGTCACACGGGCCTGTGTCGATATTATGCACTTTCAGCATCGGTGTACGCCCGATGCCCTCCAGCACGTTATCATAAACCGGGCCAAATGGCGTTTCCTGCATGGGTGACTCCTGTTTTTATCTGCCTTCCGTAAACCAGTTATTGCGTGCCTGCGCAAGGCCGGAAACGGTCTCTCACCCCTTGTGCCGCATGGCAAAACCGGCAAGGATTTCAGCGAACCAGCGCCCGGCCACCAGCGCAGAAATATCGCTCACATCAAGGGAGGGATCAAACTCCGTCAGGTCTACGGCCCTCACCTTCTCATGTTGCCCGACCACACGGGCGGCAGCCAGAAAGTCGCAGACGCTGAGGCCACCTGGCCTGCCACCGGGAGCGCCGGGCAACTGGCTGCGCTCAATAACATCGATATCGAAGTCCACATAGATAGCGTCACAACGCTGGCTCAGCTGTTTCAGCCCTTCAGACACCAGTTCGACAACGCCCTGTTGCCGACAATCTGCCAGGGTTCTGACAGTGATGCCTGCGTCCAGCGCCCTGTCATGCATGGCTTTCGTATTGGCAAATGGCGCAAGCCCGATCTGCACGATATGTTGCCCCGGCAAACCGTCTTCAAGCAAGGCGCTGACCGGATTGCCGTTTATCAGCCCCCCATCTGTCGGGCGCAAATCGAAATGGGCATCGAGTGTCAGCAAACCAACTTTTTTCAGCCCAGCATCAATTCCGTGTACCCCTGGCCTAGTCACAGCATTATTGCCGCCAATCAGGCAAACCAGAGCATGTTTTGCCCCAAGATTTTGCACCGCACCAGAAACCGGTTCAAAACAGGCCGCCGGAGACAGGCCAGCCAGCGCCAGATCACCCGCATCATGGACCGCAAGACCAGACAGATCGAGGCCCGCCTCAAGGTCATACGTGCTGATGCGGCGCAGTGCCTGGCGAAATACCGGAGGCGCAAGGTCACAGCGCCCCGGTGTCACGCAGCCTTCTGCCAGACCCGCCCCCAACAACGCCACGGCCGCCTCGGGATGGTCTGCGAGCAGTCCCGCGATGGACGGCCAGTCATTTGCAGAGGGTCCATTTACCACCAGTAATATCTCCAGATTATTTCAGCGACTCACAGGCCTATTCACAGGCAGTTACAATCTGGTCTATAGCCACTGACAGGAGGGTGCAATCGCGATGTGGGATACGCTGCTGGTCAATGTCAATCTGGCAACCATGGACACAAACCGTGCTGCACCATATGGCGCGGTACAAAACGCTGCCCTTGCCATCAAGGATGGCCTGATTGACTGGCTCGGCCCGGAAGCTGAGTTGTCCGATGCGCCCGGAGAGCTTGCACGCAATGTGCTGGACCTTGATGGCAAATGGGCAACGCCTGGTCTGATTGATTGCCATACCCATCTTGTTTTTGGCGGAGCGCGCGCCAGCGAATATGAGATGCGACTCAACGGTGCCAGCTATGAGGAGATTGCCCGCGCCGGTGGGGGCATTCTCTCCACTGTGAAGGCCACCCGCAGCGCTCCGAAAGAAACTCTTTATGCAGCCGCCTTGTCGCGTCTGAACGCATTGCAGTCAGAAGGTGTTACAACCGTTGAAATAAAATCAGGCTACGGACTTGATCTCGAATCAGAAATGAAAATGTTGGAAGTGGCACGCGACCTTGGCAAGAAGGATAGCGTGGAGGTGGTGACAACTTTTCTGGGCGCACATGCCCTACCCCCGGAATATGCGCAGGACCGTGAAGGGTATATCAATCTTGTCTGCGAAGAGATGATTCCGGCTGTGGCCCGCGCCGGACTGGCTGATGCCGTAGACGCGTTTTGCGAAACAATCGGCTTCAGCACTGCCGAAACCGAGCGTGTGTTCAAAGCGGCCAGAACTTGCGGCCTGCCGGTCAAACTGCACGCAGAGCAACTTTCCGATAGTAGCGGCAGCCAGCTTGCGGCACGCTACAACGCGCTGTCTGTCGATCATCTTGAATATCTCTCACCCGAAGGGGTCACAGCCATTGCCACCACCAATACGGTGGCCGTGTTATTGCCCGGCGCGTTTTACTTCCTGAAAGAAACGCAGACACCGCCCGTTCAAGCCCTGCGACAGGCGAGCGTGCCGCTGGCTGTGGCCACGGACTGCAACCCTGGCTCTTCGCCCGTCACTTCGCCCTTGCTGGCAATGAACATGGCCTGCACTCTTTTTGGTCTGACCCCGGAAGAAGCCCTGACCGGCATGACACGCAACGCCTCACAGGCGCTTGCGCTAAGCGATAAAGTGGGCACCCTGAGCAAGGGAAAATCAGCAGATATCGCTCTATGGAATATCGCAACGCCCGCCGAACTGAGTTACTGGCTTGGCTACAATCCCCTTGCAGGCCTGTTCAAGGCTGGTCGTGAAATTTTCACCTGGCAGCATACACAAACAGAGGCTGAGCACATCCATGGCTGAAGTCCTATTATCAGAAAACAGCGTGCCGCTCGCCGGATTGTCACAGCTCTATCGGGATCCATACAAACTTGTCCTCGATAAAAAACTGCAACAGTCAGTAAAAAAAGCACATTCCATTGTGGCTGATGCAGCAAAAGGCAACGCCGCTGTTTACGGCGTCAATACAGGCTTTGGCAAACTCGCACAGACGCGCATCTCGGCCACAGACCTTGCGACCTTGCAGCGCAACCTGATCCTCTCTCATGCCAGCGGCGTGGGGGACCTGATGCCGGTGACGCTCACGCGGTTGATGATGGCCCTAAAACTTATCTCACTGACAAGAGGCGCTTCCGGCGTGAGTTGGGACCTGATCCTGCTTTTGACGAACATGCTGGAGAAGCAGGTGACGCCTTGCGTGCCGGCACAAGGGTCCGTCGGCGCGTCCGGCGATCTGGCACCACTGGCGCATATGGCTGCAACCATGATCGGTGAAGGTGACGCGTGGTACAGGGAAGAAAAGCTGCCCGCAGCGCAGGCGTTACAGAAAGCCGGACTGGCGCCCATCACCCTTGGGCCCAAAGAAGGGCTTGCACTTATCAATGGCACTCAGTTCTCCACCGCCTATGCGCTGGCAGCCTGGTTTGACACCTGGGATATCGCCTGCGCGGCGATTGTCACCGGCGCCCTCTCCACTGATGCGGCGATGGGATCACCCGCCCCATTCAGGGCTGAAATCCAGAGCCTGCGCGGCCACAGCGGACAGATAGATGTCGCCCGGACGCTCCGTACCCTGCTGGAAGGGTCCATCATTCGCGAAACACACCGTGAAGATGACGAGCGTGTGCAGGACCCATATTGCCTGCGCTGCCAGCCACAGGTCATGGGGGCCTGTTTCGGCCTTCTGCGCCATGTGGCTTGCGTGCTTGAAACCGAGGCGAATGCGGTAACAGACAACCCGCTCGTCCTGACACAAACCGGCGAGATACTCTCAGGCGGGAATTTCCATGCCGAACCAGTGGCGTTCGCTGCGGACCAGCTAGCGCTCGCCATCGCCGAGATCGGCTCCATTGCCCAGCGCCGTATCGCCATGCTGGTGGACCCGGCAATGAGTTTTGGCCTGCCGGCCTTTCTCAGCCCTTCTCCGGGTGTCAATTCCGGCTTCATGATCGCAGAAGTAACCAGCGCCGCGCTGATGTCGGAAAACAAACAAAAGGCCGCGCCTTGCAGCGTCGATTCAACTCCCACCAGCGCCAATCAGGAAGACCATGTTTCCATGGCCGCACACGCCGCGCGTCGTCTGACAGGCATGAATGACAATCTCGCCCATATCATCGGCATTGAATGGCTGATCGCGGCGCAGGGCGTGGAGCTGCGCGCGCCGCTCACCACAAGCCCGGCCTTGCAGAACACGATCAACGCCCTGCGGTTGCGTGTTCCGGGCCTGAAAGAAGATCGCCTCATGGCCCCTGATATTGCCACTGCAACCACCGCTTTACGACAGGGTACACTGATAAAAAGTGTGCCTGCTGAGATATTTCCTTCACCGGAGACACCAACATGAGTGACCGACGCAAAAACAGCCGCGAGGTAAAAGCACCGCATGGGTCTGCCCTTACCTGCAAGTCATGGCAGACAGAAGCGCCCTATCGCATGATCATGAACAATCTCGACCGCGATGTCGCTGAAAACCCGGATGAACTCGTGGTCTATGGTGGTATCGGCCGTGCTGCACGCACATGGGGTGATTTTGACCGCATCACCAAGGCACTTGAAAAACTGGAATTGGATGAAACCCTGCTGGTACAATCCGGCAAACCGGTCGGCGTCTTTCGCACCCACGAAGACGCACCGCGCGTGCTCATCGCCAATTCAAACCTGGTGCCGGAATGGGCCACCTGGGATCACTTCAATGAGCTCGATAAAAAAGGCCTGATGATGTATGGCCAGATGACCGCAGGCTCGTGGATTTACATCGGCACACAAGGCATCGTTCAGGGTACTTATGAAACCTTCGTAGAGGCTGGCCGCCAGCATTATAATGGCGACCTCGGCGGCAAATGGATCCTGACAGCCGGACTTGGCGGCATGGGCGGGGCGCAGCCACTGGCCGCGACCATGGCCGGTGCGTCCTGTCTCGCGGTCGAGTGCAACCCGGAGAGTATAGATTTCCGTTTACGCACGAAATATCTCGACGAGAAAGCCGCGTCACTGGATGAAGCACTGGCGATCATCGAGAAGTCTCATGCCGCCGACAAGCCCGTTTCCGTTGGCCTGCTTGGCAATGCGGCAGACATTTTCCCGGAAATTGCAGCGCGCGGCATCCGGCCTGACATGGTCACTGACCAGACATCCGCCCATGATCCGGTGAACGGCTATCTGCCGCAGGGTTGGACACTGGCGCAATGGCGCGACATGCGCGAGCGTGACCCCAAAACTGTAGAAAAAGCTGCCCGTGCCGCCATGAAAATCCATGTGGCCGCGATGCTGCAGTTCTGGCATCAGGGCATTCCAACCCTCGATTACGGTAATAATATCCGCCAGGTCGCACGAGATGAGGGCCTGGAGAACGCTTTTGATTTTCCCGGATTTGTTCCGGCCTATATCCGCCCGCTTTTCTGTCGCGGCGTTGGTCCCTTCCGGTGGGCGGCCTTGTCCGGTGATCCGGAGGATATCTACAAAACCGATGCGAAAGTGAAGGAATTACTGCCGGACAATCAGCACCTGCATAACTGGCTGGATATGGCACGTGAGCGGATCAGTTTTCAGGGACTGCCTGCCCGTATCTGCTGGGTGGGACTGGGCGACCGGCACCGGCTGGGCCTGGCCTTCAACGACATGGTGGCTTCGGGTGAATTATCAGCACCAGTTGTAATCGGACGGGACCATCTGGATTCCGGCTCTGTCGCCTCACCCAATCGCGAAACAGAAGCCATGAAGGATGGCTCGGATGCGGTCTCCGACTGGCCACTCCTCAACGCCCTGCTGAACACGGCAAGCGGTGCGACCTGGGTTTCCCTGCATCATGGCGGCGGCGTCGGCATGGGCTATTCCCAACATGCCGGCATGGTGATTTGCGCAGACGGCACGCAAGATGCCGCCCGTCGCCTAGAGCGCGTGCTCTGGAACGATCCCGCCACTGGCGTCATGCGCCACGCCGACGCAGGCTACGACGAAGCACTTGACTGCGCCCGGGAAAAAGACCTGAACTTGCCGGGGATACATACTTAATTCACAAGTGGGGCAAGCAGACAAAACTGGATGACAGGTGAAAAAATCAGAAAACTGATGCCGGATTGGCGACAGGTCACGCTCGTTGCTGCGTTAAAGTTCCCAGAGAGTTCGGAAATTGTCCGATTTGACGGTTTACGCCGATTGTTGCAAGTTGAATAAAATCAGTCGCGTCGCCTCAATATCGTTGCAACTACCATAAAATATGCTGCTGTGGCTGCATATGAGCGAGGGAAATAATGACACGCAAAGCTTCGGCGCTGGCTGCTTTTGAAGACCCGTATTGCAATCCGTTCACGCAGGACGCGCAAGGCCCTGATGCAATCTGCCTTGAGACTGGCCTGCGCCTTCAAGACATTCCGGAAAGTTATGCCCGTCAGGTCTGGTTGGCAGCTGGCCGCTCAACGCAGGCGCCACAGGCCCCGGACAGCAGACTGGACTTCATTGACGTACCGGAACCGGTCGGATTTTCGATGGCAGACTATCAGGCACGCAAGATACAGCCTGTTATATCTGACAATACAGCGAGGCAGCGCGCTGGCGGCCCGGTCGCGGCAGACCGGCGGCCCGGTGGCACTGGCAAACCGCACCCGCCTGCCGGCCTGCCGCCCGTACCAACCGGCCTGCCCGGCAACGGCACAGTCACCACAGAGGGCATTGTCGCGACCAACCGCTTTGGTCTTGGCGCGCTGCCGGGGGAGCTGGAAGAAGCTTCAGGAAACCCGCAACAATGGCTGAAAGATCAGCTCACGTATGATGCGGTCCGCATGCCCTTTGCCATGCCGGAAAGTCATGAATGTGTACTCTTGAGAATGGGCGTTTTCGATGATCCCAACCTGCAGGAAGTCGTTGTACCCGCCATCGACAAGCTGGAATCATTGCGCCAGAAAAACCGGACACCGGGCATTCCCGAAATCGACGATGTGCTCGATGCGCAGAATTATCAGGGCAAACTGTTCTTTCAGGAAATCAGATTGCGCGATTTCATGGCCTGCACCACAAGGGCACCCTTCGCAGAAAGGCTGGTGCGTTTCTGGACCAATCATTTTGCGATCACCGCCAATGCCAACACTCAGACGATGGTCGGGGATTTTGAACGCACGGTGTCGCGCCGGTTTTATCTTGGCAAGTTTTCAAACCTGATAGTCCGGGCGACTCTGCATCAGGGCATGCTGAACTTTTTGAACAATGTCGAATCTGTGGGGCCAAACTCTCCCTATGGCGTCACCATTGGTAATCCGCCTGCGAATGAGAACCTTGCCCGTGAAGTGCTGGAACTCCACTCCCTTGGCTCTGAGGGCGGTTACACACAGGCGGATGTTGAAGAGCTCGCCAATGCCCTGACGGGCTGCATTCATGGCTTTGCCTTCCACGGGGCAGAGCGTGTTGGACGGTTCCTGTTTGAGCCGTTGCTGCATGAACCAGGCGAGCGTACTTTCCTCGGCAAACAGTATGCTGAGGATAATGAAAGCGCTGGCCAGGCAATTGCCATTCTCAATGATATTGCCCGCCATCCCGCCACGATTGCGCGCCTGTGCCGGAAGATTGCGGCTCACTTTACAGCCGACACACCGCCACAGGGCCTTGTAGACAATCTAATTACCGTCTGGGAACAAACAGATGGTGAATTGGGCGCCATCTATAAGGCGCTGGTAGACAATCCCCTCAGCTGGGATAATTCCCTTGAAAAGTTCAAGACACCGAATGACCTCCTGAATTCAGCCGCGCGGGCCGTTGGCAAGGAACATGTCTTTGGCGATAATGAGCAGTCCCGTGAATATCTGCTTTATCTTCTTTACCTTGATCTCGGTCAGTTCCCGTTTACGCCGCCCACCCCCGAAGGATGGTCCGATGACGGACCGGACTGGGCCCAGCCCTCCCCCATGATGGCCCGAATGCAATGGGCCAATCAGGTGGCCAGCAGGCTTGGCACCATCAAACCGGGCGACCTGCTGAACGATACCGTAGGGCCGGATATATCAGAAGACACCGCATTCTGGACGGGCGGGGCTGCAACGCCGCAACAGGGGCTGACGCTTGCTTTCATGAGCCCGGAATTTCAAAGGAGATAACCCATGAGCCATTTCATCATGAACCGCCGTGCCGTTCTCCTTGGACTTTCAAGTTCACTGGCCGCCGTCAGCTTTGGGGGACCAGCCGTGGCCCAGACGGGTATTGCCGGCAAGAAATTCGTATTCGTAATCCTGCGCGGTGGCATGGATGGCCTCGGGGCCATGATTCCCACTACGGATCAGTTCTATGAAGGGTTGCGCAAGCAATATGCCCTTGAGTCAGGTCAGCTCCTGCCACTGGATGCCAATTTCGGGTTGAACCCGTTTATGCCAAATTTTCACGCCCTCGCCCAGAATGGCGAAGCACTGTTGATGCACGCGGTTGGCGCGCCAATGAATACCCGTTCCCACTTTGACGATCAGGAGGGGTTGGAGCGCGGCGTTTCTGACCTCGGGGATGCGCTGGATGGCTGGCTCAACCGGGCGCTGGTCGCCATGGGCGCCGAGGCCGAGGGCATTGCCGTGGGCATTTCCCTGCCGCAGGTGTTACGCGGCGAGGCAAGCATAGTACAATTCTCACCAGCGAATTTCCCCGATGTGGACTCTGATACCTTGAACCGTATCGTCCGTATGACAGCAAATGACAGCCTGATTGGTCCGCCTTCAGCAGAAATTGTCGAGGATACGCTGGATGGCCGCTTTGATCTGGACGTCGGGGCGGATGCCTCTGATTTCGAGAAAGCAGCGGCAATCCTCGTGGATCAGGATCCGCAGCTTGCCAGCATCGTCGTCATCCAGGTGAACGGCTGGGACACCCATACGGGGGCTGACCCACTGGGCAATTTCGGTGTCGGTGGATTGCTGGGCAGTCTGGACGACGGCCTACAGGTGTTGAAAGACGGTCTCGGGGCGGAATGGTCCAACACCGCTGTTGTTGCTCTGTCAGAATTTGGTCGCCGGGTTGAACTGAATTCCTCCCTCGGCTTCGACCATGGTACAGGCGGGCTTGCCCTCATGACAGGCGGCGCGATCAATACTTCAGGCGGCCCTGTGATCGGCGATTTCCCCGGCCTCAGTCCCAGCCAGCTTCACGAGGGCCGCGACCTTGCTGTTGCCACGGATTGCCGGGCAATTTTCAAAGGCATCATGCGTGACCATCTCGCACTTGATCTGAATGTGCTGAATACGGATATTTTCCCGGACAGTGCAGACATTGCTCCTTTGAGCGGATTGATTGGCTGAAGACACCTTCAGTCAAACAGACTGCTTTGAGAGAGAGGTTTCCCGGGTGCTTTCTTTTTTGCTTTGGGTTTGGATGTGCCGGCCTCCGCTCCCTTGTCCCTGAAGACGGCATCGCGCACGCCATCAGCGAACTGAATGCCAGCCGCCATGCCATCCTGCACATCCGCCGCCCGCCGGACAACATTACCTTCCGTGTCCAGCGCCAGGGCGAAACCTCTTGCCAGTACATTGCGATATGACAGCGTATCCAGCAGGCGTGAGGCGCTTTCAAGCCGAGCCTCCCGGGCATCGAACAGGCGCGGTGCGGTACTTTTAAGGCGCGCGCTCGCAGCGCCCAGTCCCTCCATTCGCGCCTGAAGGTTACGGGAAAGCGCAACCGGTCGCAGGCCGGAGGCCTTGCGGCCAAGCTCTGTCTCCCCGCGCTCAATGCGTATCCTGAGGGCCTGACCGAGCCTGTCAGCAGCCCGGTCAAGGCGCTGTGTCGGTATTTCCAGCAGTGTGTCCGCACGCCCCAGGCCGCGCATGGCCGAGGTCAGCGCCATTTGCCGTGCCTCCAGGGTCCGGCTCTGGGTTGCGCCCATGCGCCGCACCTTGTTCTGCACCTCCTGCCACAGGTCCCGCCGCACGGGCACGGCGATTTCTGCCGCTGCTGTGGGCGTTGGCGCGCGCTGGTCCGCAGCAAAATCTATCAGTGTCGTATCTGTTTCATGACCAACGGCCGAAATCAGCGGTATCTTACTGCCGGCTGCAGCGCGCACGACGGCTTCCTCGTTGAAGCACCAAAGGTCTTCAATCGAACCACCACCGCGGGCAACAATCAGCACATCAGGCCGGGGCACAACACCGTTAGCAGACATTGCATTGAAGCCTTCAATACCCGCGACAATTCTGGCCGCCGCCCCCTCGCCCTGCACCAGTGTTGGCCAAACAAGAACATGGCTTGGAAATCTGTCACGCAGCCGGTGCAGGATGTCCCTGATCACGGCGCCCGACGGGGAAGTCACGACACCGATGACACCCGGCAGGAACGGCAGAGGTTTCTTGCGCGCGTCATCAAACAGCCCCTCCGCCGCCAGTTTCTTCCGGCGCTCCTCCAGCAGGGCCATGAGCGCCCCGGCGCCCGCAGGCTCAAGCGTGTCGATGACGAGCTGATATTTCGACTGCCCGGGATAGGTGGTCAACCGGCCCGTGGCGATCATTTCCATCCCCTGCTCGGGCTGAATTTTCAGCTTTGACGCGTTGCCCTTCCAGACCACGCCGGAGATAACAGCCCGGTCATCTTTAAGGTCAAGATAGACATGACCAGAGCCAGCGCGGGTGACCCGCCCCATTTCACCACGTACACGGACATATGAAAATGAGTCTTCGACCACCCGTTTCACATCTCCGGAAAGTTCAGAGACCGTATATTCGCGTATATTGCTCATAGGGTTTCAACCGTTGCTGTGCGTTCGCCACCGGCTGTGCCTGTATTGACCACATCAGTAGGCTCAATCAGCAGGATCTGGCATTCCCTGTCTGCAACAGGCTTATGCTCCACACCCCGCGGGACGACATAGACCTCACCCTCATTCAGGCTGACTTCACCGTCGCGCAGCAGAATCTTCATGCTGCCTTTTACGACAAGAAACATTTCATCCGTATCTTCATGAGAATGCCAGACAAACTCACCTTCAATTTTCGCAATCCGCACATCATAGTCATTGACTGTGGCGATACGCTTGGGCTGCCACTGCTCTGTAAACTGAGAAAATTTGTTGGCGATATTTACAGCCTGCATGGTAGCCTCCCGTTCTTTCTGGACCGGATTATTCGCCCGAGTCGCCCTCACGCATAATGCGCTCTACCGTATCTGTATCAATATTCGGGTCCTGCGTGATGGTCCAGCTGGGCTCCCAGTTGCAGTCGTCCACATAACAGGGCACCGCGGCACCCAGATTGTCGAGTGACTGGGCAGTGGCATCCGTTGTTGCCTCGGTACCCACTGACGCCTGCTTCAACTGCTCATACCCGCGTTGCTGCTCAAGTCTGCGGGCGGCATCCCGGCCGATAATCAGGCCAAGATCACGGCGCTCGTAATATTCCTCATTCTCCGCCAGCGCGCCGCGCCAGCCGGGCCCGTATTGCCCCGTCTCATCCGGCACACTCACGCCTCCCCGGCGAAGGGCGGATGTTATGCCGGACCAGTCTTCGGTAGTCCGGGTCCAGCCAGACAGGATCTCGCGCCCGGCGCATTCTTCGGCCTTGTCCCGATTGTCGAATTGCTCCGGGCAGAAGATCGCGACAACACCCGAAGAACCATCCCCGCCAACATCAGGCAGGCTGACATCCGGCAGTGCTGACTGCTGGGCATAAAGCGCATCAATTTCTGGTCCTGTCAGATTGGAATAGTCGACCTCCGGTTCCGGTTCTGCTGCTGGCGGCGGTACATAGGGCTGATATGTTTCGACAATTTCAAGCTCCGGCTCAGGCTCTGCAACCACTTCTCTCAACGGGGGCGGTGCAGCTTCCGGCTCCACATAAGCGTCAGCCAAAACGGGTTCCGGCGGCGCTGGTGGTATCTCTTCTGCCAGGCCCTGTTCAGGGTCTGCGACGGGTTCAGGTTCGGGCTCGGCATCCAATACCGGCTCAGGCGCCGGTTCAGTGATTTCCGGCTCTTCGGGCAACTGAACCTCTTCGGGAATGATCTCCGCCTCCACTGCTTCCATTGGCAATGTTTCCGGCTCCACGACCCGGGGGTCGAGTTCAGCTTCGCTCAGAACGACTACCGGCACCGCGCCACTCGGCTCTGGCAGGCCATAGACGATACGCACTTCAGCGGTCGCCAGAAACATCCAGAGAATCACGAAATTTATGGCAGCCGCATAGCCCCACGGCACGTACCACTTGTGGTTCGTCACTGGCCCGCTCAACGGCACGAGACGGGAGAATTTGCCGGGTGCCACCATTGATTTAAGCTATGGCGAGGGCATATAGCCTTGTCATGTGAAAAATGCGTGAGACAGTGAGGAAAAGCACTTGAAAATACTGCTGATTGGTGGTGGCGGCCGGGAACATGCCCTTGCCTGGAAGATCGCTCAAAGTCCCCTCCTGACCGGACTGTATTGTGCCCCCGGCAATCCGGGCACGGTACCGCTTGGCACAAATGTGCCGCTCAAGGACACAGATGTTGAGGGCATTGTGTCTTTCGCGATGCAGGAAAACATGGACCTGGTGGTCGTTGGCCCGGAAGCGCCGCTCGCGCTGGGGCTCGCTGACAGGCTGGAAAAAGCCGGGATCGCCTGTTTTGGGCCATCACAGGAAGCCGCGCAAATTGAGGCGTCCAAAGGCTACCTGAAGGACCTCTGCCAGGAGCACGATATTCCCACCGCCGCATATGGCCGCTTTGATGCAGCAGCCCCGGCCAAAGCGTTTCTCTCCACCATGTCAGCGCCATATGTCATCAAGGCAGATGGCCTTGCCGCTGGTAAAGGCGTTGTCATTGCAGAGGACCTGGCCGAAGCAGAAAGCGCCATAGATGACATGCTCGGCGGTCGCTTTGGCGCGGCCAGCGCAGAACTTGTCATAGAAGAATTCCTTGAAGGGGAAGAAGCCAGCTTTTTTGCCATCACGGACGGCACCCATATTGTCCCGATGGTTGGATCACAGGATCACAAACGCGCCCTTGATGGCGACAAGGGGCCAAATACGGGCGGTATGGGCGCCTATTCCCCGGCGCCGGTTTTTACGCCTGAAATTCAGCAGGAGGTCATCGCCCGGATCATCGCGCCGACGGTCAAAGCACTTTCTGATCGGGGCAGTCCTTATTGCGGCGTCCTCTATGCGGGCCTGATGATTGGTGCAGACGGCCCGAAGCTGATTGAATATAATGCACGCTTTGGCGACCCTGAATGTCAGGTCATGATGCGCCGTATGCAAAGCGATATCCTGCCAGTGCTCATGGCTGCTGCAACAGGCAAACTGGCCGGGCAGGAATTTGTCTGGACCCCGGAAACCGTCGCCCTGGTCGTCATGGCAACGCAGGGCTATCCCGGTTCCTATGCCAAAGGGTCTGTCATTAAAGACATTGAAAAAGCGCAAGCGCGCGACGGCGTCGAAGTCTTTCACGCTGGCACAAGCCAGACAGATGGCCAGTTGACGGCCAGCGGTGGCCGCGTTCTCAATGTCACCGCCGGTGGCGCAACCGGGCGCATTGCTGTCGATCGCGCATACGACGCTGTGGCACAGATCGACTGGCCGGAAGGCTTCTATCGCCGCGATATCGGCTGGCGGATGCTGCAGCGGGAGACAACATGACCTTTACTGTAGCAGCTCTATACAAATTCGTGCCCCTGCCAGCCTTTGAGAGCATACAGAGTACGCTGCAGGAGGTCTGTGACAGGGCCAGTGTCATGGGCACGATCCTGCTCGCTGACGAGGGAATCAATGGCACCATCGCCGGACCTGATGAGAGCATCAGGGACGTTCTGGCGCAGATCAGTCAGCACCCGGATATCGGACCTGTGGAGGCAAAGTTTTCCTATACGGATGAACAGCCTTTCCTGCGCATGAAAGTGCGCCTCAAGAAGGAAATTGTCGCGCTGGGCGCTGGCCGGGTTGATCCCAATGAACAGGTCGGCACCTATATCGAACCGGAAGACTGGAACGACCTGATTGCCCGAGATGACATTATCCTGATTGATACGCGCAATGATTATGAAGTGGCGATTGGCACATTCGAGAACGCCATTGACCCGAAGACCACGAGCTTTCGTGAATTTCCCGCTTATGTCGAAAAGCTGAAGCAGAACCTGCCTGACGAAGAGAAGCCGAAGATCGCCATGTTCTGCACCGGCGGCATCCGCTGTGAAAAAGCATCGTCCTACATGCTGCGCGAGGGCTTTGATGAAGTCTATCATCTGAAGGGCGGCATTCTGAAATATCTCGAAAAAGTACCGGAAGCTGAAACCAGATGGAACGGTGACTGCTTCGTTTTCGACAACAGGGTTTCAGTACGCCATGGCCTGGAAGTCGGGGACTATGACATGTGTCACGCCTGTCGTATGCCGATCAGCGAAAGTGAAAAGCAGTCCCCTGATTATCGGCCGGGCATTTCCTGCCCGCATTGTATCGGCACACGCAGTGACGCGGATATTGCCCGCTTTGAAGAGCGCCAGAAACAGATGGAACTGGCCCGCCAGCGCGGGGAAGCACATATTGGTGCTGCCGCCAGAAAGGAAAAAGCATGAGCCGCAAGCCCGTTCTCTATTCTTTCCGGCGCTGCCCATATGCCATGCGCGCGCGCCTGGCACTTGCGACCAGTGGCATACAGACAGAATTGCGGGAAGTCGTTCTGCGCGACAAACCGCAAAGCATGATTGATGTTTCACCAAAGGCGACCGTGCCCGTGCTGTTACTGCCTGACGGCAAGGTGCTGGAAGAAAGTACAGACATCATGCTCTGGGCATTGCAACAGAATGATCCACATGACTGGCTGCTGCCCTGGCGTGAATCACGCGATGAGCTGATGGCGCTGATTACGGAAAACGATCTGCCCTTCAAGCAGTTTCTGGATCGCTACAAATATCCCGGTCGCTATCCTGACGAAAACATCATCCCGGAAATGCAGCGGGCGTCCGGCCTCGAAATATTGTCCAAATGGAACGACCTCTTGGCGGACACGGGGTGGCTTTATGGCAGCAGGCGCACTCTGGCAGATGTTGCATTGCTGCCATTCGTGCGCCAGTTCGCACATGTTGACCGGACATGGTTCTTCGCGCAACCCATTCCCCATGTGCAATCATGGCTGGAAGATTTCCTGGCCTGGGAAGGTTTTTCCGGGATCATGACAAAATATGATCAGTGGCAGGAAGGTGATGAAGGCATCTCCTTCCCGGCCTGAAGTCAGGCCGCGTCGCCGTCAAGTTTCCAGTCGGGCCGGACAAAGTGACAGGTGTAGCCATTGGGATATTTCTCAAGATAATCCTGATGAAACTCCTCAGCTTCCCAGAACGGCCCGGCCTCAACCACTTCGGTCACGACTTTATCCGGCCATTTGCCAGACTGGTTGACCGCCTCAATAACAGAATATGCCGTATCGCGCTGCTCTTCGCTCGTGTGAAAAATGGCTGAACGATATTGTGATCCACGGTCATTACCCTGACGGTTTTCCGTTGTCGGGTCGTGTATCTGGAAAAACCATTCCAAAATCTTGCGATAGGAAACGATATTGGCGTCAAAGCTGATCTCAATGGCTTCAGCATGACCTGTCTTGCCGGTTTTCACCTGGTCATAGACGGCATTATCCACATGCCCGCCCGTATAGCCGACGCGGGTCGCGGTGACGCCGGGCACGTTGCGCAGCAGGTCCTGCATTCCCCAAAAACATCCACCAGCCAACACTGCACATTCCGTCATGAAAATTTCCTCCTGTTGTTTCAGATAGATAGGCGTTGATCGGAGCGCATCAAGATGTCAGCCCACACAACCGTGTGAGACAACCAAACTGGCCGGCGATAAAACGTATCAGACAGTGCCTTGTCCGTTTGTGCCTGCGCCTTTACATAGGGGTCGAGTCTTGTTGGAGTAAGGTCCATGCCGCGACATGGCCAGAGCCACGATGATACACCGATCCATCAGGTCATTACGCAATCTGTAACGGCAGTTCTCGGCCCCACCAACACGGGCAAAACCCACTACGCACTGGAGCGCATGGCCGCCTATGAAAGCGGCATGATCGGCCTGCCGTTACGCCTGCTGGCCCGCGAAGTTTTCGACAAGATGGTTGCCCGCAAATCAGCCAGGGAAGTCGCGCTGGTGACCGGTGAGGAAAAAATTATCCCGCCCAATGCCAAATATTTCATCTGTACAGTCGAGGCAATGCCGCTTGAACGCGAGGTCGCCTTCATGGCGATTGATGAAATTCAGCTCGCCGCAGATGCTGAACGCGGGCGCATTTTCACAGAACGTCTGCTGCTTGCACGCGGTACGCAGGAGACGCTCCTGTTGGGTGCAGACACCATGCGCTCGATCCTGAAAAGACTGATCCCGGAGATCGGCTTTGTCAGCCGCGAGAGATTTTCGCAACTGACCCATGCCGGGCACAAGAAAGTCACACGCCTGCCCCGCCGCTCGGCCATTGTCGCTTTCTCCTCTGAAGCGGTCTATTCGATCGCCGAACTGATCCGGCGACAACGCGGCGGCGCTGCCGTGGTCATGGGCGCACTCTCCCCACGCACGCGCAATGCGCAGGCTGCGTTCTATCAATCCGGTGAAGTGGATTATCTGGTTGCCACAGACGCGATCGGCATGGGGCTGAATATGGATATTGACCATGTGGCTCTTGCCGGCACACGCAAATATGATGGCCGCCGTATGCGCCAGCTTTTCCCGGCTGAACTGGCACAGGTTTCCGGGCGGGCCGGGCGCCATGTGCGCGACGGCACATTCGGCACCACAGCGGACTGCCCGGGCCTCGATGATGAAGTGGCAGAGGCAATTGAGGACCATCAGTTTGAACCTGTCACCGCGCTGCAATGGCGCTCCGTTTCGATGGACTTCAATTCCGTGCCAGCCCTTCTTAATGCACTGGAGCGCAAACCGCCGCGCCAGGAACTTGTGCGCTCACGCATGGATGATGATGAAGATGCCTTGCGCCGGCTGCTCAAGATGCCTGACATCAAGGATATCGCGAGGGGCGGCGCAGCGCTCAAGCTGCTCTGGGAAGTTTGCCAGACACCGGATTTCCGCAAAGTGTCGCCCGACCAACATGCCCTGATGTTGGCCGATCTCTATCGTCAGTTGATGGAAAGAGGCCGCCTCAAGGAAGGCTGGCTGAAGGCGCAGGTCGAACGTCTGGACAGACTTGAAGGCAATGTGGATACGTTGACAAATCGCATCGCCCATATCCGCACCTGGACGTATCTTACGCATCGCTCTGGCTGGCTTGACAACACCGCCTATTGGCAGGAGCGCACCCGGGCGATAGAAGACGCCTTGTCCGACGCGCTGCATGAAAAACTGACCCAGCAATTCATTGACCGGCGCACGTCAATGCTGTTGAAGCGACTTAAGGATGATGCGCCATTACTGGCCGGTGTTACCGCTGAAGGAGAAGTCATTGTGGAAGGCGAATTTGTTGGCCGCCTGATTGGGTTTCAGTTCATTCTGGACCCCCGCGCCAAAGGACCACATGCCAAAGCCGTGCGCCATGCCGCACTGACCGCCCTGAAGCCGGAGCTTGCGGCGCGCGCTGCAGCTCTGGCCAATGCCAAAGACGCGGACCTGACCATGACGGATGGCGGCGTGATCTGGTGGCGGCACTCTGCGGTCGCCAGACTGGAGAAAGGGCCAACGCCCCTGCGGCCAAATCTCAAGATGGTTGCGATAGAGCATTTGCCCGTGAACATGCTGCCACGGATAGAAGAGCGCCTCACCGCCTGGTTTACAGGACAGCTTGAAGGCCTGCTGCTACCGCTGGTTTCCCTGCAGAAAGCCGTGAACCTGAGCAGCGGTGATGACACAGAAATGCTGGCAGCAGGAACCCGCGGTCTTGCCTATCGTATCGTTGAAAATTTTGGGGCGATCTCCCGCAGCATGGTCATCAACGAGGTCAAGGAACTGCCGCAGGACGAGCGTGGCAAACTCCGCAAACTTGGTGTGCGTTTCGGGGAATTCACCATACATATGCCCGCCCTGCTGAAACCTGCCTCTGCACGGTTGCTGACACTTCTCTGGGCACTCTGGTCCGAAAAGGACCCGGAGCAGTTTGAGCCGCCCAAAGCAGGCCTGACCTCTGTCCCGCTCGGGGCGGACCTGCCGCACGCCTATTATTACGCCACCGGATACCGTCCCTCTGGCCTGCGTGCTGTACGGATTGATATGCTGGAGCGACTGGCGCAGGAGATTCGCGGCGCCCGCGAAAAAGCCGACATGCGTGACGGCTTCGAGGCAAATTCCCGCATGATGTCTCTTGTCGGCTGTTCCGGTGACGATTTCGAGGGCATTCTGAAATCCCTCGGGTTGCGCAAGAACACCGTGCGCAAGATGGTTCCCAAAACCTCGACGGCTGATACGGGGCACACATCTGCGTCAGATACGCCGGCTCACCCCCGGAAGATGGAACCCCGGACAGAAGAAACTGCAACCGCGCCAGTGGAAGCTGAGGCGAACAATACCGTTGAAGAAAACGCCGCTGATCTTCAAATCCCTGCGCCGGAAGCTCGGCCAGCTGCTGATCAAAGTGCCGCTTCGGCGGAAAAAATGCTTGCTGATGAACCTGCAGGAAACGCCGAGCCCGCATCAGTTTCAACGGCCGAACCGGCTGAAGCAGCAGCAGCAGACAGCAACGACACGCAGACAGAACCAGCTGCCGCAGCATCCGATACTCAAACTCCGTCATCACCCATGGGTGAAGAATTGGTGGATGAAAAATTGGTCGAAGTCGAACTGACCTTATGGCGTCTGGCGCCCCGCCAGCAGAACCAGCGGCGCGGCAAACCAGCGGATAAGGAAGGCCAGAAAGGCAAATTCGCCAAGGGCAAATCACGCGGCAAAGATGGCAAGCCACAACGCAAAGGCGGCCCCAGCAAAGGCAAGCCACAGGGACCGCGCATTTTCACCGCAGGGCCAGATCGCAAAAAACAGGCCGACCCGGACTCACCTTTTGCCGCCCTGGCTGCTCTTAAAGGTGACAATGACTGAGGCGACAGCCCAGACCAGTCAGCGCATTGACAAATGGCTCTGGTGCGCGCGCTTTTTCAAGACAAGATCGCTGGCTGGCAAAACCGTCACCGCTGGCGGCATGCGCCTCACCCGCAATGACCAGACGCACCGGATCACAAAGGCAAGTTTCTGCGTTCAGCCTGAGGATACCTTAGCCTTTACAAAACATGACCAGCTTTTCATTGTGCGGATCAATGCTTGTGCCCTCCGGCGCGGCCCCGCGCCCGAAGCGCAGGCGCTATACGAAGACTTATCTCCACCACCACCAAAAAAAACGGACCCGAAAGTCTCTGGCAGCCAGGACTTTGAACGCGAAAAGGGCGCAGGCCGCCCAACCAAAAAAGACCGGCGGGAGATGGAAAAAATCCGTCAGGATCTGTGAAACTTGTTTTGGAGATTCTGAACTAGCCGACCCATCAGCTTTCGAAATTTCCTGGCAGGCTTTGAAAGGCACCGCGTAAAGCATGTGACCACGCCTCGCTCATTTCACTGAATGCCTGATCGTCCGGCTCAATGCGGCGCTGGTGAGAGAATTCACAAGTATCTGTACGGATAATTGCCAGGTCAAGCGGCATACCGACAGAGAGGTTGCTGCGCAAAGTCGAGTCCATGGAGACAAGTGCAGCTTTGACCGCTTCCTGAATGGGCGTCGTCTTATCCAGCACCCTGTCGAGGATAGGCTTGCCATATTTATGGTCACCGATCTGGAAGTACCCCGTGTCATCTGTTGCTTCGATGAAATTGCCTGCCGCATAGAGGAGGAAAAGCCTGTGCTGGCCCCCTTTTCGCTGGCCACCAATCATGATGGTCGCATCGGCGGCCGCACCGCGTTGTTCCAGCGCCTCGCTGTGACGCCCCTGCACTTCGCGCATCACATCACCGACAATCTGTGCTACTCGAAACATGGTGTCCGCGTTGAGAATCGTTTCAACACTGTCATCCGCCTTTGCCTGTTGAATGGACCTGTTGAGGCGCGTCATCACGCCTTGCGTGATGGAGAGATTGCCCGAGGACATCATGGCAATGGCCCGTTCCCCCGGGACTTCCCAGGTAAACAGCTTGCGATATGTGGAGATATTATCGACGCCGGCATTGGTGCGGGTATCCGCGAGCATTACCAGCCCTTCATTCAGTTTCAGGCCAACACAATAGGTCATTATACTTACCAAACCCGTGATTGCGATTCGTATTGCCTATTGTGCTTGTTCAATGACCACAGATGCAACCAGATTCTCTGCCCCCATGCCTGAAATAGCCCCTCTGACAGGTGTGGCATCTCGGGAATCAAGGCCGCAGCCAAGCCTTATATATCTTTCTGTGGGGCAAATGTTGTTCGACGGGTCAAAGCCGACCCAGCCAATGCCTTCCACATGGGCCTCCGCCCAGGCATGAGTCTGATGCAACTCCCCGCCGTCCCCGTCTGGCAGGAGATAGCCCGCCACATAGCGGGCGGGGTGACCACGCGAACGTGCAGCGGCACAGAAAACATGTGCATGATCCTGACAAACCCCGCGCCCCAGATTAAGTGCTTGTGCGGCTGTCGTGTCAGCATCTGTGCTGCCGGAGACATAGTCCACATCCCGCCGCACAATTCGGGAAAGCTCATGCAACTCGTCCAGAGGGTCTGTCTTTGCCGCTTCCGTACCAAGATCGATAATCGCCTGCCCCGCTTGTGTCAGCGGTGTGTCCCGGAGGAAAACACCAAGAGGTGCCGTGCCCGGCAATCCGCTGACCACACCTGATGTATCTTTCGTGTTGACGACACCGCGCGCCACAATGTTCAACGCTGACAGCGGTTCATGACTCATGAAAAGGGCTTCATCGTCCCCAAATCCGGACCGTAAAAGAGGCACTGTCAACTCATCATTGACCAGAACTTCCCATTCTTCCACGGCCTGCCCGTCACTCACAGACGGGAAAAGCCGCAGCCGCAAACCAATCCGGTCCACAGCCGGCTCATAGGAATACGTCGTTACATGACTTACAGTCAGTCGCATCTTGTTATCCTGTAAAGTTGTAGGATGCCGCAATCTCGCGAGACAGACGCGCATTTGCAGACATCAACCCGGTCAGAAATTCATGCAGCCCGGACTGGAAAATCTCGCCAGTCTCCTGCTCACACAGTTTGGCAAGCACCCTCTCAGCCGTGTCCTGACAGTCTCTTTTATGGCCGTAACGCTCACCCAGTAAATTCAGATGATGCGAAATTTGTCGCATACAGAATTTTATGGAGCGTGGAAATGACTCATTCAAAATCAGAAAATCAGCAATGCGCCACGGCGCATAATCATTTTCATAAGCGTGATAAAACGCCCGCATGGCAGAAACAGCACTCAGAAGTGATGTCCACTGATGATAGTCTCGCCCGCCACCAACAACGTCACTTTCCGGCAAGAGGATGTAATATTTGACATCCAGCAAACGAAGTGTGTTGTCGATACGCTCAATGAACCAGCCAATTCTGAGAAAGTCATAGCGGTCATTGCGCAGCATGGAGCTTTCTGCCGCGCCGCGAAAAGTGGCTGTGCGCATCATCACAGATTCAATGATATTCTCGAGATTGTCAGAGGCCTTTGCAGGCGTCACGCCATCAAGGTCACGCCAGCCGGTATTCAGCGTCTCCCACATTTGTTGCGTCATGGCGGTTCGCACGGCCTTGGCATTATTGCGCGCCAGCACCAGGGAGGAGCGGATGGAAGAATGGTTTTGCTGGTCAAGCAGCAATGTATTGACCGCATTTTCTTCCGATACAATTTCATCAGCAGCCAGATAATTCATGGTGCCGCTGGCCCGCAGAACAGACCGCCACTCGTTGCGGCCGGAAGACCCCGGCAGCATGGTCATGCGCCTGCCCATTTCCAGCAGTCGGGCATTGGCTTCAGCACGCTCAATATTGCGGGCCAGCCAGAAGATGTTTTCTGCAGCTCGGCTCAACATATTATTTCTCCGCCAATACCCAGGTGTCTTTAACGCCGCCACCCTGGCTGGAGTTCACCACAAGAGACCCCTCTTTCAGGGCAACGCGCGTCAGGCCGCCCTGCGACAGTCGTACTTCCTTGCCCACAAGACAGAAGGGACGGAAATCCACATGGCGCGCGCCAAGATTTCCCCCTGCAACGGTTGGGGCAGTAGACAGATCAAGTGTTGGCTGTGCGATAAAATCCTCCGGGTCCGCCACAATACGCTTGGCATATTCCTGCTGTTCCGCCTTGGTGGATTTCGGGCCAATCAACATGCCGTAACCGCCAGACCCATGCACTTCCTTGACAACAAGCTCGTCCAGATGATCGAGCACATAAGCGAGATCATCCGGCAGGGCGCAGCGCCATGTGGGCACATTCTTCAAGATTGGGCGTTCACCAAGATAAAACTGGATCATATCCGGCACAAAGCAGTAAATGGCCTTGTCATCAGCAATACCGGCGCCGGGGGCAGAACAGATTGTCACACCGCCAGAGCGATACACGTCGAATATACCGGGAATACCAAGCATACTGTCAGGCCGGAAAGAAAGTGGATCAAGATAATCGTCATCAATACGACGATATATGACATCAATCCGCTGCGGCCCAAGCGTTGTCCGCATCCAGACGAAGCCATCATCGACAAACAGATCTCCCGGCTCAACCAGTTCAATGCCCATCAGGTCCGCCAGGAAAGAATGTTCGTAATAGGCGCTGTTAAGTGGTCCCGGTGTCAACAGCACAATGCAGGGATCATCTTCGCATTTGTGCGGCGCAACTTCGCGCAGCGTATTCTTGAGATCATTCGGATAAGAATTAACGGGCTCAACTTCCTGTTGATGAAATAAGCCAGGAAACATCCGCATCATGATTTCGCGATTCTCCAGCATATAGCTGACGCCGGACGGCGTTCTGCAGTTATCCTCCAGTACGCTGAAGCCATCTTCATCTGTACGCACAATGTCGATGCCGACGATGTGGCTGTAAACCTTGCCCGGAGGATTGACGCCAATCATGCTGGGCAGGTAGGCACTGTTCTGATATACCAGATGATCCGGAACAATGCCTGCACGTATTATTTCGCCACGGTGGTAAATATCATAAAGAAATGCGTTCAGCGCCCGTGCGCGCTGCTTTACGCCCCTGTCGATAACGCGCCACTCATCCGAAGAAAACACCCGCGGTATCATATCAAACGGGATCAGCCTCTCTGGGTCTGAATCCTCGCCATATACAGCAAAAGTAATGCCGATTTTCCGAAAAAGCGCCTCGGCCTCAGCACTGCGCTGCTGCAGTAAATCAATGCCGGTCTGTTCGATCCAGTCCGCAATTCCAGCATAGGGTGTGCGGACGTTTTTATCTGTGCCCATTTCATTGAACATAGGGTTCGGGGCTATCTCCTGTTTTTTTTCAGTGCAGCACGAACACACACACGATTGCAAGGTTTTTCTTTGAAAGTGCCTTTTTGCACACTATACGGAGTAATTTTTTCGCCTTACAGCGAACCACCACGCCCAGAATATCATCAGCAATTGATAATTCATCCGCACAACGATAAACTCCACCAGATTATCGTGCCCCGGCACAGGCACATCCGCCAGCCATGTGTAAATATTGGCCGGAAAGAAGGCCAACAGGCTGGCAATACAAAACCATCCTGCAATCACCCGGCATTTCGGTACAAGCAAGGCTATACCGAGGGCTATTTCAATAACGCCGGTGAGATAAACAAGTTCCACACGATAAGGCACCCATGTCGGCAACATCTGCACCACGATATCTGTGGCGGTGAAGTGCAGGATGCCAAAAGCAACGAAACACAGGCTCAAACCGAGAATGCCGCCAAAATGCGCACAGCCTGGTTTTCGCATCACAACAGCAATCAACAGCGCGATACCAAAAGGCACAACCAGTATCAAATAAGCGAACAGCATAATCCCCTCCCCGGCTGACTATAAATCAGCTGGCGCGCGCTGCAAGCTGCGCCCGGCCCTCATGCTGCCGCCTTAGATTGCGACAACAGGCCAGCACTGATATGCCCGGCGCAACAGGACTGCAAAGGATACAGACATGCTTGACCGAATTTTGAAAAAACTGGCCGGCACAGACAGCACCGAAGAGGCGCAGGAAAAAACTGACCCCGGCCAGCTCGCCTATACCGCCCTTCTGGTCGAGGCCGCCCGGATTGATGAAAGCTATACGGAAACAGAAGCCGGGCTGATTGATCAACTGATCATGCGCGAGTTCAGCCTTGACGCCGAGGCTGCAGGCGCCTTGCGGCGCGAAGCGGAGAAGGCTCAGGCAGAGGCAACAGACATATATCGTTTCTCCTCGGTCGTAAAAAACGGGTTCTCGCCTGAAGAAAAAATAGAGCTGCTGGAGGGCATGTGGGAGATCATCCTCTCTGACAATCAGACAGATAAATACGAAGAGATGATCATGCGCCGCCTGATCGGCCTCATCTATGTGTCCGATCAGGACAGTGCACGGGCAAGACAACGGGTCGAAGCACGCATTAGTGAGCAGTCCTGACCTTGCCATGGCAGCGCACACGCGGCATAACCCCGCGTCCAACGGCTAGGGAGACTTTCGGCGATGACATATGTTGTCACTGACGCCTGCATCATGTGCAAATATACAGACTGCGTTGAAGTCTGTCCGGTAGACTGTTTTTACGAAGGTGAGAATTTTCTCGCCATCAAACCTGATGAATGCATTGATTGTGGTGTCTGCGAGCCGGAATGCCCGGTTGAAGCAATTAAACCCGATACCGAAGACCCGGACGGCAAATGGACGCAGTTCAATGCCGACTATGCGGAGAAATGGCCGAACATCACCCGGCAGAAAGAACCGCTGCCCGAGGCAGACAAATATGCCGAAGTGAAGGACAAGCTGGATACATTGTTCAGCCCCAACCCCGGTGAGGGTGACTAACACCCTGTAGTTGTTGCGAAATTCGACTGGAAAAGTCCGCAATTTTATGCTATGATACGCTCATCAACAGGGCACAGCGATTGTGTTGCGCCTTTTTATGTGAGTGAAGAACCGTGATTTTTGGCGCAGCAGCAATGACAAAGGTCTGCAAAAACAACATTTGAAACCCGGTTCCCCGACAACTTCATAACACTCACCTTTATATGGCCCCTGACCGGGTCACACTTGAGTATTGGCAACCGGCTGCCTCACACGCAGCCGCCACATCCGATGAAGGAAGAATGACCATGGCAACTGCCGCAAAGAAAAAAACGACCAAGGCAGCCAGCACAGCGAAGGCTGCGACAAGCAAGACGGCCTCCAGAAAAACGGCAACCAAGAAAGCTGCCCCCAAAGCTGCGGCGAAAAAAACCACGACAACCAAAAAAGCGGCTGCTGCCAAAAAACCAGCCGCCAAGGCAGCCAGCAGCAAACCTGCTGCAAAGAAAACGGCAAGCAAACCAGCCGCGAAGAAAACCGCTGCCAAAGCTGCTTCAGCAAAAGCAAGCCCTAAAAAGGCTGCACCGAAAAAAAATACTGCGAAGAAGGCTTCCGAAGCCAAGCCAAAATCTGTTAAGAGCGATGCTCAGCCTAAAAACAAACAGGCAAAGACCAAAACAGCATCGAAATCACAGAACAAGGATACCGGTAAAACCGTGAGTACAGCAAACGCGCTACAAACTAAAAAACAAGACTCCAAAAAAACAGACTCCCCGAAAATTGCGTCAGCGCGTCGCCCCGTGCGGCGCCAGCCATTCAGGAAAAAGGGTCTGGAGAACGTCACTTTTGATGTCAAAGAACAGGTTGTTTATCCAGCCCACGGCGTCGGCACCGTAATAGCGAAGGAAAAGCAGTCTATTGCGGATATGGAAATCGACCTGTACGTTATAGACTTCGAACATGAGAAAATGAAGCTCCGCGTGCCAACTAATCGTGCATACGAACAAGGCATGCGCCCTCTCTCCTCCAATGATGAAGTTGACCATGCCATCAGCTTGTTACAGGGCAAGGCACGCGTTAAACGCACCATGTGGAGCCGCCGGGCACAGGAATATGAAGCGAAGATAAATTCAGGCGATCTGCGCTCCGTCGCTGAAGTGGTGCGTGACCTCTATCGCTCCAGCGAGCAACCTGAGCAGAGTTATTCAGAGCGTCAGCTTTATGAACAGGCTGTGGACCGCATGGCCCGCGAAGTCGCTGCTGTGCGCAAGTCAGACCAGATGGCCGCTGTGGCTGAAATGGAAGCCTCACTGCACAAGAAAAAAATTGCTGCCTGAACAGCAGTTTCAGGTTGATATATCAGGGGAAGCTGCGGCTTCCCCTTTTTTATCCTGCGACCTGTACACGGACCGATGAAGTGGCCCGTCGCCCTGCCCTGTCCACCACTGTCACGTCATAAAAGCCAGCCTGCGCAGGTCGCCAGATGGTGCGCCCGCCAAGCGGATCATGAGCAACCGGCTTGCCATCCACATACCAGGCATACGCCCCGGCACCGCCACGCGCCGCCAGCACAAAGCCGCGCGCGGCCTGATTGTCGGAATAGAAAACCGTCACACCATCTTCCGGGAACACGATCTCTGGTGGCAACTCGCGCTTGCGCGGCGATAGTCTCGTCAGTCCGCCGCCAATGTCAAAAGCCCCGTCTTCAAAAGCACCCTCTTCAACAGCACCGGCATATATGTCTGGTCGCACTAACGCAGGCAGATGATCAAAAATCTCGAACATCAGCGGCAAGGACGCCTGCCGGCCTGTCACGCCCGGGCGCGGCGTCCCATTGGGATGCCCTGCCCAGACGATCACTGTATAGTCATCCGTATATCCCGCAGCCCAGGCATCACGATAGCCATACGAAGTACCTGTCTTGAAGGCGATTTCAGGCGCTTGTCGCGCCAGGGCCGCAGGGGCGCGGCCTGCAGGTGCGGGTGCCTCGCGCATAATGCGGGTCAGGCGCTGTGCGCTGGCCTCCGTTATCAATGGATAGGTCAACGCTTCAGATGAAGCATCTTCATCAGCATACCAGATCAGCGGGCTGATCTGCCCCCCATTGGCGAGCCCGGCATAGAGCATCCCCAGATCGCGCATCGAAAGGCCGATCCCCCCCAGGGCAATCGCGAGACTGCGCCTTTGGTCGCCACCGCCCGGCAGGCGTGCATCAACGCCTGCCGCTTCCAGCGAGGCAGCAAATCGCTGCGGGCCGATCCGGTCGAGGGCCAGCACAGCAGGCACATTCAGCGAATGCTGCAAGGCTTCAGCCAGTGTTACATCACCATGAAACATCCGCGTGAAATTTTCAGGTCGATAGCCATCAAACGAATAGGGTGCATCATCAATCAGTGTTTCACCGGCGGCAAAACCATCTTCAAAAGCAAGCCCATAGATGAAAGGCTTCAGCGTTGAACCTGGCGAGCGCTCTGCTGTCGTGATGTCAATCCAGCCGCCATCGCGGGAAATATCAGCCGAGCCCAGCATCGCGCGTACTTTGCGGGTGCGGCTCTCAATCACCAGCACGGCCATATTAGCCTCATCATCCTGACGCTGAAGGTGAGCCACGATCAACCGTTCGATTGTGCGCTGCAGATCAGCATCCAGCGTCAACTGGACCTCGCCGCCTTCAGGCGCACGCTTCTGGCTGGCATAGCTGCCATGCCAGGCAAGCCGGCTGAATGACTGCCGCTTTGCCGGGATAGTCGCCTCAAGAGCTTCTCTATACTGAGTGTCGGACAGATGTGCCGTTTCCCTCAGTTTTGCCAGAATGGTACTTCTGGATGCCGCAGCATTCGCAGGCTTGCGGTCAGGGCGGCGCGCTTCCGGCGCCTGTGGCAAGGCGATCAGTAATGCCTGCTGCGCATCTGTCAGCTGTGTCGGTTCCTTGCCAAAATAGGCGAGGCTGGCGGCTCTGATCCCTTGCAGGTTCCCGCCATAAGGAGCCAGCGTCAGATAGAGTTCCAGGATTTCCTCTTTCGAGAGGCGCAATTCAATCTGCAGCGCCCGCACCATTTCGATCAGCTTCGAGGGTATGGTGCGTGGTCTCGGCTCCATGAGACGCGCTGTCTGCATCGTAATTGTGGAAGCACCAGAGACAATTTGCCCCTGCCGTGCAAAGCTGTTCATGGCACGGACCACCGCCAGAAGATCAACACCTGGATGCGACCAGAAGCGCTGATCCTCTATCTGCACAAGGCGCTCAATGAACCTGGGGTCGATCGCGTCAATGTCGGCATCAAATCGCCAGCGACGCTCGCCATCCTGATCGATCACCGTGAAGCCATGAAGCCAGCGCTGGTCCTTGTCCGTCACCACAACACTGGTGCGCACAGCCTTCAGTGGCGGCGGAAACAGCCTGTCCAACGCAACCAGCGACACCACAAGGATCGCCAGCACGGCCCCCACCTTTTGCCAGCGTGACATGGCGCCCCACACCTGCGTGCCTCTTATATCAGTCAGCCGCAGCAATGTTGACCTGCTGAACGCTTGTGCGCCCGAAAACGCCAGGGCGATACATGTCTTCAATCACCGATCCGGGCAGTACATAGGTACCCGGTGTCACGGCACGGACGATATAGGCCAGTTTGAAACGGCCGGAAGAAGCTGAGCCCTCGTAACGGCGCAGGTCTATCGCCGCCACAAAACGATCATCCCGCGCTTCTGCAACCTTGGCCCGGCTGACACCGTCAAGCCAGCCATAGATGCCATTGCGCGCGCCATCCGTTTCGGAAATGACCGATTCAATCTCGAAACCGGGCGGCAGCATGTCCACGACAATTGCCGGGTGCAATCTGAAATCCTGCGGTCGCCCGGAGACGCTGATGACAAGGCGGTCGTTCTGGGAAATGGCTGCAAGATCAACTGGCTGACCATCAAGCGTGCGTATCTGCTTCGTCAGTGTAAACCCGCTTGCTTGCGCAGCTGGCGCAGCAGCAGGCGTGCCGTGAACAGCAACAGACCGGAACAATGGTCCATCACTCTCATTCGTAATGCGCACGCCGTCCTGCAGCATTGCCCGGCTCAGGGCAACGCGCGGCGTCTTGCCGCCGTCAGCAATCTCTGCCCCGTCAACCGCAATCGTAACATCGCCAGACTGATCCAGCAATGACGCAGCCGCCAGCAACAGAAACGCCTGTTCCTGAGTGTTGTAATACTCACTGCCAAGATATTCATCGAGCGTTTCTGTCAGACGGCTGACCAGCGGTTGATTGTCGATCTCCGCAGCCAGCGGAATCATTGCTGCAGCATCTCTCAAAGGAGACTGGTAATAGTTCTCGGCATTGTTATAGCCGATCACCTCTTCCGCCAGCTTGAAGGCGTTGGCCGCACGCGCCCTGTCCCCCAACAGTGCCAGCGCCGTGCCCGCATGTGCGCGCGCCAGCGGGTTCGGCACTTCCGTGATAAAGGAGTCATGGAAGTATCTGAGGTCAGACAGGTCTGCCCGGCCTGCGCGCGCCAGTACATAAAACGCATAAGCTGCCGAGCGCCGGCGCAGGAATTCCTGGTTATCCGCATAGATCGTACCACGCTCAATGCGGGTGATATAGCTGACCGACATCCAGCGATCCGTCTTGGTCAGTTGCTGGAGTGCAGAATAGGCACTTTCCAGCGCTGTATCCGGCACGAAATACCCTTCCTGCTGCGCGCGGTAGAGGAAGTCCGTCACATAAACGCCGATCCAGCCTGTAGAATAGCCATCCCCTGCACGCCATAATCCAAATGCACCGTCTGGACTTTGCCGCGCCAGAATCTTGTTGATTGCTTCCTGCACGCGTGGACGCAAGGCCCGATCCGGCCCATCGCCTGTCATTGCCCCTAACCTGTCAGCATAGAGCAGCGGGAAGGCAGATGAAGTCAACTGCTCCGTACACCCGTAAGGATATCGTCGCAACTGGCCAAGCAGGCTTTGCGGGTCAATACCGCGCAAGGGCGAGTAAGAAACGGTGACATCAATATCCCCGGCGAGATACCCATCCAGCAGGCTCTCGTCGGCAAGATAGGCCGCGCCGGGCTGTTGTACTTCTGTTTCAACCTGGGTCACGGGGAAATATGGTGCCCGCACCTGAATAGGATAAGAGCGCGCCACAGCAAAATCATCCGGTCCGCTCACCGAAAGGTCCACAGCACCAATACCGATTTCCCCGGCTTGCAGCGGGAATATTGCATCCTGCCGTTGCCCGGTCGCGAGATTGAAATTCTCCGCTTCAGCAATGGAGACCGGCCCATCACCATCAATATTGACCATGTACACGCCGGATCGGCCCTCGACATTGTCGATAAGCAGGGTCGTGCTGGCGGCATCATTTGGTCCAAGGAAGCGTGGCAAGGCCAGTTCAGCAGGCACCGGATCACGCACCGTCAGGGCACGATCAGCAGAGCCGATCTTGTCTTCACTCCAGGCCACCGCCATCAGGCGCAATTCGCCATTGAAGTCCGGCACCTCAATCGGCACCTGTGCAACGCCGTCGCCATTCACACTGACTGGCCCCCGGAACAGGGCAACCGTCTTGGTGGGAACAACAGTCAGCCCCTCACCGCCCAGCTGGTCGCCCCCAAAGCGCGTTGCAGCGCCAAGATTGGCATCGAGCAACCGGCCATAATCATCATATACCTGAACGCCCAGTGCCTTCTTGCCGAAATACCAGCCAGCAGGGTCAGGGCTGTCAAACTTGGTCAGACGCAGAATGCCTTCATCCACGGCGGCCACTGTCATCATGATGGTCTCGTCAATGTCGGCGCCATCTATTCTCACGGGCAGGTCAAGAGACTGGCGTGGACGGATCATCTCCTCTGTCTCGAACGCCAGTTCAAGTTTGCTGCCCGCCATATCGAACGGCACATAACCGACCCCCATGGCCCGGCGCGGCACGGGCTGGTCCACCACATCGCGCGGGGTGATAATCGTCGCCATGACATAAAAACCTGTGCCCCAGTTAGGGTCCGTTTCAATCATGATTTCCTGCGGCCGTTCACTGACCTCCATCCGCATGACCTGATGAACCCGGTCAGTCGCAATCGCGATCACAGCTTCGCCAGCATAAGGCGCGGCGAGAGTCACTCTGGTGCGTGCGCCGGGTCTGACAGGGTCATCGGGTATGGTCAGGCTGGCCTGATCCGGCGTCTGCGCGCCGGAAGCATAGGTGTTCCAGCCGGCATAGAAACGCACACTGCTATAGGCATCGCTTACGGGATCCCGCACTTCCAGCCTGTAAGAACCATAATCCAGTTGACGGGAAATGTTGGCAAGGCGTCCGGCACGCACATCAATCGTCTCTGTGCTGATCAGAATATCCCGGTAGTCACGGCGCCAGCGCCATTCACCATTTTGCCGGTACCACTCGAAACGGTAATCTTCCTCTATAATCCGCCACTCAAGCCCTTCCTGATCGACGGGCGCGCCGTCCTGGCCGAGCAGAACCAGGTCAAATTCAACCGGCTCATTCCTGCCGGGGCGGCTGTTGCCTGAGCGCCGGATACCAATATATCTTTCATCCACACGCACGGGCAGACGTGTGCTTTCGCGCACAAACCGGCCGCCGGGTTCCGCAACGCCGACCACAAGTTCAGCGCGCAACGGCTTGCCCCCTGACGCAATACCCGGGTCAACCGCCAGCGTCAGGGCTGCCTGCCCGTCACCATCCGTCATGGTTTCACCCAGATTGAGGCGTTGGTCTGAAAAAGTGTCCCGCGTGTCCCCGAAACTGAATCCCTCATAGTCAGGGAACGGATTAGGATCGACGCGCAGGCGCGCCTCTCCCTCGACATTCAGGCCGGAACCGGGCGCGCCATAAAGGAAGCGGACATCCACATCAATCGCGCGGCGCTCGCCTTCCAGCACCGGTGTGTCATCTTCAAGGCCCAGCTCCACAGCGATCCGCTGGGGCACAAAATCTTCCACCGAAAACGTCGCGGCGTGGGTTTCCTCGCTGCCATCAACTTTCAATATGGCCGTCCACATGCCGCGCGGCGAGGCTGAGGGCACATTGAAGCTTTGGCTGAAACCACCGATCTCCAGGCTGTCAATACGAATTTCCTCTGCAATCGTATAATTCGGACGACGCAGTTCCAGGGTTACCGGACGGTCCGCCACTGCGTCGCCAGCATGGTCCCGCAGCAACCCGCTGATATGCGCCACCTCGCCGGGCCGATAGATGCCCCGATCAAAATAGAGATAGGCGTCCACCGGGCCACCAGCATAGCGCCCGCCAATATCACGATCTGTCAGGTCCAGGGGGGAGCGCGAGAGGTCAAGCACGGAGAAATCATTCTCGGGTCCATATGCCACAATCATTTTCGGGCTCAGCGGGCCTGTGCCACGGGTGACCGGGCCAGGGAAATGCACATAGCCGTTTCCATCCGTCTCAAGCTCCGCCAGAACGTCATTGTTCTGCGCAATCAGCCGCACATTTGCCGCACCGACCGGTGCAGCACTCTTCAGGGACCTGAGCACAACATCAATGCCATCAGCGCCGCGATAGGTGGTCAGGGCCATGTCTGTGAACAGGATCCAGCGCCAGGCACGGGCCGGGCGCCGACTGTCCGTGCGCCCAGTCGAGTCATCTTCAACCGAGACGAAATAGGCCCCCGGCTGCAACGCGCCGTCGGCCTGTCGCCGTGCTTCGCCCAGAGCCGCCCCAAGCGGAAATACCGTCGTGACCTCCTGATTGGGCAGGTCTGCTACCTCAAGCTGGCCTTCCCAGAGCTTGACCCCAACATCCTGACCATCTTCCTGATCCCAGGGATACCCATACCGGTCCTCTGCGATGGTATCGCCTTCCATGATGCTCTTATAGGCAAGGGCGCGCTCCCCGACCCGGTGGATACTGACCTTCAGCCTGTCCACATTCACGGTTTCCAGGCCCAGACCATCAGCCTCAAGCCGCGGCAGGATCACGCCATTGCCGGAAAACCCCACATAGGCCGGCTTGTCACCAAAAGAGACGGTGACTGTTTCACTGCGCCCGATCTCCTCGCCTGCTGCATCAGGCAATCCCGCGCGCAATGTCACGTCATAGTCGCGGTTAAAATCCAGTCCGGCGAGGCAGACCGTTTCACCGGCAACGCTCGCCACCACCTGTGCTGAAGGGGCCAGTTCCACAAAATCAGCGTAATTCACGTCATCCGCCAGCGCCTGCGTGAAAGTGAAGCAGGCCTTTGGCGTTTCATCCGTGGTGTCCAGGGTCAGTCTGGCAAAGGCAAATTCATCCGGCAGAGGCGGCGCGCCACGTGCAGCATCCGCTTCGCGCACCGTTTCATATTCTCGCAAGGGAATGTTGGCACGCTGTTGCGCCGTCAGTTCTTCAACGTCCCCGACGGGCGGCTGGAAAGTATTGGCTTCAATATCACGAAAGCCAACCCGGCCAATGAACAGCCCCGCCGCAAAGGCGACAGCAATCGCGATAACACTGGTAACCAGACTTTTTCCGAACATGGGACCCTATCCTTCCACAGATGCCAGCACAAAACCGGCCCGATACGCGTGAGTGCTCTCACACGTCCCTCCTCCCCGGTAACCTGAAACAGGCACGCGGTGCATGGCACATTTATGGCGCGCTTCAGGCCATTTTGATATGGTTAATTGCCCGAAAAAAGGCAGCTATCCTTTCGTGGCCAACGATGGAGACGCTCAAACGACGCAGATACGCCTGCGACACCCGCGAAGCCTGGCGGTCCGCCTGGCCGCTCTGCTGAGCGTCACGGCTTGCACCAGCCACCGGGCTCAGGCTAAATCACCGCGCAGCAGCGGCCCCGTAGCTCAGCAGGATAGAGCACCAGATTCCTAATCTGGGGGCCACAGGTTCGAATCCTGTCGGGGTCGCCATAACTCTCTGAAATCATTGATCAATCTGTGACGCCTGTTAACCACGTTTTGGAAATAGGTTCATTCTAGGTTCACGATTTGCTCTATTGGGCAGGAAATTTTGGTAGGAGGCTATGACAAGACACAATTTCACTGATCGCTGGCTCATGCATGTGAGGCCAAAAAACAAGCAAGACGAGTTTATAGATACTTCGTGTCCGAACTTACGGCTGCGTGTCGGGAAGAGATCAAAGACCTTCTCCGTGATGATCGGCGAGAGCCATGAGCGCCGGCGAATTACCCTTGGTAAATATCCTTCGTTATCACTTTCGAGGGCGCGACAGATGGCTCTGGACACCGCCGAAGCCCCTCGCCTCCACGGCGTATGTCCAAAGCAGATAAAATTTGGCACGGTCAAAGATCTATTTGAGTTTGTGATCCGGTGCATGGATGAAGAAGGAAAATCCTCGGAAAATAACCGGCTGTATCTGCTGGACGCGCCTCATGCTGCTGTTCATTTTTTGGGACCTGACACTCTGGCGCGAAACGTCCGGCCTGCTGATGCCACCGCATGGCTGCGGGAGATTCATAAACGGGGAGTCAAAACAACTCATCCACGCGCTTACCTGTCTGCGGCATTCGGTCGCGGCATCGCTGCAGACAATGACCCGACGAAAGAAATAGAAGGCACGCTCTTCGGTATCGAAGGCAATCCGGTGACGGCAGTCGGCGGCCGTGTCAGTTCAAACGCCAGGGACCGAAAACTGTCTCTGGAAGAAGTCAAAATATTCTGGGATGAGTTTCCAGGTTATGCCTCTCCCGCCATTGTCGCGGCGGCGAGAATGATAATCGCGATGGGCGGTATCCGTGTCACGGAAGTCATCAACAGCAAGAAAGATTGGTGGCATGAAAAGCGGACAACACCCTTGTTGCGCATTCCTAAAACAAAAAACGATACTACTCACGATCTACCGCTGACCGCTCACGCAATTTCGATACTGAAAGAAGCCAAAGCCTCGTCACATCCAGATTCTGAATATTTGTTTCAGCATACTACTGAGCCGCTCGAACCGGTCACGCCCAACGCCGTGGCGAAGGCAGTTCGCAAGTTCTGCGATGAAACAGAATTTGAAAGATTTCAACCGCGCGACTTGCGCAGAACAATGAAATCGCATCTGCTGGATCACGAAGATGACCTGCGGGAGGAATGGATAGATATCTGGCACAACCACGGGCAGAACGCTTCGGTTGCTCGGAAGCATTACGATCGAGCCGAATACAGGCGGGTAAAGAGTAAAGTTGCCGCAGCGGTCGATGACATTTTGATAAACGCCCATTCGTAACTAGTCGGTGTTTGTTTTTTCACATAAGCAGACATCGGAATCTAGGTACTTGAGAGCCCGATTGGCTCCAAAGAGACATCGATCGTCCTGGGTCAAACGGCAGGTTCATCCCGGAAGTGGACATTGGCCGCCCGTCAGGAAGTTCCTAAAACCGGACATAAGGGGACCTGCCTATTTTGTGTCCGAGATGAATAGCGCAGTTTGTTGGCAAACTCGTTTCAAAGGAGCGCGTCATGACCCTGGAATTGCTGACTAAATTTTTTGCCTGGTTCACCCTCATCAATTACGCGCTGCTTCTCGTGTCATGGCTCGCCATGCTGGTGATGCGCGACTTCGTTGTGAGTATCCACAACGCGACGATGCGCGTCCCGGAAATCGAATTGCCTCGTCTCTACTTCCAGTTCTTTGCCTTTTACAAGGTCCTGATTCTGACATTCGGGCTCGTCCCTTATCTCGTATTGAGATTTGTTTTGTAGCGCCTCAGGCCCGGGTGCTTAGCTGGTTGAGATAGCGATCCAGATCGCAACGGCGAAGAGGCTGACCGAGAAGAACACCCGCGCCGTAAATGATGTTCGCCAGGTCTCGATGCCGTCCCCAATGCGGGTTCCCATAAAGACGAGGGCCAAGTGAACCAAAGTGGCAATGCCAATGTGAAGGGCACCCAGGGTCAGGATTTGCCACCAGATTGAACCAAGGGTCGGGTCTGTGAATTGTCCGATCACAACGGCATAGAAGACCAGCGCTTTGGGATTCAAGAGGTTCGCTATGAACCCGCGGCGGAACCCTTTTTCCTGCAGCCCGGTCGCTGGCGTGGCCGAGCCATTTTCCGCGAAGGCTTGCCAGGCGAGCCAGATCATAAAGAGCACACCGCCCCAACGCAGGGTCTCGTACAAGATCGGGTAACCCGCCATCACAGCTGAAAGGCCGGTTGCGGCGACAAGTACCTGCACCGCCAGTCCTAACGCGATCCCGAGAACAGCGGTCAAACCGACCCGCGCGCCGTGCCGCGCCGAGAGCAAAGTAAGCCACCCCATATTTGGACCGGGCGTGAGCTCAATCAACAGCATTGCCAATAAGAATGTCGGCCAATCGACATTTAAAAACAGTTCCAATTGATCTCCTGCGCCAAGATTGCTGCGCTCAAGCCGATAAAACAGATTGCCCAGCTTGCATGGCGACAAAAACCGCGACGACCAATATCATCAATGCAAAAGCCGTTCTGGCGATCTTCAGCCGACTTGCGAGCCACTTGGATAGGAAGATACCCAACATGCCGCCAAAGGCGCCTCCGCCCAACAAAAACAAAACGAGCCGACCGTCTACCATGCCCGATATGGCATAATTGGCTGAAGTGGCGGCGCCAAACAGCGCCACCGAGACGAGCGATGAGGCGGTGGCGTTCGTCATCGTCATGCCGACCGCCAACATCAAACCCGGAACGATCAAGAACCCGCCACCGATCCCGAAAAATCCTGCTGCCGTTCCGACAACGAGCCCAATAGGCGCGAGTTGCAAAACCATTGCGGGGGTCAGGGTCACATCCGGGTCGCCTGCAGTTTTCGGCCTGCGAAACATTGACAGAGCAATCATCGCCATTGCCATCGCGAAACCCAACAGCAACCAATCCCCTTGCGTGACCTTTGCCAGGCTCGATCCCAGGATTGACCCAATCAGGCCTGACATCGCAAAGACAATGGCGCAGGGCCATTTCACGCGGCCGCCGCGCCAATGCCCAAACAGGCTCACCAGCGCGATCGCAGCGACTGCGGCGGCGGATGTTCCGATCGCGATGTGGGGGTCGTCAACGCCAACAACATAAAGCAGCAAGGGTGCTGCCAGCACAGAGCCGCCACCGCCAAACGTCCCGAGGAACAGGCCGACAATTGCTCCGCTTAACAAAGCCAGGAGGATGATATGCGGGGTTAGCTCAATCATCGGTGGATCAGACAGACGGGCGCCGGTTCCAGGGCATCGCTTGTAAGAGCGTCGCCATCCCGCACCAACCGCTCAGTCCGGCGAACATGAGGCCGGCACCGACAAAAGCAGACACACCAAACCAGGCGGGCGCCACGAACCATCCCATCAGAACGCCGAAAAAGACCAGACTGCCGGCTGTGATTTGCACTTGGCGATTGATCTCTAACGGCGCTTTGGCATCCTTCGCGGTTGGCAAGCCGTGCGAACGCCAGGCGTCGAGGCCGCCTTCCAGCATGAAGGCTTCTCCTTCAACACGGTGGGCCAGCACGGCGCAATTGGTGTCTGTCCGCATGCCGGACTTACAGTGGAATATCGCGTGTTGATCGGCGTCGAGTTTAAGGTCGGCCTCGTTCAGTGCCGATACGGGCAGCGAGATCGCGCCCGGAATATGTTCCCGCGCATATTCATCGGGCTCGCGAATATCGATCAGCACGGCTTCGCCTGATTTGACGCGGTCGGCCGTGTCTTGCGGTGTCAGTTTCGTAAGTGTGCTCATTCCAGCATCTCCGGGCAGTATATTTTCATCAAAGTTTCGATCACGTCGCGAACCGCAAGATCTGCCAATCGGTAATAGATCGTTTGACCCTCTCGGCGGGTTTCAACGAGCTTGCGCTCGCGCAGCACCGCAAGATGTTGCGAGAGGGCGGATTGCGACAGGCCAGCATCGGCCTGCAACTCTCCAACCGAGGCTTCCGAGGCCCCCAAGCGACACAGCACCATCAGGCGGTGCGGATTTGACATCGCCTTTAACAGACTTGCCGCCACTTCGGCTTTCGCCTCGAAAATGCTGGGATCGAGCAGTTCAGTCGTGTTCTTCATGCATCTTATGTATAAGGTGTTGCTAATTTAGCAAGTACTAATATATAAGAAAAAGAGGAGACCCAACATGATCCAAGTCGAAGCTTACTTTGATGACCCAACAAATACGGTGACCTATCTGGTTGAAGACGTCGCGACCAAGCACGCCGTTTTGATCGATCCTGTCCTGGATTATGAGCCACATCGTGCGGCTCTCACGACAGCGTCGGTTGACCGTATTCTGTCTGACATTCGTGCGCGCAAGTTGGAATTGACCTGGGTATTGGACACCCACGCCCATGCCGATCATTTATCGGCGGCTGATTATGTTAGAACTGAAACCGGCGCAAAAATGGGAATCGGCGCCAGGATTACCGATGTTCAGAAGCTGTTTGGGCCCGTGTTCAATGCGCGTGACGTTTGCGCGAACGGGAGCGTGTTTGATGCCCTTTTCGAAGATGGCGATGAAATTCCACTCGGATCCACTTCGATCAAGGTCTTGCATACTCCCGGTCACACGCCAGCTTGCGTGACGTTCATCATCGGAGATGCAGCCTTTGTCGGGGATACGCTCTTCATGCCAGATTACGGAACGGCGCGCGCAGACTTTCCTGGCGGCGACGCGCGCACCCTGCATCAATCCATTCAAAAAATTCTGTCACTTCCGCCGGAAACGCGAATTTTTGTCGGACACGATTACTCGCCAGAGTCGCGAAACCATGTGGCCTGGGAAAGCACAGTCGCTGAGCAATTGGCGTCCAATGTGCATCTCGACGGTTCGGACGAAAATGCCTTTGTTGCCATGCGCGAGGCCCGCGACGCGACCCTCAAAGCGCCACGCCTGATCTTACCCTCTTTGCAAGTAAACATTCGCGGCGGAGCGCTGCCGCCAGCTGAATCCGATGGCCACACCTACCTGAAGCTACCGATCAATCGGATTTAGGTCACTTTGACTAGAGTCGCCGATGAGGATCTTAACGTCTCCTTTTGCTCGCATAGCTGCCGTAGGACGCACAAAGCCAACGGCCGTCCACGTCGCTCATAGGTCAAGCATCAATTTGGGTCCGGATCCCTAGTTACAGTCGTATAGATCCAGCCGTATTGCTCTTTTTACTTTAGTAGCGTGCTCTTCAAAAACACCCGCATCGCTGGCAAATTCCTCCCATCGCGACACTGCTTCACGTACCTGCTCGACAATCTGCTTCGCACGCCCTGCCTTCACACCCCCAATGACCGCCAGCGCAATCAAATCACTCAGTTCAAAATCATCCCGTTTCCCGTTGACACTCATCTGATGCTTGCCCGTCCAGGCACCGCCGGGATTGTAGGAATACGCGACGTCATAAGCGGGTGAAAGAGACCACTTCCCTGCCCGGTCCATCAAAAAGGCAATGTTCTTTACATGGTCGTCCTGATTGCGGGCGATCACGTTAAAGACGGTGCGCCGAAACTGTTCCTCGATCTCGCCCATGGATAGATCGAGCCGGATCGTGGCCTGCAATGCCTGCTCGTATGAATAAGAGGCAGGCTGATTATAATCATAGTGCATGAGTGCTCCAAGAGTTTGCACATGCAGCTTGTCACCATCAACGGTTCGGTCAAATCGCTGCGTCATAAAATGCGAGCGCCCACCTTCCTTGTGCAGCCTGCATGGCATCATCTGGATACCTGCCTCTACCGCCATCAGGTGGTAAGCATACTCGATCAAGCCATAGCCTTTAGGATCAACGAGCTCCTTGTCCTTGTTGTCATCAATACCATCAAATTTCATGAGCCAGGCGGTGTAGCCTTCTTCCAGATCTACCTGACCTGATCGAAACTCATTAGTCTCTTCGTTCCAGGCGAGAATGGCTTTAGCACGGGCTCCGCCTGCGGATGTTCCGACACGGAGAATATCTTCGATCGTTTCATGATCATCTTCGCCGGTAAATACACCACGCAAATTCTGCCGGTCGTTCAGGACCTGATTGGTAAGATCGACCAACGCATCGATCTTGAGAACGCGTTCTTTGCGCCTCCCGCGCTCGAAGCCGGGACGAAATTCCAACGCACCCATGCCGCGCGTACCAATATAGCGCAGCCGTTCCACGGGATTCATGCTGCCGGGCTCTCGCCCCTGTGTCGCAAGCCAGGCATCGATCATGGCATTGCCGAATTTATCCGGCAGGGAGTCCGACAGAAGCCCCGGCAGGCCCTTAAAGGTGTCATAGGCCAGTTCTGGAAATTCATAAGGTTGCGGGCGCAGGGGCATTTCCAGGGGAGACACTTCGATTCCGCTCTGCGCAAACTCACCCGTATACTGAAAAATCCCGATGTTTCTGTCAGCGATCCACGAGACGGCACCGATCTCTGTCCCCCATAGCAGGACGCGGGCATCGGTCATTCTATGGCATCCTTCTCATCGCCCCATTGCCAGGTTCGTGTGTCTGCAGTTTCTTCTTTTCTTGGACTACTGGCATGCTTGCGTTCCTGGCCGGCAAATTTGACGCGATCAATCGGCCTGATTTTGGGATCTGGCAGCATGGATTTGAGGTGGCTGGTGAGACCAAGGGCCCGCATCACCCGAATGATGGTTTCAAAAGAAACCCCTTCGCCATTTTCCAATCGGGAAATCGTTCGTCGGGCAACGCCGGCTTCTTTAGCGAGCGTCGTCTGATTGATATTCTGGCTCAATCTGATCTCTGCCAAACGCGCGCACAGGTCCGATTCCACCAATTCAGCGGGAGCTAGGTTATAATCTGGATTTTGCGCCATATTTGTCTCAAAATATACTGAAAATTGCTTCTTTGATCAATATATGGCTCAATATCATAAATTTCAATGAATTATTTATTTTGAGACATATATTGAACTAAATTCGCAGAAATACGGTAGTTTGATCAATTTATTGATCAAACTATGTATATACTATAGACGCACTAACCACCAAGATATTTTGCCTTGAGTCGGCCCCTCTAAGAGGCCAATCCGCTGGCTTCAACAATCCTGGCTTTCCAGGCGATGACTTCACGCTCGATCCAGAGCGAGGCGCGTCCAACCTTCACCGGCTTGGGAAAGGGCATCACCTCATCATGCATCAGCTTGTAGACCATCGCCTGACTGACACCGATCGACGCCATCACTTCCTGCAATTTTAGAAAACGACCGAACGGATCAAGGGCTGCTTCTGATACAGATGAATCACGCTCAAGTGTTTGTTCGGTGAAAGACATGGTTCAACACCCAATGAACTATGAGGCACGCGCGCCAGCTTCAGGCCTTGATCTAGTCCAGACCAACACACCTTTATTATCCTCGTGCTTCTCAAAGAACGCCGCTCGGATCGGTTTGGCAAAACTTGGATCGTCGAGTTCGACACTCAGGAATTCGCTCGCCTTATCGCCTTTGCCTTTGGCGCGCCAGGCCGCTCCGAGTTCCGCCCCACCCGCGTAAATCCGGAAATCAGGCGCCTTGTCGTTGCCGTTCTTGTCATTGGGAACAAATGTCGATTTGACATTGATGGTCATGGTACGGATCGTGCCTGTATAGCCTTTCTCCGTTTTGCTGAATGTGCCAATGGTTGCCATGATATTACTCCTTTACTGGTGGCTATGAACTTGATTGCTGACGCTCCTTTTGCGCCCGCTTAAAACCGCTATCGCTTGCGAGAAAGGCTTCGACCATGGACGGGACCAGCGCTGAGGGCTGTTCTTCCTTGCCGTAAATATCCGCATAGATTTCTGCATATGCCTGCAGGTCGTTGAACACGTGGGGCGAAACAGAAATCGTCAGTCGTTTCATTTCCCGGTCGGGAAGCTGTTTCAGTTTGATCGTCATTTAGAAGGTCCTCTGTAAGGGGCCAGGTTTAAATCCTGGGTCACTATGATCTGGAAGGCCCAGCCGGGCCGCACCGTCAGGGTCGGTTTTATGTTGAGCTGGCGGCGGATGAGTTGCTGTCCCGCATCATTGGTGGTGCCCTGCAAACCTTCGCGCAAAGCACGGGCAATATCATCTTCGTCGTCACCAATAGCGAGTTCGGCACCCACACCAAGAACCGTGGAGAGAATGCCGGCGCGCACCAGTTCGCCCGTGTGATTGTCGATGCGGTCGGTGAGACCCGCGTAACCTGAAAGGTCAGCTGCTGCGAGATTGGCGAGATCGATCGATGTCCCGTCTGGATTTATAATCCGTGACCAGGTGATGAAGACCCGGCGCTGACCGAAATCGATACCGCTGTCATAAGCACCAATAATCCGGGCCCCTTGCGGGATCAGAACATGATCCCCGGTGGCACTGTCATAGACGTTCTGGGTCACTTGGGCGATGGCGGGGCCCGGCAAATCAGAATTGATCCCGGTCAACAGGCTTGCCGGGATCAGCGTGCCAGCTTTTATCGAGGAGGCACTTGTCCCGTGGGAGGTGCCCTTCTCACCAAGCGCTTCTGCAATCAGACGTTCAGCATCAATCGTCTTCCCTTGAGAGTTGCTGCTCGAAAAAAACAGCGCCGATTGATTGGCGTCGCCGCGACGAGATGTCACACCATATCGCCGTCTGGTCAGGCCATGATTTGGTTGTGTTTTAGCTGATGGTTGTTCCGTCGTTTCAACAGGCTCCCCGGTATCCTGTGTCACAGCCGCCGAAACTTGCACCTGCCGCGCCATCATGTTTGCATGCTCGCCATAATTTGACGGCAAGTCAGCCAAGCGATCGGAAACCGGTTTGTTGCTGACATTGTAGAGTTCGGTTGATGTGGACTCCCCCCGCGCAGATGGCGGATTGATGGTGACCATGAACGCCATCACAACGATCATTACGAAAATTGTTGTTGTGATGATAATCGCCCGTTTGCTCAAGCGCGTCACCGGCTGCGGTTTTGCCCGCAAGGCAAAGTCTTCAACCTCACTCATGGGCGCCCTCCACCCGTTTAATCGCCACTATCACCTGGTCTTCTGTACCCAGCCGTAATTCCGCATGGTCGAACAGCCGGTCGACCACATAGTAGCGCCCAAGCACCCGGTAATTGACGAGTTCAGGTTCCTTGCTGCTGCCAATAATGAACAAAGGCGGCGTTTCAGACGTGTCCACAGTTGACGGAAATTCGATATAGGTTTTCATCGCATCGTCGAAGACACGGGCTGGCCGCCAGCGCGGCCTCGGCCCCGAAATCTCATAGTGGAAATTGAGGTCAGCAGGATCGAGAGTCCTGACGTTACGCATCGACCCTTCTTCGACCACCATATGCGGGTCAGCAGGATAGGCCCAGGAGAGCGCCGCCATATAGGTCTCCCGGAAACTCCGCATCTCAACAAGATAAGTCCGTTTTGAGGTAGTGATCACCAGATTGGTGGAAAGGCCGGGGCTGACGGGCTTTACCAGAATCTGCACTTGAGTACTGGCACCTGCACCACTCACCGTATCACCGACAATCCAGCGGGCCGTATCACCGGCAGAAACCGAAACGAGGCTTTCGCCGCGCTCCAGCGAAATCACCGACACCTGCCCGGGGGCGGTATAAAGCTGATAGAGGGCTCCCGGCGTATAGGGATAAATCTGGACGGCATTCACATAGTTTTCGAGGCCGGGCTCAACTTTCGCCGCTTTATTTGCCCGCTCAATCCGTTGCCAGGGCTGCGCTTTTACATCGGCCTCATGGCGTACTTCATGGGGATCATGGGGCCTGATCACTCGTGCTGACGAAGTTTCGGTCACTGGCAATTCAATGACAATTGGCTCGGTAGTTTGCTGTGCCTCACTAGAGGTGACACTTGTGGTCGTACAGGCAGTAAGAACCAACAAAGAAACCAGCGAAACAAACGCTCTCATGATCCGTCTCCCGGTTGAAAGTCTCGGGCCCAGTCGAGACCATGGACATAAATACCAAGCGGATTGCGCCGCAACGTGTCGGCATCGCGCGGCGGTTTCACCACAACCGTCAGACTTGCCGTATAGCGCTCGGCTCGTTCGACACGGCCAAAACGGAATTCTGTTTCCTGCCAGCGCACATCGAAACTGTTATCGCTGGAGCGCACCACACTGATGATTTCCACAGAGACGCTGCGTTCACCGATTTCAGCGAACGGGTCGTGTTCGCGGGCATAGTCGTTGAGGGTCGCTGCGGCACGGTCCGTCGTATAGTCGTAAGCTGCAAGCCAGTTCTCGCGGACAACCACAGGATCAATCGAAACAGCGCGGGTCTTTCTGATAAACTCTGCCAGATGCCAGGCAATCTGGGCATCTCTCGGCTCATAGGTCTCCGTTGCCGGCGCAACAGCACGGGTGCGCCCTGCATCACTCACTTCAACAACGTAAGGCGTCACGATTGACCGGCTGCCCTGCCAGACAACTGCCAACGCTAACCCAAAGGCAAATAGTATCATGGCGAACGCCGTAAGGCGCCAGTTACGGGCCTGCACCCGTGCCGAGCCAAGCCGCTCGTCCCAGACCTGCCCCGCTTTCTGATACGGGGTTTCAGGGACCGGGCTTTCGCCATAGTGATTTTGTGGCCGCTTGAATTTCATGGGGCTCCTCCATCGTTGAGACGCGGTCCTTCACCGCCACCAGGGCGATCGCCCATGGCAACAGTTTGCGTAGTCGCAAGACCGGCATCGCGCATTGTCTGTTCACGGCGTAAATTACTCGCCCAGTTGGGAGGTGACGATGTTACCCCCGTGACCGGCATCGGCTTGCCGTTGAGCTTGCCGCCCGTATCGGCAAAGGCGGCCTTCGCCCCCGACTGAAAGGCTTCTTCCGGCTTGCCGAGCGCCGCACTCGCCATCGATTTGAGGCGGGAACTGGCGCTCGCCGCTCCGGCAGCAACCGTGGACTTTGCACCCGAAAGCGTTGCTGCAGCTCCCGTATTGCCGGCGCTGCCAAGGGTGTAGGCGGTATGCGCCCCGCCGGCGAGCGACGCCCCGGCGCGCACTGCGCCATGACCACCCGCCATGGCAGCACGCATGCCCATCACGCCAAGGGCACCGCCTGCCGCAATACCGGCGCCAGCACCAAGGGCTGTACCAACAGCTGCCCCTGCCCCGAGCTGAGGTGCACCAGAAACGAGGCCAGTTGCGATACCAGGTCCAAAGATCCCAAGTGCCAACAACGACAACGATGCGAGGATCGTTGCTGCCGCCTGCTGCAGGGTCACATCACCCGGCGTGAAGGCGGACGTTACAGATGAAAAGATCGTCGAGCCGATCCCGACAATCAGGGCAAGGACCATCAATTTGATACCGGAGGAAATCACATTGCCGAGGACTTTTTCAGCGAGGAAGGCTGTTTTGTTCCATAACGCAAAGGGGACCAGCACAAAGCCTGCGAGGGTCGTCAGCTTGAACTCAATGATGGTGACAAAGAGCTGTATTGCGAGAATGAAGAAGGCGAGGAGCACGATCAGCCAGGCGAGCATGATGATGAAGATCGCGATCGCATTGGCAAAGATGTCAGGGAATCCGGCCAGTGCATTTGCTTCATCAAGCAGCGGTATTGCCGCTTCAAAGCCGGTATTGGCGACAAATCCCGGCTTCAGGAGATCAGCTGCGGTGATACTGGTGCCTGTTGCCTTCAGGCCCAATGCCGCAAAACTGTCGAAAATCACCGTAGCCAGGAATTGAAAATTATTGAGGATGAAGGCGAAGGCGCCAACATAAAGGACCTTTTTCACAAATTGACCGATGACATTGGCTTCGCCGTTCATCGACCAGAAAAGACCCGCAAGCACAATATCGATGGTAATCAGCGCCGTGGTCAGAAAGGCGACATCGGCCGAGAGCAAGCCGAAGCCTGAATCGATATAGGTCGAGAAAACGGCTGTAAACTGATCAATGACGCCGAGATCGTCCATCATTCGGCCTCCTTATAGGCCGTACCGTCACCGACAAACTTTGAGAAGCGTGCGCGGGCGATCTCTTCTGCGTCAACAGCGCGTGCCCGTTCCAATGCTTCTGCCCGGTATTGACTTGCGATCAGAACCTGCTGCTGCATCAACTGTTTGGTCTGCAGCGCCACAAGCTGGTTTCCGGCCTGCGTCACCTGCAGATTGCCGCTGGCGGTCTGGCTTTCGGTGATCAGGCGATCAAGGGTTGAGCGGTCGGCATTGACGGCATCGGCTATCTGCGCCTGCACAAGCAATGTGTCCCCATAAGCACGGCGTGCCGCTTGCCATTGTGCCCGCGCGGCAACCATCGCCTTGTCCCGACCGATCACGACATAGTCGTCAGGATAAAGCTCGGCATAGGCGGATTCCATCTCTGCAACTGACATGGCAATCGAATTGGCGTTCCTGATCAGCTGTTCGATCTCGGCGAGTTTCTGGTCAACGATTGCGCCGGCTGAAAAGTCTAACCTAGTCAGGTCTTCGGCCTGATTGGCGAGCATGCGGATATCGTTTTCCAACTGCCGGATCTGATTATTGACCTGCTCCACATTGCGGATCGCGGTGATCAGGTTCTGCCGGTAATTGGTCGGGTCAAAAACGATCCCATTGCCAAACTGGGCAATCGCTGGCTGGATCGATAACACAGCAAATAGGCCAATAATGATCAGTTTACGCATGGGTACTCTCCTCTTTACATCGTCCAGCAAACAATTGAGCGGCCCAGCTGAGCCCATGATGTTCCAGCCATTTCTCCGGAAATCCGGCCCCTCCGTGCTGCGCCAGAACAGCATCGATTTCCTGCTGCGCTGTCGCCGACGACGCGCCGCAAAAGGCGAGTGCGACCTCACCCAATGTGAGGTCGAACAGGCGATTGCCATCGGATGACTGATAGTAGTAGTCCCGTTTCGGCGCTGCACTGGCGATGATCTCGATCTGACGTTGGTTGAGACCGAATCGCTCATAGGTTTCCTTTGCCGTCTGTTCCACGGCTGCTGAGTTTGGCAGGAAGATTCGGGTTGGACAGGCGTCAATCAATGCCGGAGCAATCGTGCTCATTGCCACATCGGCAAGCGACTGGGTCGCAAAAATCACCGAGACATTCTTTTTGCGGAGGGTTTTGAGCCATTCGCGGATTTTGCCGGCAAAGACGGGATGGTCGAGGAAGAGCCAGGCTTCATCTAGTATGAGCAAGGAAGGTGACCCACGAAAGCGTTCCTCCAGCCGGTGAAACAAGAGGTCGAGGACCGGCAGGACAAGACGCTTTGTCTGCATCAGCCGGTCCATTTCAAAACCGGTGACGCGGGCAAAGCCGATCTCTTCGCAGTCACTGTCGAGCACGGCCCCGAATGCGCCTTCCAGCGTGAAGGGCTGCAACGCCGTCCTGATGGCCTGATCCTGCACCAGCAATGACAGGCCGGTCAGGGTACGTTCATGTTCCGGCACATCGGCAAGAGCGTTAAGTGCGGTCCAGAGAAGGTCCTTCTGTTCAGGCGTTACCTCTAGCCCCTCGCCGGTCAGCAGTAAAAGCAGCCAGTCGAGGGCCCAGCCGCGATGGCTATCATGATCAACGGATTTCAGCGGCTGCAGGGCAATATCATCGGGTTCGGCCACATCAAGCCAGGTACCGCGCAGTCCCAGAACCATGGCTCTTGCCGAGGCGCCCTTGTCGAAGAAGAACACCTGCGCACCCTCATAGCGCAGGAATTGCGCCATAAGCAGATTAAGCAAAACGGACTTTCCAGCACCGGTCGGGCCGACCACCATCATATGACCCACATCGCCCTGATGCGTGACGAGACGGAACGGGGTCGCCCCTTCTGTCGCCACCTGCATCACCGGTGGTCCTGCAAGATGGGCGTTTTCTTGCGGTCCGGCCCAGACGGCGGAGAGCGGGCAGAAATGGGCAAGGTTCAGCGTATGGATCAGGGGCTGGCGCACATTGGCGTAAGGCTGACCCGGCAGGGAGCCGAGCCAGGCATCAACCGCATTGACGGTCTCGTTGATGGTGACGAAACCCCTGGCATTGAAGAGTTCAGCGACCTTGGCGATGCGGGCTTCCGCAACATCAGCGTCGTTCTCCGCCACAACAACGCTCGTCGTGACAAAGCCGAAGGAGACCGCATCGCTCCCCAAGTCCTGCAGGGCAAGATCGGCATCTGCCGCCTTGTTTTCAGCATCGCTGTCGAGCAGCTGGGCTGGTTCCTGAAACACCGCTTCACGCAACAGGGACAAAACAGATTTGCGTTTGGCGAACCAGTGCCGCCGGGCTTTTTCGAGCGCCACTTGCGCGTCCCGTTTATCGAGGGCAATAAATCGTGTCATCCAGCGATAAGGAAAGCCAAGATGATTGAGGGCGTCGAGCAGGCCGGGCTCGCCTGTCCCCGGTAGTCCCAATATTGTCAGCACACGCAAATGCCGGTCGCCCAGTTTCGGCTCTAGCCCGCAGGTGAGTGCCTCGTCGGCGACGAGACAATCGAGATAGGCCGGGACGTCCGGCACATTTACATTATGTTTTTTGGATGAGATGCCGTCATGCAGATAGGTCAGTGTTTCCCGGTCATCGAGTTCCGCGACCAGCGGCATGGCACCGTTCAGAAGATCAATCGCCTGTCGCACCTGATCGGTAAATTCTGTGAGATGATCTTGCCAACCAGTGGCGGTACTCTCATCGCTGCGATCAAGCAGCAGAGAGTCAAGACGGCTGGTCCGGTCTTCCGGCGGCAGATACTGAAACGTCAGATAGAATGAGCTTTCAAAATACCGTCCGTCCCGTTCAAATCCTGCCCGGCGTTCTTCATCAATCAGCCAGGCAAGCGGCTGATCAAAATGCGATGCCGGATAGTCCGGAGCCGCGACCCGCGCCGCCTCAAAATAAAGTGACCAGCCTGTGCCAAACCGGCGCAGCACATTATTGATCCGTGCTGTGACAGAGACCATCTCTTCCGCTGTGGCGCTTGCCAGATCAGGCCCACGATAGCGCAGCGTCTTCTGGAAACTGCCATCCTTGTTGAGAACCACGCCGGGCGCGACCAGAAATCCCCAGGGCAGATAGTCTGCAAGGCTTTTGGGGCGCGATTGGAACTCTGCAAGGTTCAGCATGAGAGATACCCCTTGTGTCTTATGTGCCTTGTCGCGGTTTCAAAGAATTGCGGATCGCGTTTTGTCATCCAGACGGCAATCCCTTGAACCACAAACCAGTAGACGATCCCGAGTATCCATAATTGCAGACCGAGACCGAGGCTTGCCGCGAGCGTGCCATTGAGAATGGTGACCGCACGAGGCGCGCCGGCAATCAACACCGGCTCGGAAAGGGAGCGGTAGACAGGCACCACATATCCGTCAGGTAATTCCATCAGACTAAAGCTCCGCCGCCGAATGAAAAGAAAGTCAAAAAGAAGCTGGTTGCGGCAAAGGCAATTGACAGACCAAAAACGATCTGGATCATCCGCCGTGCGCCGCCTGACATATCGCCGAACGCCATGGTGAGGCCGGTGATCACAATGATGATGACCGCGATCACACGAGCAACTGGCCCCTCAATTGAATCAAGGATCGACTGCAACGGCCCTTCCCAGGGCATGCCGGACCCAGACGCATAAGCAGGTTCCAACAAGACAAAGAACAGCAGAAGCAAAATACATAAAGAGCGGATCATGAACGGGTCTCCTTTTGATCGATCAGGGTGAGTGCCGATGGCATGGCGTCCTCGGTGACAAATTCTTCGAGAGCGGTGAGACCGGTGACGCGTTTCAATTCAGTAAGCCGCCTGCCGCTGCCGGTTTTTTTGAGGAAGGCAATCATATCGACGGCTTCAGCAATGAGGCTGCGTGGTGGCGACGTGGTGGCTTCTCCGCAAAGCTGTTCGAGCCGTACAAGCGCGCCATCAGCGGAGTTTGCATGCAGGGTTGCGACGCCACCCGGATGACCGGTGTTCCAGGCTTTTAAGAGATCGAGCGCTTCTGCCCCCCTCACCTCACCAATGATGATCCGGTCGGGCCGGAGCCTTAGCGAAGACCGCACAAGATCGCACATACTGACAATATTGGTAACGGTTCTGAGCTGCACATGGTCCTGTGCCGTGCATTGCAGTTCCCGCGTGTCCTCAATCAGCACCAACCGTTCCCCAGTCAAAGTAAACTCATGCAACAGCGCATTCGCAAGCGTGGTTTTCCCGGACCCTGTGCCCCCTGCAATCACGATATTCTGTTGGGTTGCCACAGCCTTCCGCAAGATCGTTGCCTGCATTGGTGTCATCACTTCTCGCTCAACAAATTCCTCGACCGAGAATACGCGGGCTGCCGGTTTGCGGATCGCAAAACAGGGCGCCGGGGCAGCCGGTGGTAACAGGCCTTCGAAGCGTTCGCCGCTTCCGGGCAACTCGGCACTGACAACGGGCGCTGAGGGCGTGCAGTCCGTTCCCACATGACTTGCCACCAGACGGATGATCCGTTCTGCCTGGGTCGAAGGCAGTTTCGCCACCTTTTCGCGTCCGCCTCTTCTTGTTTCAACCCAGAGGCTGCCGTCAGGATTGGCCATAACTTCCTGTGTGTCCGGATCATTAAGCGCGTTTGCAATCTCCGGCCCGAACGCCGTTGTGAGCATGGCAATGTGTCGATCATGACTACTCATGCCGGCACCGCCATTTTTTCTGGTGTTGCAATGTCACCGTCGAGACCGGCAAGCAGATCATCAAGACCGTCGCCACTGTCAAACACCATGTCGGTCAGGGAGACGTTGCTGCGCAATCGCTTGGCAAGCTCGCTCAAAAAATGATCATAGCGTTTGAGGCCAAGCGCCTTGGCGGCATCCTGATTGTCCCTTGGCATGGACGGCGTGATGGTCATGAAAAACTGGATAAACAATCCGAGGGTTTCGGTCGCGACCAGTTGGTCGTCGGCAAGCCGCCGGTTCACCTTGGTCATGGCATTGAGGCGGCGCTCCATCAGCGAGATGCGGTCGTCGCCGGACGGATCGAGATAGGCGCGGATCGCTTTGTCAGCGATATCGGAGCGCACGCCATATCGTCCGCCTGCGGCATGATTCAGCAATCGTTCCGCATCAGAGGTGAGCCGCAGCGTGTGGCGGGATTTACGGGGCCGCTCAGTCAAGGCTGCCTCCCAGGTCCGGCAGGTCGTCCCCATCAAAACGGCTCAGAAACTTTGACGTCATAGCGTCATACGCCACAATCTCGCGCGTGCGCTCTCGGCCCTGTTGCTGTTGCGCGGGCTCTTGCGCAACGATGGTATCTTGTCCAATCTCTCGAGCCCGTTCCTGATCAACGATACCGGCATTTGTTCCCTGCCAGCGATTGCCCGAACCGGCACCAGCACACACCGCGCTGGAAGAGGCAGCTGAGACAGGCGGCTTGCAGCGGCGCGACACAAAATTCCGGTCCTTAAAATAGCGTACTTTCTTTGCCCGGATGGGTTTCTTGCCGCCGACCATGATGATCGCTTCATCTGAAGGCAGCTGCATTAGTTCGCCAGGCGTCAGGAGCTGCCGCTGAGTCTCCTGAGTCGAGACCATCATGTGACCGAGCCAGGGGGCGAGCCGGTGCCCAGCATAATTGCGCTGATGGCGCTGCTCGGTCGTCGCCCCAAGCGCGTCTGAGATGCGCTTCGCGGTCCGCTCATCATTGGTCGCAAAGGCGATCCGCAAATGACAATTGTCGAGGATTGCGTTGTTCGGCCCATAGGCCTTTTCGATCTGGTTGAGAGATTGGGCGATCAGATAGGCCTTGATGCCATAACCGCCAATGAAGCTGAGGGCCGATTCAAAAAAGTCGAGCCGCCCTAGGGACGGAAACTCGTCCAGCATCAACAATAAATCATGCGGCTTTTCAGCATCGTGCTTTTCGGTGAGCCGCCGCAGGACTTGATTTAGGACCATACGGATCAGGGGCCGGATGCGGCCATCGTCCGACGGCGGCGCCACCAGATAGAGCGAGATATTGTCTGCGTTTATTGCAATATCATCAATTGAAAAATCAGACGAAGACGTGACAGTACTCAGGATCGGGTCCCGGAAATGGCTGAGGGTGGTCATCGCGGTTGAAAGAACTCCGGAGAACTCATTGGGCGACATGTTCTGGGCCTGACGCGCACCCATGGCGACAATGTCATGGGGCCGGTCACCGAGATGGTTGGTCGTGCGCATCGCTTCCAGCATCTCTTCCGCCGAACACTCCGGATTGGAGAGAAACCGCGCCACACCGTGCAGAGTCTTGTCCTCTTCTGCATAAAGAACATGCAGGACCGCCGCTGTCAGTAGATCGTAGCTGGTCTTGTCCCAGTGGTTGCGCTCAGGTTTCGATCCGTTCGGGTCAATCAGGATATCGACAATGTTCTGGGTATCCTGCAGCTCATGGATGCCTTTGCGGATTTCCATCAGCGGATTGAACTTCGCAGAAGCAAGGTCCGTCGGATCAAAACGGTAGCAGCGCGAGAACTTTGCGCGCCAGCCTGCCGTCAGTTGCCAGTTCTCGCCTTTCAGATCATGAATAATGGCGCTGCCGGTCCAGGAGAGAAGCGTGGGCACCACAAGGCCAACGCCCTTGCCCGACCGTGTTGGCGCAAAAGCCATAACATGCTCTTCGCCATCATGGCGCAGATAATGTTTTCCCCACTGACCGAGGATCACACCCTCGTTGCTGAGCAGGCCGGAATTGCGGATGTCTTTTTTTGAGGCCCAATTGGCGGAGCCATAGGTTGTGACCTCTTTCGGCTGCCGGGCGCGTAACACCGAACCCACAATAGCGGCCGCAACCCCCGCAAGGCCTCCCGAGGCGGCAATCGCCGCGCCTTTCAGGAAAACGAGCGGCGCAGCCGCCTCAAAGTGCACCCACCAGATGAAGAATTCCCAGGGGTAATAGACAGGCAACCGGAAAATCTCGAACCAGGGCAGCCCGAGCCGGTCGGCATAACCGAACTGGCCTGCCGTCCACTGGGTTGCCCACCAGATCATCAGGAGGGCAAGGCTCAAAGAGATCAGTATCTGGCCAAAAAGTATTTTTGTTGGTGTCATGATCATCTGCCTCCCGCTTTATTGCGAATTGATCCTGCAGCGGATGATCATCAAAAAATTCAGTTTTGCCTAGGGTCTTTTCTGACCCTTTCTGGTCCCGGCTGACCCTCTCACGCCCCTCCCTGACCCCGTCTGACCCTCAAAACACCCTTTCTGACCCTTGCTGACCTTCACAGGTACCGTTCTGGCCCTCAAAAGACCTTTGCTGACCCCCAGAAGACCCTTCCTGATCCCACGAGTGCCTTTTTATCGGGGCGGCAACGGTATCGAACGCCCGAAATGCCAGCTTACCGACTTGCCGCTGAGCCGTGCTTCGACCTGTCGTCCACGGTAGTTCTCGATGACACGCGACCAGTGCACCAGCGTGATATGCCTGCCGCTGTCGATCACGGCATAGCGCCCGGATGGGAGATCCACTGGTCTGAGATAGGTTCCGGATACCTGCCGCACGAAGGCGCGGTATTGTTTGCCCAGTGTTTTCGCCAGTTTGCCGCCGGCTTCGTCCAGTGACTGCCGCGCCAAAGCATCAAGTTGCACCTTGTCGATCACGAACTGCCCTTGAGAACTTCGGGCGAGTCCTTGCGCCAGCAGGAACTGCCGGCGTTTCGCGAGCGCCTCTGTTAGTGAATTACCGAATCCGGTGGCGCCGACGCCAGCATCATCGATTCGCTGATCAAGCCAGACATGGGATCGCGCTCTGATCTGGTCTTTGACAGGCATCGACGAGTGCACATCAACAGACACGCCACCGCCGTCTGCAGCCGCAACGCGTGTCAGATAATCGTCCGGAATGTGCCAGCTGCCATCTGCCTGACGCTCCACAAGGCCTTTGCGCCGCAAGCCTTCAAGCCGCCGCTTGTGCGCGGTCAGGAATGTATCAGACTGCGGACCATCACTCGCGATGTGCAAGTCGCGGGAATAGACGCCGCGATGTTTTTTCGCGATCCGGTCGATCGTCCTGTCGCTTGGTTTGGTTTTGCCACGGGACGGTGTGAGGGAGACGATGCCGCCTTTCCCCGGTAAGGCCTCATCTAGGTCAAGCTCCGCATACCAGTGCCGTCCGTCAGTGCCGGAGACGATCAGATATTTGTGGCTCTCACGGTCATCGCGCAGGCCGGTGGCGACAATTTCTCCCAACACGGGTCGCTGTGCCGAATTTGCCGGATCGAACACCTGTCGTTCCACCTCAGCCTTGTGCGCCCGCTGCATGGTCCGGATGATGTCGCCCCGCTCGCCCATACGGACCAGGGTTTCCTTGAGGTCCGGGCGGAGTCGCCAAGAGATGTTGTCAGCGTTCCGGGCCAGTCCCATGCCTTCGAGTGTTTTGAGACGGCCGAGCCGCAAATGGGTGCGGAACCGGTCATAGAGTGTTGCCGGTTTCAGGAGATGCACCTCGCCATCGACCGCCAGTGAGAGAAGATCACGGTCAAGACTGGTGAAGCGTTCCCTGTCAATTTCCTGATTCAGACTGGCCGCAATATCTCGCGCTTGGCGGGGCCCGAGTTCGCGCGTGAGATTTAACTCCGCCCGCTTGCGAAAGCCGTGTCGAATATAGTCGCGGGCAATCACCAGGTCTTTTTCCCGATCATCCTTGCCGCGCAGCACGATGTGTGTGTGCGGATGGCCGGTATTGAAATGATCGACCGCAATCCAGTCGAGCCTGGTATCGAGGTCCTGTTCAACACCGCGCATCAGATCACGCGTATAATCTTTCAGTGATGCTAGCTCCGTTCCATCTTCGGGCGAGACGATGATCCGGAACTGATGGCGGTCGTCCTTCGATTGATCGAGAAATGACAATCCATCGAGGTGATCATGCTCGGCACTGTAGAAATGGCCGTCAGGATCATCCGCACCGAAGTCCCGTTCCAACTTTCCTGCTTCCGCGTGATCATGCTCCTGCAGTACGGCAGCTTCGCGCTGAATATAGGAAAGATGGGCGCGCGCTCCAGCAAAGCTGGTAAAGCGCGCGGCTCCCTTGCCGAACACTGCGAGGCGCACTTTCACAATCACCCGGCGCCGATCCAGCCCGCGAAACCCGTGCATGGGCCGCGCGCCGAGCCCCCGGCCAGTCCGTCCACCGGTGAAGGTGCTCGATTTGTTTTTCAGCCGCCGCGACCCTCCTGCACGCTCAACCCGTGCCATCATCTGTTTGGTAAACCTGCGCGCTGGTTTGGTTCGGGTTTGCCTTATGTGCCCAGGCTTTGGGACGAACTCATCTTCAGCCATTGTCAGCACAACACCCTTTGAAGCCTCAAATACAAAAGGCTTCGACTAAACACGGTGTCATTCCGCAGGTAATGACGCCGAAAAAAGGACGTGCAGACACAAGTTTCGGCGTCGATGACGTCGTTGCTTCTATCTTGCCCTTCGGTCTGCTTCAAATTTGGGAGTGATGTTTTCGATTTTGAAAAGTCGATCATGACCTGGCTCTCCACATCAATCGATAAGTTCCGATCACAGAATCGATATGCACAGAGCCAAAATACCGACTGTCGAATGAGTGTGGATGCGCTCCTAATAGAAATATTTCGTCACTATCAAGAAGCTGGCACCCCTGCCAAACAGGTAACGAACGCCCCATTGAATCCATTGTCAGCGCAATAGCGGCAGGGTCTGTTCGGATAAAGATTTCCTCTTTAAGTCTGCAAGTTTGATCCCCCGAAACGGCTGCAACATATTTCATCAAGGGGACATTTTCCGGCAAAAATCCCCCTTCACTGAGTTGTTTACGATGTTCCGGGGGGACGGAAACGGCAACGATCACACCTCTTTGCACCCGGTATCCGGCATAGATATAAAGCCCGCGCTCTATACTTTTTGTATGATTCCAGATGAACATCGGTGGGATATGCGAGACCTGAACGGCACACAAAGCCACGATAACAAGGCAAGATGAGGATAGTATCGCGCATCTTTTCTTCATATACCGGCTCCGCCAGTTGATGTGTACATATGACCTTCAGACCATTTCTCCAGGTCATTAATGTGATACACAACGTGCCCCATATGCTTTCGATAGATTGGCCCTGTACCATCTATGCGCATACGTTTCATTGTGGTCACGGATAATCGCAGATAGTCTGCCGCTTCCTGAACGAGCAGATACGGACTGGCAGGAAATCTGCTATGATGATCACTTTTCTCCGGCATATTTTACTCAGACAATGAGCTCCTTAACTATGGGGAGCACCCGCATGTTGCGGCATTTGACCGTAAAAAATCAATGTTACATGTCTGAGATTATCTATGCTGTATGTTGAATACTTGCAAAATATGCAACCGGCTGAATCGCCTGATTTGAGCCATTCGATGATGTGGCTGCGGAATGAGAGTGATTATCCTAAGCCTTGCCTGAAATCGAAATGGCCCAGTATTTGCATATAATACAAATATTTTTAATCAAAAAACCGATTATATCGAGGTAGTTGAGTATAGATTTTGATCCTGTTTGGCAGGTTTTTCGGCAAAATCAAGGGAATTATCTCGTGATGGTTAAATGAGAAGCAATGACATGTCAGTTCATATCCTTAGGACAACCGGCACCAATGAAAGCTCCATCGACCAAAATCACCAGAGATAATTCTCATTCTGGAGAGATCATCAGGCTGATGCGTCAGACCCGGGGCATCGCGCAATCTGACGTATCAACTTTGCTACAATTACAAAACGTCCGTCATTTCGGTGTATCTCAAATATCACGATATGAGACGGGCCAGTCCAGAATGACAGTTGAACTGGCGACGCTGTTTTGCAGATTATATGGTTTTCATCCTGTGACGCTCGCCTTGTGCGAACTGAAAAATGACCCCGTATGGTGGCGTTGTATCCTGGCACTCGACCCCGGACGTTTCTTTGAAACGATTTTGACCAGTAGTTATCATATCTATGGCGAGACGATATCTGATTTGGAAGATGAGGATTTTCATGTGGCCTCCAGCCTCATACTCGCTTTGTTTGACGCAAGATTGTCCCCCCGTCGTCGAAAAAATAATAAGTATGATGAAATAATAAACTCATAAATACCCCGCCTCAAAATGAGGCGGGGTACTAAAAAGGGGATGACGCTCAATCCTGCGGATTCCACAGGATTGCCAGTACCTCTTCCTCATCCTGACCGGAAGCCGGGGCGAGATTTGCATAGAGTTTTGACGGACCAAGGGCCGGATGGGCAAAGGTCAGGGATATATATTCCCGGCCCGAATTTTTGCCCGTGCGCTTCCAGCCACCGCCGATTTCGCCAGCCCCGGTCCCTGCGTAAATTCGGAAGTCGGGTTGCCGCTCGGTGGCTTTGGTCTGGTTCGGCACGATACTGATCCGTGTTTTGAGGGTCAGCATGGCAAGCGTGCCTTCAAAACCGCCGGTTTCCTGTGATTTTACATATCCGAGTGCTTGTGCCATCTTTTTATCTCCTTTTGATGGAGCCGGAAGACCATCTCCCGGCCTGACACCGGACCGCCGCCACGGGCTGGCAGCATGGCAAACGTCACATCCGCAAAAAACTCAGAGGCCGGAACGCCAGTGAAGGACCGGCAGTCTCACAAATTTTGGTGCGCGAGGAAGTCCTGCCGACAGGCGGACGGGGAAAATTTTTGAGATTGCCGGTTTTGCCTGATGCCAGCCCGTGGCAGGTCCTATGGGTATTTCTGGCCGGGATGGTCTGATCCGTTTCCATCAAACCGAGAGGGAAAGCGCAAGCGCCGGACGTGTCAAAAGAGATCAGGACCTGACTGTTCGGTGCACCTTCCATAATCGCCCATCGCGCACACCAACTGCCGGAACTCCCAGTTCGAAGGCCCAACAGCCAACAATGTGCTTATTCCGCTATGTCGGATATCCTGCTGCGGCGTTCTGCCAGCGCGGCTGCGCGTTCGGACAAATACTGGCTGGCCGGAAAGGTAAACCAACGCGGCACCCATCCTGGCGGCAACGCCCTGCCGTTTTGTTCGCTAACCGCGTCGGCGAGGATTGATTTCTGGACCTTTGCTGTTTCCGTCAGATTGGCATTGGCCGTATCATCGCCCACGGTCTCAGCGACGAGGGCGTTGATCACCTGCTTGTCCCGCAGCACCTAAACAGGGCCGTCCACATATTTGGCGAATGTCTGCATCCGGCGGCAATGTAGACATTGAGTAGTATTTTCTACAGTGCTTTTATTGCAGTAGAAGTGCTTAATTTTTTTTCAAAATAATAATTATGAATTGTATGTAACTGTTAGAAGCAGCCTTTCCATTTAAAGAAGACGTCCTGTCTCTCCCAGTAGCCGACATTGAAGCCGCTGTTGCTTGGTACAGCTCTATGGGGAGCGAGTTCCGAGCAAAGGCCGTCAGACAATGGCTTGGTCGTATAGGGGTAAAAACCCTTTATATAGAACCAGGCAGCCCATGGGAGAACGGCTATAATGAATCGTTCAATGGTAAGTTGCGCGATGAATGCTTGAAATTAGAGCTCTTCAATCATCTGCGGGAAGCTAAAGTGATCATTGAGCAATGGCGACGCCAGTACAATACAATCCGTCCTCACACGTCTTTAGGTTATAGACCGCCAGTTCCCGAAACAATCCGCCCGGCCGATATGGCCTCCACTGTGTGGAGGTTCCGGCCAGATCGGCCTTCCATCGGAGGCAAAATCATGGTTACTTAAAAAATTACTGCGCCATCGGAGTTTCGTCAATGCAATGTGAAACAAACTTACTTGAGAACGGTGAAACAGTAGATCATCTGGTTGCAGACTGGACAAAACTGGCCGCGTCGACTTCTCATACAGTGTTCCAGGCCCCTGGCTGGATAAAGGCCTGGCTGCCGCTGGCAATTACCAGGGCAAAACTGACGGCCTTTCGAGTTTTTGATGATGACCTGGTTGCTTGTGCCATTGTTGGGCAAAACAAAGTAAGAAAACTCCCGGGCATCCATATACATGAGGTTAGGTTGAGCGAATCTGCGGACGATTTGCTGGACAGCATCTATGTTGAGTACAACCGACCACTTTGTAAACCGCGGTATCAGAGTATTTGCGACAGGTTAATCTTTAAGCAGCTGTTCGATAGCTTTCCAAATGTCGGTAGTTTTGTGTTTAGAAACATCGATAACAATACACGAGAGTCACTGCTCGAATGTACATACGATGTTGGATGGCCGTGCTACCTCGTTGAGGAAGGGTTCAGCTGGGCGACAGACTTGTCTACAGACGGTGAGGTAGAAAGCCCTCAGACTGCTCAGTTCAGCAAGAACACCAGAGCCCAATTGCAGCGTTCGATAAGGCTTTACACTGAAACAGAGCCGCTCACGGTCACTGAAGCGAAGGACACGGCTCAGCGACAGGAAATCTGGAAAAAACTAGCGGAGCTACATCAGGCAAGTTGGCAAAAACGCGGCAAGACGGGTGTTTTTGGCAATAGTGACTTCGTCGAATTTCATGAGCGCCTCATCACGGATAGTCCGGAACTGGTCAGCTTACTGGAAATCCGCGCTGGAGCAAAAACCATAGGATGCCTTTATAACCACATTCACGACGGTACCTCCAGCAGCTATCAGAGTGGCTTTCTGTATGAGGATGATAATCGCTTCAAGCCTGGATTGGTCTCCCATTATTTGGCGATGCGCCATTATGCGGATTTGGGATACACAGCTTATGACATGATGTACGGTGAGGCGCGGTACAAGCGCTCTTTAGGGAAGCAATATCAAAAATTAAGCACCATTGAGGTTACACCTCCTGGTTTGAGGCGGAACGCGATAAATTTTCTCAAGACCTTAAAAGGGGGAACATTTCCGCGGATACAATATGGCAGCTAACCTGCGTCAATGGGTTGAGCCGATGTTTGAAATGCGGGCTTGAGTGAAGAAATGTATGTCAGAGCAATGTTTTAAATGCATACCACTGACCAGCGCCTCAGTCAGGGCGTTGGAGGAAGGCTGGGGTGATCTCGCAAATGTCGCTGAAACCCCCAACCTTTTCCTTGAACCAAAATGTGTTGCCGCTGCCCTGTCATTATATGACGGCAGAGACGTTGAAATTATTTATGCCTCCCACGAACAGAAAATGATTTTTCTTTCATTGATGGAGGGGGCCAAGGGATACGCGAAGCTACCGGTGTCTTTTTGCCAAGCGGCAGCGCATACACATGCCTATCTAGCACACCCTCTCGTCAGAAAAGGCTACGAAGAAGAGGCCGCGATGCTTTTTTGTCAGTGGATCGATTCAACGAGAAAGCGATTTTGTTTCCTCAAAAATGTCGTCCTTGAAAGCAATTTTCTCACAGCATTATCTGAAGTTTGCACCGCTCAGCGCAGAGTATACTCAGTGCCAGTAGCTTTTAGTCGAGCCGCGATCAGGTATCACGGTGACTACGACACTTACCTCAATTCAACCTTAAGCAAAAAGAGACGAAAAAATATCGGGCGATTGTATCGTCGGCTTGAAGAGAGGGGACCTGTGTCATTTCAGCAATGGGACGCTTCGGCAGACATCGATACATGGCTGACAGACTTTTTGGAGATGGAAAATACAGGCTGGAAGAAAGAAAACGGAACGGCAATTTTATGTCGTGAGGCGGACATAAACTTTTTTGAAATACTCGTTAAAGATGCAGCTACTCAAGGCAATCTCCGGTTTTCGCGTCTTCTTTGTGGCAAAGAGGCAATTGCCTATGCCCTTGATATTGTCTCAACCAACGAAGCTTTTGCACTCAAGGTCGCCTATGATCCCGCCTTTGCGGACTATTCGCCCGGCGCTCTATTGGAAGTAGAGGTTCTAAAAAGACACATTGCCGATCCGCAAATCTCTTGCGTGGATTCTTGTACTACAGCTGACAACTCTTTGGTCAATAGCCTATGGGGTGAGCGCAAAGAGATTGGCTCCCTCCTTATCGGGAGTGACGCAGGTTTGTCTGGTATGATAACCCGAATGTTGGTAGCTCTTGAAAGTCTTGCATCTATAGTTCGGGTGAAAATAGAAAAACTGTTCAGGCGAGTAAATGGCATACTTTAGCTCAAATCAGTTGGATCACTTTGCGGCTGGTTATCCCAACACACCGACCAGTTTCCGACATAATCTTGAAGACCACCCGCTTTTAAAGGTTGAGCGCCTGGCACAGTTGGCAAATTCCCTGCCGGAAGATCAACTGGAATATAACTTGGGCGCGATCGATATTGATCAGTCGGATTGGAAAAACACGCCGGGAACCGGCTTGAGTGTTGAGGATACGTTACAGAACATCAATGTAAGTGGTTCGTGGGTCGCTTTGCGCAATATCGAATCAGATACTCAATATAAAGAATTAATGATGGCCTGTTTGGAACCCGTGTTCCCGGCAGTGGAGGCTTTGAGAGGAAAAGCATACAGGCCAGAAGGATTTATTTTCGTGTCGTCCCCGGATGCAATTACACCCTTTCACTTTGATCCAGAGCATAACATTCTGATGCAGATCCGGGGAGAGAAGGCAATGACAGTTTTCCCATCGGCTCATGAACGTATTGTCTCACCGGAACAGCACGAAACCTATCATCTTGGAGGCCATTGCAATCTTGAGTATGCAGACGAAATGGCGGCGCATGGAAAAACTTTTTCTTTGACGCCTGGCGATGCGCTTTATGTTCCGGTCAAGGCGCCGCATTGGGTTCGGAACGGCAAGGAAGTATCAATTTCCTTGTCCGTTACCTGGCGGTCGGAAGCAAGCGAACGGGTAAGGCGTATATATCTGATAAACGCAAAACTGCGCCGACTTGGTATGAAGCCTGGACTTGCCGACAAAAACAAAAAAAAGGATTTGGTCAAGAACCTGACCGGCAAGGTGCTCAGTCGCGTTGGAGTTCTTTAGCTCTTGATCGAGGCGCGTGCTCACGAAGTTAGGTTCAAGTATTCATTATCACAAATATGAAATCATGATTTTGTTTTTGGTTTGGTAAGCGAACGACCAAGTTGCAGTGCATCAGCTTCGATCCCGGGCGGCCTTCCTTCTATTGACCATAATACATAATGGACAAGAGCAAAAATACTGACGCCGATCGTTGCCTGGGCCAATGGCTTGACGAGAATCAGGCTCATCGGAATGTTACTGAAAACGGGTGACAGAATAAGAAGGGAGAGTGCCATCAGCACGCACGCAGCAAAGCTTCTGCGAATGCGCCATATCGGCAACCAAAAGGGTTGCCTGCTTATCTTCCCAAACAACAAAAGACTAAGCGCAAAGTGGATGAGCGCATTGCCAAACACGGCGTAGGCCGCGCCCATCATGCCGTAGTTCAACGTTGCCCAAAGAAACAACGGCACCTTGATCATGAAGAAAATGATTTCGCGAATGCACAGTGCCCGCGTCATGCCTTTGGCGACTGCAAACGCATACATCGACGAAAAGCAGCAAGTCAGGCCAAAGACCGGTGCAAGAATCTGAATAATGGGAATGGTTTCAGCCCACCGCTGGCCCAGAAGGATCACTATCAGAGTGTCCGCAACAAATGCGAAGCCAATTCCTGCGGGAAGAGCTGTGGCACCCAAAACTTCGGTACTGCGCAAAAATAACCGCAACATTGCCTCGCTGTCAGCCTGAATTTGCGATAGGCCCGGATACAGAGCGCGGGCAATGGGCGATGCGATTTCAGTGGATGCCATCCCGGCCAGTTGATCGGCGATATAGAAAATCCCGGTCGGGGTCGGGCCGAGAATACGGCCCATCATGATGACATCCAATTTGTTGTTCAAGGAAGTGACGAAGCTCACGCCACCAAGCCAACCTGTGAATCCCCATATTTCACTGAATGAGGCCAAGGTGAGGCGAGGGCGAAAGGGCAAAAGAAAGTAAGACAGGATCAGCTTCACGAGCGTGCCTGCGATCAAGCCAAAAACAATGGCCAGATAAGTTTGCCATATCAGAGCTATCGTCACCGATACCACGACACCAAGCATTTTTTCCGTAACGCCGGTAAAAAATTCCTTCGTGAAATCGAGCTGTCCTTCAAACTGAAAATATTTTGGATTTATTCCAGCGTGAAGCAACGGAATGATGCTTAGTCCCAGGATTAGCACTTGCACCCGCGGATCCTGAAACAGAAAAGTGGCATTCAGTGCAATGAGTATTAGAACAATAGCAATTGCAATGCCACGCAGTAGCGACAGCGTGAAGATTGTGTTTAATTTGGTGTCTGTTGGGTTTTGATACCGTATGACGGTTTGGGATACACCGATGTCCGTCAAATTCTGGATGAGCTGCAGTACAGAAATGCCTATGGCGACGAGACCAAAGTCGTCCGGTAACAATATTCGGGCGAGGATGAAGGTATTTAGAAGACCGATCAGCCTCAAAGTTACCTGAAGCATAAACACAGTGGCCGATGCTGAGGCTATCCGGCCGGAAAGGTCAGTATGACGAGACGGGTCCGGTATGTTCTGGTGTGCGTTCATGTTTGACTTAAATCTCAGCGCCTCAGACAGCGTAGCCAACTAAGTTAATCAAACGGTAAAACGTTATGACGCGCTGACCAATATCGCGCGGAATCTGCCTGGCGACGCCAGAGGATCGCTTCTGGGATATTGACGATATACCTACGGGGGGTAAAGTTCAGTTTAATTGAATGCGCCGAGAACGCAGCCGGATAGTACAAACGTTCCTGCAATGCCGCCTGCATCGTGACCGTCCGTTCTTGGACTATTGGTTTTCAAGTTTCCAGTTCCACGGCAATAGATCATCAATCTGTTTGTTTGGATAGTCATTGATGACGCTGATCACATGGGCGAGCCATTCCTGGGTGTTGATCTTGTTGAGTTTGGCTGTTTCGATCAGGGATAGATCGTAGCAGCACGTTCTCCACCTCTGTCAGAGCCTGCGAACAACCAGTTTTTCTTGCCGACGGCGAGGTTCTTCATCGATCTCTCGGCGGCCTTATTGTCAATCTCGAGGCGGCCGTCGCTGAGGTACACGACCAACTTCTTGAGCTGAGTAATGGCATAGCGAATCGCCATTGCAAGATCAGACCTGCCAGGGATGTTAGGCAATGATGTTTCCAGGAACACCTGCAAGTCAGACAAGAGCGGCTTTGCATGTTCCTGCCTGACCTGTCGTCGGTGATCTGGCGGCATGG